>JALZIB010000002.1 GCA_030860505.1 Actinomycetota bacterium
CATCGTCGACGACGTGCGTCTGCGCGGCGATGCCGCGCTCGTCGACTACGCAGCGAAGCTCGACAAGGCGTCGCTGAGCGCGGATCGACTGCGCGTCGAGCCGAACGACATCCTCAAGGCCCGCAACCTGGTGCGGCCCGAGCTCCTCGAGGCGTTGCAGGCGATGGCGGACGCGCTTCGAGCGACCTCCGCAAGGCAGCTTCCCAAGTCATGGACGGACCAAGGTGACGACGGGTTCGTCGGCGAGCTGATCCGGCCGCTTCGGAGGGTCGGGATCTACGCTCCCGGGGGCCGGGCCGCGTATCCCTCGAGCGTGATGATGGCCTCGGTGCCGGCCCAGGTCGCAGGTGTCGAGGGCATCGCGGTGTGCTCCCCACCGGGCCTCGGCGGCGACGTTGCCGAGAGCGTGCTCGCCGCCTGCGCCGTCGCCGGGATCGACGAGGTCTATCGCATCGGTGGCGCACAGGCGATCGCGGCGCTCGCCTACGGGACGGAGTCCGTGCGTCCCGTCGAGAAGGTGGTCGGGCCCGGCAACGTCTACGTCACCTTCGCCAAGCGTGCGGTGCAGGGTTGGGTCGGAACCGACTCCGAGGCCGGCCCGACTGAAATCGCGATCGTCGCCGACGACTCGATGGATCCGAAGGTGCTCGCCGCCGACCTCATCGCCCAAGCGGAGCACGGCCCCCACGGCGCGCACGTCCTCATCACCTGGAGCCCCGGGCTGGTCGAGAGCGTCGACGAGCACCTCGACCGCGTCGTGCTCATGCACGAACGTCCCGACGATGTCGAGAACGCGCTCATCGAAGGCGGACGCGGAGTGCTCGTGCGCGACAGGCGGCACGCGCTCGATACCGCCAACGCGTTCGCCCCCGAGCACCTCGAACTCTGTTTTCCCGGCGCGCTCGATGCGCTCGACGACGTTCGCAACGCCGGCTCCGTCTTTGTGGGCGCGTACTCGCCGGTGCCGGTGGGGGACTACACGGGCGGGACCAACCACATCCTGCCGAGCGGCGGGAGCGCGCGTTGGGCGTCGGGGCTCGGCGCGCATGAATTCGTCAAGCGAATCTACGTCTCGGGCTACGAGCCGAGCGCGCTCGAGCGCGTGTTGCCGCACGTCCACGCATTGAGCGAGGCGGAGGGACTGCCGGCGCACGCGCGGGCTCTCGAGGTTCGGCTCGACGCGCGCGACCGCAGGGGTGGCGCCCGGTGACGAGAGCACCGCTCGGCCCCCGCGCCGACCTTGCCGATCTCAAGCCGTACGTTTCTCCCCAGCGCCCGGCGCGCATCCGCATGAACACCAACGAGTCGCCCTACCCGCCTCCCAAAGGGCTCGTGGAAGCCCTCGGCGCCCGCCTGAAGGAGCTGTCTCTCAACCGCTACCCGGACAAGGACGCGGGCTCGCTCTACCAGGCTTTGGCCGAGCACACGAGGTGGTCGACGGACGGACTGTGGGCGGCGAACGGTTCGAACGAGGTGCTCCAGCACCTCTTCCTCGCCTTCGGGGGCCCCGAGCGCACGGTGCTGACCTTCGAGCCGACGTATTCACTTCACTCGCTCATCCCGCGCGTCACGGGAACGCGCATTCGCAACCTGTGGCGAGACGATGACTTCGTGGTCGATCTCGAGGCGGCGCTCGAAGAGATCGAACGCAACGCCCCCGACATCGTCGTCGTGTGCTCTCCCAACAACCCGACGGGGAACTGCGAACCGCTGACCACCGTGCGCGCGCTGTTGCAGACCGCCCCAGGCCTGGTCGTGGTAGACGAGGCCTACGGCGAGTTCGCCGGACCGCAGGAATCCGTGCGGCCGCTGCTCGACGAGCACCGCAACCTCGTGCTCATCAAGACCTTCAGCAAGGCGTACAGGCTGGCGGGCCTCCGGCTCGGGTACATGCTGGCCGACCCCTCGCTGAGAGACGGCATCGAGCGTGTGCGTCTGCCCTACCACCTCTCGTCCTTCACCCAGGCCGCGGGCGAGCTGGCGCTCGGTTTCTCCGACCAGGCCCTCGCCATGGTCGACGCGATCACAGAAGAGCGCGACCGCATCTCGGTCGAGTTGCAGGCGATGGGGATCAAGACCTTTCCGTCGCGCGCCAACTTCGTGCTCTTCCAGGTCGACGACCCCGATGTCATCTTCACCAGGCTGCTCGCGCGGGGCGTGCTGGTGCGCAACTATTCGTCCAACCCCGCTCTGCGCGGCTGCCTCAGGGTGACCGCGGGGCTCAAGCAGGAGACCGACGCGTTCCTCGAGGCCATGGCGGCCGTGCTTGAAGATGACTAACGAGCGCACGGCGAGCCTCGAGCGGACCACGACGGAGACGTCAATCGCGGTCGCCCTCTCGCTGGACGGCGGCGAGGTGAGCGCCGACACAGGGGTGCCGTTCTTCGATCACATGCTCGACCAACTCGGCCGCCACGGCCGCCTGGGCCTGACGGTGCGTGCGCGAGGCGACCTCGACGTCGACGCTCACCACACGGTCGAGGACACCGGCATCATGCTCGGCGAGGCGCTCACCGAGGCGCTTGGAGACAAGCGCGGCATCCGCCGTTACGGCGACGCCCTCGTGCCCATGGAAGAGGCTCTCGCGCGCGTCGCGATGGACCTCTCGGGACGTCCTCTGCTCGTCTACGAGGGCGACTTCTCGGGCGAGTCGATCGGTCAGTACGACACCGCGCTTACCGAGGAGTTTCTCCAGGCGCTGTGCCGCGCCGGCAAGCTGACCATGCACGTGAAGCTGCTCGCGGGTCGCAACACGCACCACATGGCCGAGGCGATCTTCAAGGCGGTGGCGCGCGCGCTCGGCGACGCAGTGGCACTTGACCCCAGAGCGAGCGGCGTCATCCCCTCAACGAAGGGGGTCCTGTGAGGGTCGCCGTGCTCGACTACGGCATGGGCAACCTGCGCAGCGTCGCCAAAGCACTCGAGGCCGCGGGGGCAGATGTTGTGGTGACCTCATCGAGCGCCGAGGTGGACCGCAGCGACGCTCTCTGCGTTCCAGGACAGGGCATCTTCGGACGATGCATGGCGAACCTCGCCGCGGCGGAGCAAGACGATCTCATTCGCGGCTGGATCGACGATCAACGTCCCTATCTCGGCATCTGCCTCGGGATGCAGATCCTGTTCGACTCTAGTGAGGAGCAACGTGGGGGTGCGGCGAGCACTGGGTTGTCGATCTTTCCAGGGGTCGTGCGTCGCCTGCGGGGAGACGTGCGCATTCCGCACATGGGTTGGAACGAGGTCAACGACGAGCACTACTACTTCGACCATTCCTACGCGGTGTGGCCGCGCGACGACTCACTCGTGTCGGGATGGTGCTGGCACGGCGAGAGATTCGCCGCATCGATTCGATCTGGCTCCGTGACCGCGGTGCAGTTCCATCCCGAAAAGAGCGCCGCGGCGGGACTTGCCCTGCTGTCGGACTGGACGGCCGCGCTCGAAGAAGCCGCCGTATGACCTTCACCGTGTACCCGGCGGTCGACATCGCCGACGGGAAGTGTGTCCGTTTGCTACAGGGTCGTTTCGGGACCGAGACCGTGTACAGCGACGATCCGGTGAAGGTCGCGATCGGGTTGTCCAAGGCGGGAGCGCGCTGGCTTCACATCGTCGACCTCGACGGCGCCAAGACGGGAGTGAGCGCCAACCGGGAGATGGTTCTCGAGGTCGTGGCGAGGGCTTCGTGCCCGGTGCAGGCGGGTGGGGGCCTGCGCGGCATCGACGACGTCGTGGAGGTGCTTGCGGCGGGGGCCAACCGGGCGGTGCTCGGGACGACCGCGCTCGAGGACCCGGCCGAGCTCCGGCGCGCCTGCGGCCGCTTTGGAGAGCGCATAGCGGTCTCGCTCGACGCCCGGGGTGACGAGCTCACCAGCCACGGGTGGACGGTGGGAGCGGGAGTGCCGCTGCTCGACGCGGTGCGCATCTTCGCCGAGGCCGGCGCGGCGAGGTTCATCTACACCGACGTGGCGCGCGACGGAACGATGTCGGGGCCGAACCTTCACGGCCTCAGCCGCCTCGCGGCAGAGACCACACTTCCGGTGATCGCCTCAGGAGGGGTCGGGAATCTCGCCGAGCTGCGCGCCGTCGCCGGTCTGCACGGCACCGGGGTCGAGGGAGTGATCGTGGGTCGTGCGCTCTACGAAGGGAAGTTCACAGTCATCGAAGCCGTGCGGGCGGGGGACGAAGCCAGCTCCGGGGAGCGCCCTGCCGCTCCGCCTCCAGAGCACTGATGCTCGCCAAGCGAATCATCGCCTGTCTCGACGTCGCCAAAGGAAAGGTCGTGAAGGGTGTGCGCTTCGTCGAGCTGCGCGCCGCGGGCGACCCCGTCGAGCTCGCTGCGCACTACGACGCTGAGGGCGCGGACGAGCTCGTGTTCCTGGACATCACCGCGAGCCACGAACGGCGAGAGCTCATCTTCGAAGTCGTGGCGCGCACGGCCGAGACGGTGTTCATCCCGTTGACCGTGGGGGGAGGAGTCCGCACGGCCGCCGACGTCCGCCGCCTCTTGCAGGCCGGGGCGGACAAGGCCGCGCTGAACTCGGCGGCGGTGCGCCGGCCCGCCTCGGTGACCGAGTCCGCCGACGAGTTCGGGTCCCAGGCGATCGTGGTGGCGATCGACGCGCAACAGTCGGCGTCCGGGAAGTGGGAGGTCTTCGTCGACGGGGGCCGCGTGGCGACCGGGCTCGACGCCGTCGACTGGGCGAGGCGGGCGCAGGAGCTGGGGGCCGGCGAGATCCTGCTGACCTCGATGGATCGCGATGGGACCACCCAGGGCTACGACCTCGAGCTCACCAGGGCCGTGTGCGATGCGGTGACCGTTCCGGTCGTCGCCTCGGGGGGAGCGGGCAGGCCCGACCATCTCGCCGACGCCGTGGACCCCAATCGTGGAGGGGCCGACGCCGCGCTCGCAGCGTCGGTGTTTCACTTCGGAACCTTCTCGGTAAGGGAAGCGAAGCGTGCATTGGAGCGACGCGGCCTGCCCGTTAGGATCCCCCGCGAGAGCGAGAGGTAAAGCGACCGATGACCACCTATCTTCTGTTCGACAGCGGCGTGCGTAGCCCCGAGATGCGTCACGAGATCTCCGAGCCGGTCGCCGACCCGGTGGTGTTCATCGACCACGACGGCGTGCGGATCGTCGCCGGTCCGAGTCTCGAGGCCGAGGTCTTCGCCAAGCGAGAGGATGTCGTCGACGAGTTCTGGAGCTATACAGACCTCGGGATCGACGACCTCAACGCCGACGAGAGGGTTCCCGCCGACATGATCCGTCCGCAGCTCGTGGTGCGCGCGCTCGAACGCCTGGGGGTGGCGGAGGTGCTGGTCCCTTCGACCTTCTACGTGCAGGTCGCGGATCTCCTCAGAGAGCGGGGCCTGAAGGTGACCGTCGACTCCGCGGCGTGGGCGGACCGTCGTCGTCGCAAGTCCCCGGCGGAGCTCGAGGGTTCTGAGCGCGCCCAGAGGGCGGCCGAGATCGCGATGCTGACCGCGGCGCGCATGCTGAGAGACGCGGAGCCGACGACCGAAGGCCGCCTTCGTTTCGAGGGTGAGATCCTGACCGCGGAGCTGATTCGGGAATCCATGACCGCGATGCTGTCCCAGCAGGGTGCCGACACGGACGAGATCATCGTGCAGTCGGGCGACGCCTGCCTCAAGGGCCACGAGCTCGGATCGGGTCCGATCGCCCCCAACCAGTCCTGCATCATCGACGTCTTTCCACGCGACCGGCACACCGGGGCGTTCTCCGACATGACGCGCACCTTCGTCCCCGGGAGGCCCTCGGGCGACCTCGTCGAACTCCATGGTCAGGTCAGGGAGGCGCTCAAGATCGCGCTGGAAGGGTGTCGCCCCGGCACCGACGACCTCTACCAGCAGGTGGCGGACTACTTCAAATCGAAGGGCCACGCGAGTCAACTGCACCCGAGCGCTCCACCGCAGAACAACCAGGGCTTCTTCCACGCTCTGGGCCACGGAGTCGGCCTCGAGGTGCACGAGCGCCCCTGGCTGGGGCGTCGCTGCGAGGCGCTCGTGCCCGGAGACGTCATCGCGCTCGAGCCGGGTCTCTACTACGAGGGCACCGGCGGCGTGCGACTCGAAGACACGGTGCTGATCACCGACGACGGCTTTGAGTACTTCACCGATCCCTACCCCTACGACCTCCAGCCGTGAGCCGCGAGGCGCACCTCGTCGAACGTCCTGAGGAGCTGACCTACGGGGACGACGGTCTGCTTCCCGTGATCGTCCAGGACGCGTCCTCCAAAGAGGTCTTGATGCTGGCCTACGCCAACGCCGAGGCCGTGCGCAGGACGCTCGAGACGGCCACCACATGGTTTTGGAGCCGGTCTCGGTCCGAGTACTGGAACAAGGGGGCCACCTCGGGCAACACCCAGGCCGTCGTCGAGCTTCGTTACGACTGCGACGCCGACGCCCTTCTGGTCCTAGTCGAAGCCGCCGGTCCCGCGTGTCACACGGGCGAGCGCTCCTGCTTCTTCAGGCGACTCCACGCTCGCGGCGCCCACGACGGTTGAGCCGCCATCACCCCGATAGAGCGACCTTCGGGGACCTCCTCGCACGTCATCGCATCGTCCCCGTGTGGCGCGAGGTGCTCGCCGACGCGCTGACACCGGTCGCGGCGTGGCTGCGCCTGGCCCCCGGCCTCACGAACGGCTTCTTGCTCGAGAGCGTCGAGGGAGGTCAGCGCTGGGCGCGCTACTCCTTTCTGGGCGGGGATTCCCTGGCGGTCGTGAAGGCGAGCGCGGGGCGCATAACCATCGAGGGAACGCCGCCGCTCGAACCGCACTCAGACGAGCCGCCCCTCGCCTACGTCAAGCGGCTGGCGGCCGAGTGCAGGGCGCCGCGCATCGAGGGCTTGCCGCCCCTCCACGGCGGGGCCGTCGGCTTTCTCGGATACGACTGCGTCAGGGAGCTCGAGCACCTCCCCAACCCGCCGCCCGACGATCTCGGGCTGCCGGACTTCGCACTGATGCTGACGCGCACGCTCGTCGTGTTCGATCACCTGTCGCAGCGAGCCTTCGTCATCACGAACGTCGCCGGCGGGCGCGATCCGGACGCGGCCTACGACGAGGCGGCCGCTCGCTGCGACGCGACGGTCGAACAACTGTTCCGGCCTCACGAGGCCCCTCCACTCGATCTCGACCTCGATCTTGGCGGTGATCTCCCCGCGTACGACTGCAGCGCGACCGACGAGGACTACGCGCGCTGGGTCGAGAGGTGCATCGAGCACATCAGGGCCGGCGATGTCTTCCAGGTCGTGCCCTCGCGCCGCTTCTCGATGCCTCTCGATGGGTCTGCCTTTGCGGCTTACCGTGTGCTCCGCACCCTCAACCCGAGCCCCTACATGTACTACCTGCGCTTCGCCGGCGACGAGAGCCATGAGCCGTTCGAGCTGGCGGGAGCCTCGCCCGAGCCGCTGGTCCGGGTGTCGGGCGAGCGTGCCGTCGCTCGCCCCATCGCGGGCACGCGGCGGCGAGGCGCTACCGAAGCCGAGGACGAGGCGCTCGCGCGCGACCTTTTGGCCGACGCCAAGGAGAGAGCAGAGCATGTCATGCTCGTCGACCTCGCTCGCAACGACCTCGGACGCATCAGTCGCTACGGGACCGTGACGGTGGACGAGCTCATGACGATCGAGCGTTACAGCCATGTCATGCACATCGTCTCGTCGGTAAGCGGGAGCCTGGCGCCGGACCGGAGCGCGTTCGACGCTCTGACCGCTTCTTTTCCCGCGGGCACCTTGTCGGGGGCGCCGAAGGTACGCGCCATGGAGATCATCGACTCGCTCGAACGAACCCGGCGCGGCCCCTATGCGGGGGTCGTGGGCTACTTCGACTTCTCAGGCAACCTCGACACCTGCATCACCATTCGCACCATCGTGGCGACGGGGGGCCGAGCTTACGTGCAAGCGGGGGCCGGCGTGGTGGCCGACTCGGATCCACTCTCGGAAGCGGTGGAGACGACCAACAAGGCCGAGGCGGCGCTGCGGGCGGTTGCCGTCGCCAACGAGCTGTAGGGCGGGAGTCCTCGGAGGACATAGAGTGTCAGGACGGGCAAGACCTGTTGCGGGCAGACGAAGCCGGTTGCGGCAGGCAAGAACCGTTCCGGGCAGGTAAACGGGGCAAGGACGTCTAAGTCTTGCCGTCCGAACATCCGGCAGTGCTCCGAATGGAAGCGCGAGGGGTCGACACGCTCAATGAATGAGGGGACCGGGTTCACCGAAGAACTGGTCGAGCGCGCCCCCGTCGTGTTCTTCAGGCGCTCAGCGGCCCTCGATCGGATCACCTACATCAGCCCCAATTCCGATCGGGTCCTCGGCTACCCGCCTTCCGATATAGAGGCGACGGCCGGCTTCTGGGACGGACGCGTGCACGAGGAGGACCTTCGCTGGTACCAGCGGGGCCTCGAGACCCTGACCGACGGCGAGCAGACCGAGGGCGAGTACCGTTTCGTGCGCCGAGGAGGAGTCCCCATCTGGCTGCACTGCATCGAGTACGCCGAGCGAGATGGCGCGGGCGCGCTGCTGGGAACGCTCGGCTACGCCACGGACGTCACGGACCGCATGACGGTGCTCGCCGTGTTGCGCGGGGCCCACGCAGAGATGAAGGGCCTCAACTCAGATCTGAGCGAGGCGCGCGATGCGGCGGAGATCGCCAATAAGGCGAAGAGCGAGTTTCTCACCGGTATGAGCCACGAGATCAGGACGCCTCTGAACGCCATCTTGGGCTTCGCCCAGTTGCTCGCCATGGCCGGGCTTGGTGGTGAGCAACGCGAGGGAGTCGATGAGATCCTCAAGGGCGGTCGCCATCTCCTCAGTCTCGTCGACGAGGTGCTCGACATCGCCAGGATCGAGGCGGGGAGCCTTCCGCTGTCCATGGAGCCGGTCAGCGTTCAAGAGGTCTGCGACGAGTGCGTCGCTCTCGTCCGCCCACTTGCGTGGGACAACCAGTTGACCATCACAGGTCCGGCCGTCGACGACAACCGTTTCCTCATGGCCGATCGCCAGAGGGTCAAGCAGGTCCTGTTGAACCTGCTTAGCAACGCCATCAAGTACAACCGGCCGCGGGGTTCGGTGGAGCTAGAGGTGGAGACCGAGGATGGTCACGTCACCATCAACGTGGTCGACACGGGGATGGGAATCCCGCGCGACAAGATGGCCGCGCTGTTCAAGCCCTTCGAGCGCCTCGGCGCGGAACAGACCGACATCGAGGGAACGGGTCTCGGCCTCGCGCTCTCCCGACGACTGGTCGAGGCGATGAAGGGCCGGATCACGGTGAGCTCGAGACCCGGACGAGGCTCGACCTTCTCGGTCTGGCTCGAGATCGTCGACGCCCCCGCTAAGACCTCGACCCGAGCTCGGCGTCCCCACGCCCAGGGCAGCCGCCGAGAGCTACCCGAACGTAGGATCATCTACGTCGAGGACAACCTCAGCAATCTCAAGCTCGTCGAGCGCATCCTCGAGCGCCGTCCGAGCATCGAGTTGCATGCCGCGCTCCAGGGACGCCTGGGCCTCGATCTGATTCGACAGCATCAACCCGATCTCGTGTTGTTGGACCTCAACCTCGCCGACATCGACGGGATCCAGGTCCTCGACGGGCTGAAAGCGGACCCCGGCACCGCGGCCATACCCGTGGTGGTGATCAGCGCGGACGCGACCGATAAGCGCGTCGAGCAGTTGCGCGCCGCGGGAGCGCGCGACTACCTGACGAAGCCGCTGGACGTCGCGCGCTTCCTGATGGTGCTCGACGGCATTCTGTGGCCGGCCGGAGTCGAGGACGTGAGACAGAGGCCGGGATGACCCTCGGCAGGCGCTGGGCGAATCTGTCGCTCGGCCGCAAGGGACTCGCCGTGGTGGCACTGCCGATGGTGGCGTTGCTCGTAATGACGGTGGCCTTTCTGTGGATCGAGCAGCAGGAGGATCGAACGCAGGAGCGCCTGATGCAGACCTTTCAGGTGCGTGACGAGATCCAGCAAACTTCTCGGTTCCTCATCGACGCGGAGACGGCAGCGCGTGGCTTCCTCCTCACGCGCGAGGAGTCCTTTCTCGATCCCTACGACGACGCCCTCGAGGAGCTCCCGCGGACCCTCGAGAACCTGAGCAGGCTCGTCGTAGACAGTCCCGACCAGGTCGCAGGGCTCGAGCGCGTCTCCGAGCTGAGCGCCCAGCAGATCGAAGTCATCGGCTCTCTAATCGATTCGACGGAATTGTCGCGCGCGCAGAGACGGGAAGTGCTGGTGGAGTCGAAGTCCCTCCAGGACCAGCTCCGGGAAGAGCTCGACGATATGCGTGAGAACCAGTCCCGGCTGCTCGAGCGGCGAACCGAGGACCTCGAGAACGCTCAGGACATCGGCTTGGTCGCCGTCGGGGGAAGCCTCATTTTGGGTCTTCTGGGAGGGCTGCTGGCCATGCTCTTCTTCATCAGCGGGGTGGTGAGGCGCGTCCACCGACTGCAGGAGAACGCCGGCCGCATCGACGAGCGCCGCCCGCTCGTGACAATGCCCCCAGGCGACGACGAGATCGGGCAGCTCGGCCGCCAACTGGAGGCCACAGGCCGGCTGCTCGAACTGCGGCAAGGAGAGGTCCGAGAGGCTCGGCGGTTTCTCGAGCAGCTCATCGAGCGCAGCCCGGTGGTCATCTTCCGACGCCGTCCCGAGGACCTGGCCACCACCTTCGTTAGCTCTAACGTCGAGCGACTGCTCGGATTCAGCCCCGAGGAGATGACCGGCGAGGCCGACCTCTGGCTCGAACGTCTTCATCCGGACGACGCCCAGGCCGTGCTCGATCAGACGAGGGACGGGCTGGCACGCGAGGCGACCCAACTCCGACGCCCGCGCACCAGGTTCAGGCGCAAGGACGGCGAGTGGGTGTGGCTCGAGACGGTCGTGCAGATCGAGTACGACAACGGCAAACCCACCGAGATCCTCGGATACGCGATCGACGTGACCGCGCGCCAGTCGACTGAAATGGAGCTCGCCGAACGCGAGAAGACCCTCGGGGCCATCCTCGAAACCTCGCCCGACGTCATCGTCATCACCGACGAGCTCGGCGGCCGCCGCTACGTCAGCCCATCGCTGACCGAGACGCTCGGATTCTCTCCGGAGGAAGCCCTTGGAGGTGGACCCGAAGCCGTACACCCCAAAGACAGGCGCCTGGCGGTCGAGCAACTCAGGCGCGCGGCTGCGGGAGAACCCGCTCGGGCTCGCTACCGTATGAGACATCGCGACGGACACTGGGTGTGGCTCGACGTGCGGGCCCGCCGCCTCGAGGCCGGGCACAGGCCACGGGCCGAGGATGGGAGCGCCCGCGCCGAGATCATCCTGTCCGTGCGCGAGGTTACCGCCCAGGTGGAGCTCGAGAAAGAGCTGCGGCGAGCCAAGGAGGAAGCCGAGGGCTCGTCGAGAGCGAAGAGCGAGTTCCTCTCGCGCATGAGTCACGAGCTCCGCACGCCGCTAAACGCCATCCTCGGATTCGCTCAGCTCCTTCAGATGGAGGAGCTCGCCCCGCATTCGAGGGAAGGCATCGATGAGATCCTGAAGGGCGGCCGGCACCTTTTGGATTTGATCAACGAGGTGCTCGACATCGCGCGCATCGAAACCGGAAAGTTGGGTCTGTCACTCGAACCCGTGCCGGTGGGTGACGTGGTCGACGAGAGCCTCGCTCTCGTCAGGCCCCTTGCCGCACAGCGAGGCATCGTCTTGAGCGGGCCGGATGGCTTGGATCGCGAGTGGCACGTCATGGCGGACCGCCAGCGCCTAAAGCAGGTGTTGCTCAACCTTCTCTCTAATGCCGTGAAGTACAACCGTATGAACGGGCGGGTCGAGCTGACCTGCGAGGCGAGCGGCGCCGGTCACGCCCGCATCCGCGTGGCCGACACGGGGCCGGGCATTCCCGATGAGAGCAGGGACCAACTGTTCAGCCCCTTCGAGCGGCTCGGGGCCGAGCACACCGGAGTCGAGGGTACGGGGCTCGGTCTGGCCCTTTCGAAGATTCTGGTCGAGGCCATGGGGGGCGCGATCGAGGTCGAGACCGCTCCGGGGCGCGGGACGAGGTTCACAGTCACCCTGCTGATGGTCGAGGGTCCCGCCGCTCTGGCGTCCGTCGACGATATGCCCATCGAGGCGAACGGCAGCCAGCGTGGGGCGCGCACGCTTCTCTACATCGAGGACAACCTCTCCAATCTTCGGCTCGTCGAGTACATCCTCGCGAGGCGCCCTGAGCTGAAGGTGCATGCCGCGATGCAGGGCAGGCTGGGACTCGATCTCATCAGGGAGCACCACCCCGATCTCGTGCTGCTCGATCTCAACCTCCCCGACATCCAGGGGGCGGAGGTTCTCGGCTTGATGCGAGACGATGTCGCCACGCGCGACATCCCCGTGGTCGTCATCAGCGCCGACGCCACGAGACATCAGATCGACAGGCTCCTCGAATCGGGTGCGAGCGCCTACCTCACGAAGCCGCTCGACGTCCAGCGCTTCTTGGATGTGATCGACGAGTTCCTCGACAACGGCGCGACGAGTGACTCGCCGCCGCCGGAGGGCCAAGTGCGTCGGCAGCGTGAGCATCAGGGAGGTGAGCGGTGACGCCTAGGCTCTTGTACCTCGACGACAACCCATCGAACGTCAAGCTGATGCGAATGCTGCTGTCGCTGCGCGCAGAAGTCCGGCTCTCCGTCGCGAGAGATGGCGCCGAGGGACTGAGTCTTGCCCTCGCCGAGCCTCCCGATCTCGTGCTCGTCGATCTCTATCTTCCCGATATGCGAGGTGACGAAGTGGTGCGTCGTCTCAAGGCCGAGGAGCGCACCCCGGGTGCGCCCTGCGTCATCATGAGCGCCGAGACCGACGAGACCGTGATTCGTGATGCCATGAGATCCGGCGCAGTTGCGTTTATCCCCAAGCCCTTCGATGTCGAGGAACTGCTGCGGACGATCGAGGATTTGCTCCCGGGCTTCGTGTCCCATAAGAGTTCGTAGGCGCGTGGAACGGCAGGTCCGTCCTTGCGCCCTCCGTGGCGCACGTGCGTTTGCAGCTTGTCTTGCGGTGGCTCTGGGCGCGTGCTCATCCGGATCACCTTCGGACTTCGCGCCACCGGAGGCTCCCGGCCCCCCCACCGTCGAGGTGGACGTAATCAACCGGCACGCCGCGGAGTTCGCCGATGAGGCGCCTCGCCGGCCCGCGGGCAGCCAGCAGGAGCAGATCGCGGCCACCTATATCCTCGGCCATCTCCAACAGGCGGGCTATCCCGCCCGTCTCGACGGCGTTCCGGTGGGCGACCTCGTGCGCTCGACCAACGTGATCGCCGTCCCGCGCGGCGGCGCCGAACCGCGCTATCTCGTCGCGGTCGCCTACGACACGCCGGAGGATGAGTCGGTGAGCGCCGCATCGATCGGTGTGTTCCTGGAGGTAGCGCGCGCTCTCAGCGTTATAGGCGGAGATCGTCCCGTCGAGTTCGTCGCGCTCGGCGCCGAGTTTGCCGAGCCTGGCGAGGGCCACCTCGGCTCCAGAGCCATGGCGCGCCTTCTGACCGGCGACGGCTTCGAGCCCCAGATCATCTACCTGTCGCCTGAGCTCTCAGGAGACGCACTGAGCGCGCAGGGTCCACTGTCCGAGGACCTGCAGGCGGGGGCCGGAGTGACCGGCGACACCCAGGCGGCGGGGGCGGCGGAGGTCTTCGAAGAAGCCGGCTTCGAGGTCACGCTGGTGGACGGAGCCCCAGAGGTGGTTGCGCGACGTCTCGTCGAGTTCCTGGCCGGCGCGCCCGGTTAACCTCGTTCGATGTCCTATCTCGAGAGGTTGCTCGACTCGACGCGCGCCCGCGTCGCCGAGTCGAAGGAGCGAGTCACCGCCGACGCGCTCGAGCAGCGGCTCGTGACGGTGCCGGAGCCACGTGGCTTCGGTCGAGCGTTGGGGGGTGACGAGGTTGCGGTCATCGGCGAGATCAAGCGCGCGTCTCCGAGCGGAGGCGTCTTTGCCGCCAACCTGAACGCAACCGACACGGCGTCGTCCTACGCGCGCGGGGGAGCGGCGGCCATCTCGGTTGTCACCGAGCCCGAGTTCTTCCGCGGCAGCCTCGAAGATCTGCCCTCCGCGAGCTCGGCCGGGCTTCCGGTCCTGCGCAAGGACTTCATCCTCGACGACTGGCAGGTGCTCGAGACGCGCGCTGCGGGAGCGGACGCCCTTCTCTTGATCGTACGGGCGCTCGAGCAGGACGAGCTCGCCACACTGCTGACGGCGACTGCGACGCTCGGAATGGACGCCCTGGTGGAGGTCTACGAGCTCGATGAGCTGAGACGAGCGCTCGACGCGGGCGCGACCATCGTGGGAGTGAACAACCGGGACCTCGAGTCATTCGAGGTCGACTCGGGGCGCACCGCTCGGCTGGCGCCCGAGGTGCCCGACGACGTAACGCTCGTCGGTCTGTCCGGGGTGAGCGATCGCGCCGGGGTGGAGGCGCTCGCCGCGGCCGGCGCCGGGGCGGTGCTGGTCGGCGAGGCGCTGGTTCGTTCCGACGATCCCGCTGCACTGCTGCGGGAGCTGAGGGGGGAGTCGTGAGGGCACGAGGCTCGGAGGCCGCACTGGGCCGTTTCGGCGAGTTCGGAGGACGTTACGTGCCCGAGGCCCTCATGACCGCGTTGCTCGAGCTCGAGCACGAGTGGTCCGAGGCACAGGCCGACCCCGCCTTCGACGCCGAGCTGAAGGCGCTGCTTGCGAATGTCGTCGGCCGGCCGACCCCGCTTTACAGTGCCGAGCGCTTCTCCGAGCGCGCGGGCTGCGAGGTGCTGCTCAAGCGCGAGGACCTCGCGCACACCGGTGCACACAAGATCAACAACACCCTGGGTCAGATCCTGCTCGCCCGGCGCATGGGTAAGAGCCGCATCATCGCGGAGACGGGGGCCGGTCAACACGGAGTGGCGACCGCGACCGCCGCCGCCTACTACGGCATGCCCTGCGTGGTCTATATGGGCGCGACCGACGTGGCCAGACAGCACCTCAACGTGGTGCGAATGAAGATGCTGGGGGCCGAGGTCGTAGCGGTCGAGGCCGGCTCGGCGACGCTCAAGGACGCCATCAACGAGGCGCTGCGGGACTGGGTTGCCAACGTCGACGACACGCATTACATCATCGGCTCGGTCGTGGGACCCCATCCCTATCCGGACATCGTCGCCGAGCTACAGCGCGTGATCGGCGACGAGGCGCGCGCCCAGGTGCTGGAGCTTGCCGGCCGTCTTCCCGACGAGGTCGTTGCGTGCGTCGGCGGTGGCTCCAACGCGGTGGGGCTGTGGCGCGCCTTCCTCGACGATGCCGGGGTCGCGCTGGTCGGCGTCGAGGCCGCGGGCGAGGGCCTCGACCGGAGACACGGCGCTTCGATCACCGCCGGTTCGCCGGGTGTCCTCCACGGCGCACGCACTCTTGTGTTGCAGGACGAGGGCGGGTTGATAGCGCACGCCCATTCGATCTCGGCGGGGCTCGACTATCCGGGGGTGGGTCCCGAGCACGCGTGGCTGGCGAGCACGGGGCGCGCCCGCTACGAGGCGGTCACAGATGACGAGGCGGTCGCAGCGTTCGAGGCGCTCGCCGCCTCCGAGGGCATCATCCCCGCGCTCGAGCCCGCGCATGCGCTCGCATACGTGCTCGACCATTCGAAACGCAGGGGAGGGGAACGGCCGGAGCTCGTGCTCGTGGGTCTGTCGGGCCGCGGCGACAAGGACGTTGCGACGCTCGCCCAGTGGCTCGAGCGCTCGTGACCGAGTTGCTCGACCACCTCGTGGGTCTGCGTTCCTCGGGGCGGAAGCTTCTCGTCCCCTATTTGATGGGCGGCTTTCCTCAGGCCGACGCCTTCGGCGACGCTCTGGCGGCCGTGGCCGAACACGCCGACGCGGTGGAGATCGGGCTTCCCTACTCGGATCCGCTCATGGACGGCCCGGTGATCGCATCCGCGGGAGAGCGGGTCATCAGGAACGGCGTCGGTCCGGTCGAGGCTCTGGAGCTCACGGGGGCCGTCGACACCGCCGTGCCCCGCCTGGTCATGACCTACTACAACCCAATTCACCGCATCGGCGAGAGCGAGTTCTGCAAGAGGGCGGTCGCGGCGAGGATAAGCGGACTGATCGTGCCCGACCTGCCGCTCGAGGAGAGCGAATCCCTGAGGGCCGTTGCTCGCGAACAGGGCCTCGCGTGGGTCAGCCTCGTAGCGCCCAGCTCGCCTCCGGAGCGCGTCACCGAGTTGGCCCGGGTCACGACCGGTTTCGTCTACGCAGTGTCGACGATGGGCGTGACAGGGACGCGCGACGATCTCGCGGCCGGAGCGGCTGCAGTCGTGGAGGCCTGCCGCGCCGCCACCGACCTTCCCGTGCTGATCGGGATCGGCGTCAGCACCGCCGAACAGGCCCGGGTCGCAGCCGAGGTCGCGGACGGGGTGGTGATCGGCAGCGCGGTGATACGAACCGTTCTCGAAGAGGGGGCCGCGGCCGCCAAGGCTTTCCTCGGCGAGGTCAGAGCCGCCCTCGATTCGCTGTAAGCCTGCAAATCCGGGGATTGAGCTTCGTGCGTGGGACAGTTTTTCTGGAGAGTCCATCGACCGGGGGACTGGACTTATGCGCCAGACGCAGATTCGCAAAGGCCGCAGACCCAAACCGTAGGGGGCGCGGCCGACTCAAAGTAGTGGCGCGAGCTCGGAGGCGTCGACGACCGGGCGGGCCTCGACACGCCACGACTCAACGACGAGTTACCCCGGAGCCACGAATAGTGGCGTCGTTTGGTAACTCGACCG
>JALZIB010000016.1 GCA_030860505.1 Actinomycetota bacterium
TTGGACGGCGCCTACCCGCCGAGGCCGGCCTGGCGCAGTGGTGGTCTCAGTGTCCGGGCTTGGGCCGGTGCGGCCGGGGAACCGCGTGGTACGTGACCGGAATGCCGGGTCACTACCTCCTCGAGCTCGCCCGCTGCTAGGAGCTTCCGGGCAGGTCTGCGAACACCTTCCCTGGATTCATGATGTTGAGCGGGTCAAGTTCCCGCTTGATCGCCCGCATGACATCTATCGCTCCGGGCAACTCCTTCTTCAAAGAGGCCATTTTCCGAAGTCCGATGCCGTGCTCCCCGGTGCAGGTTCCGTTCATGGCCAGGGCTCGATCGACCAGTCTGTCGTTCAAGTCCTCGGCCGCCTTCATCTCGACGGGATCGTGCGGATCGATCAGGATCATGACGTGAAAGTTACCGTCGCCCACGTGTCCGACGATCGTCGTTTGCAGTGACAGCTCTTCGATGTCGCGTTTCGTTTCCAAGATGCACTCGGCAAGCCTCGAGATCGGCACACACACATCGGTGGTTATAGCCCTGGCGCCAGGTCTCAGAGCAAGCGACGCATAGAACGAGTCATGCCGCGCCCTTCAGAGCTTCGCCCGTTCTTCGGGGTCAACGTCATCGCCGCCCCATTCCTGACCTGCTGAGGTCGAAATTGAGACGGATCGATGAATGGGCGTACGCGACGGAAGACATCGACCCGACGAAGGTGTACAGGTTCGAATTCCCACGCGAAGTGCTGACCTCAGACGTCGAAAACTATGTTTCCTTCTGTCATGCCGGCCATGGCGTCAACTCTTACTCGATCAACTATCACCTGATCTATGGGCCTGTGGCTGACTTCATGCAGGTCGGATGGGGAGGCGTCTACAAGGGCGGGCTGATGATCACGACGCGTGGGCGAGGATCCGCAACCTAATCGAGAGGAGCGCCCTTACGAGCGACGGCCACCTCCAGCTCGACTGTGTTCGGCGGGGTGCTCAGATCAGGTTCGTCGTCACGATCGGGTGCATCCGAGCTTCGGAGCGAGCGGGTCACGAACACGGTGTAGATCTCCGACAACACCGCAAGCCCGGCGCGGGTGAGCAGCAGGGCAGCGACTCCCCAGGTCCCCCAGAGGAACCCCGCAAGGATCGGACCCACGACTTCGCCCGCGTCCTCGCCCATGCTCATGATGCTCATCGTCCGGGCGCGCCGGCGACGATCATACGAAGAGACCTGCGCCATGAGAGCACCCCAGGCCGGGCGGTAGGCGGCCTTTCCCATGTCGTCGAGCGAGCGCCCTACGACGACACCGGCGAAATTCGGAACCAACAGATAGACAAGAGAGGAGAGTGTGTTCGACACGCTGCGGACGAAGAACACGAGCCGATGACTTACATGGTCAGACAACCATCCCCACAGAGGACCCGAGAGGATGAACAGTGTCGCGATGACGTAGACCATCCCAGCTTGCGCCGTGCTGAGCCCGGCATATTCAGTCGCCAGCAGCGGAAAGAGGTTAGTGAGCATGGTCGCGGTCCCGCTGATGAGGAAGCCGAGTAGCACGAACGGAAACGTGGACGGTCGCGTTGACGCCTGGTCCACGTCTGCGTCGTCAGGTGGCGGAGCGACGAGCCCGGCTACCTCTCCGGCCCTGATCGAAGGCTGTTTCGTCTCACGTACGAAGCGAATGACTACCAGGATCGGTAACGCCGACAGGACGAATGCGCTCGCGAACACGAACGAGAAGCTGCCCGAGGAGACGGCCAGGAGGATGCCCGCCGCGGCCTTGCCGCTGGCTCCTGCGAGGCTCTTGGCAGTCTGATACCAGGCGAATGACGATGCGATCGTTTTTTTGCCCCCGTGTTCGGCTATCAACGCGTTCACCGCGGGGTCACGCAGTGAGATCGAAACACCGTGCAGGATCCGGATGGCAAAGAGCTGCCACGGCTCGTCGGCGCCGACAAGAAGCAAGCACAAGGAGGTGCGCATCAGGATCGAAGTGGTGAGGCTCGGCTTCAAGCCCCATCTATCGGCCACCCAACCCATCAGAGGTTTGAGCACGATGGCGACGATCAGGTTGAGCGACGCTAGGACGCCGATCTGCGCAAGGTTCAATCCGAGGTGGTACGCGTAAAGGGGCAGCGCGAAACTGATCAGTCCGAAGGACAGACGAGAGAGAAAACCTTCCGCGATGATCGCGACCAGGGTCGGGTCACTTCGGCGCAGCGTTTCCCTCATCAGCTCAGCGCAACGTACGCATTCGATCCCTCGGCGCGAACGACCTCGTCCCCACCGACCTCATCGATACCGACCTCGTCCGCGATGCGCAACGAAGGTAGCTCGAGGGTCGCTCGTCCCCGAGCGTACTCATCGATGTAGTCCGCGATCAGCTCGGCGGCATCGGGCACTCCCTTGTATCCGGGGAAGTAGTTCACGTCGACGACCTTTGGCCCTATGTTCGTCTGGATGATGTCGAGGCCGTAGAGACCCAGCCCCAGGACCTCGCCGCATCGGCGCGCGATCTGCACGACGGATTCGTCGACCGCACACGGTTGGCCCGCGCGCGTGAAGCTGTCCGAGGAGAACGGTTTGCGCACACCCAAAACCTGCTTGCCGATGACATAGACCTTGAGGTCCTCACCCGGTTCGCCCAGATACTCCTGCGCGATCACCGCTCCTTCCGGCAGAGGATCATCCTCGAGCTCCCAAGCGTGATGGATGACGCGGATCCCCGCACCGCGATGGCCTCGATGAGGTTTGACGATGAGCGGGGATCCCTCCAGTACCTCTCGCAGCAACCGAAGGTCTCCGGTGATCCACCCGCGCGGGATCGGGACGCTCGCCGCGCGCAGACGTCGCGAGGCGACGATCTTGTCCTGGGTCGTGATGCAACTGCGATACGGGTTCAACAACATTGCGCCTTGCGTGTCGAGCACACCCGCGAGGCTGAGTGATAGCTCCGTGTGCGACTTCACAACGTAAAGATCGTGGGTCGCCGCGATCCGATCGGGCGACACGACGGATTCCTCGGCGATGCTTTCCCCGACCTCGTAATCACGCCGCCTGAGGATGTCGTAGACCTCGAGCAGCACCGGGCTCGGCACTGGCGGCACACGGCGGACGACGAGGAAGTGGATCTTCACGCCGGTACGAGCTCGCGCGCGGGGGGCGATTCCGTCCGCCATGCCCAGATCAGGCCCTCGAGGCTCAACAGCAGGTTGTCCTTGTGCCACCCTTGGCCCAAGCGCGCCCACGTCTCGGCGACGAGGTGGTCCAATCGGCAATCGCAGTCCACGCCGCCGACCTGGGGGACGGTGCCTTCGAGCAAGCAGATCTCTTGCAACACTTCGTCGGCGGCGACGTTCTGCGACGAGCAGAAGCACAACGCGGCGGCGACCGCTAGAGACAGGTGCATCGGGCTGATGCCCGCCCGTTCCGCCAAGCGGGCGGCGCCGACCAGACGGTCTTCGGGCCCGAGCTTGCGCCGAGGGTCACGTCCAACCCGCACGATCGGGTCGTTCAAGGCCGCATTCTCGAAGCGAGCGATGATGGTCAACAGGTCACGTTCATCGCCCGCAGCGGCAGACCCGTAGCGCGCAGCGAGACCACATTGGCCTTCGGTCATCGCCAGAAGGACCGAGTCGCGGATCTCCGGGTCTCGGATCGCAGTGTGGATGTAGTGATAGCCCTTCAGGTATCCAAGGTATGCCGTTGCCGCGTGTCCCGCGCTGAAGGTAAACAGCTTGCGCTCGATCCAGGCTTGGTAGTTGTCGGTGACCACGACGCCTTCGATGCGCGGAAGTTGTGAACGGAGATCCCGCGCATCGACTACGACTTGCCGTGACGATTCGCCGACGAAGGTGAGCGGCTCGTCGGTCGTGGGATCGCCGAGGCACTGCGTCACGACGCGATCGACCAGGACGCCGGAGAAACCATGCACCCCGACGAGGTCTTCCGGGAGGAGTGCCTCCACGTGCGTCCGCAGCAGGTCGCCGGCTTTTCCAAGGTTCTCGAATGCGAGGACGTTGACGGCCTCCTTGCGCCGCCGGAGTCCTTCAGCGATAAGAGGAGCGATCGCGGCAAGGTTGCCTCCTCCGACCGCGGTGATAACGACGTCCGCGCGCGCGATCTCGTCGGCGACACGATCCACGTCCTCGGACCACAGTGCTCGCACGTGCTCGACGACCGTCTCGGTGGTGATCGTGCCATCGACGAGCCGCACGATGTACCGGCCGACCCGCTCGAAGTGCGCTACGACGTCGGGCCTGCGACCGACGAATACGATCTCCGCCCCCGACTCGTTCAATAACGGGCCCGCGAGCCCACACCCGATCCGTCCGGGGCCGATCACGACGGCGTTCATGGCGTCGTCACCGCGGCGCTCTCTCGGAGCAATAGCTCACCCGCGGAAACACGTTGTGCTGCCGCGTAGATGTAATCGCTCAGCCGTAATGCTGCTTGGGGTACGCCTTTGAAACCGGGGAAAGACGACACATCGACCACGATTGGACGCCCCTCGCTGAAGATGACATCGAGGCCATAGACCTCGACCCCGAACGCTTGGCCGCAACGCAGCGCGATGTCGTGCAGCTCGGGGCTGATCGTGAACGGCACGCCGAGCTTCTCGGCATATGTGCGTGCCGGCCAAACCCGTTTCACACCGAAGATCTGGCCACCGATCGCATATATCTTTCGGTCGCGACCCTGCGGCTCGTGATAGCGCTGCGCGAACACCGGCCGACCTCCGAGCGCGAGACCCTCGAGCTCGTCGGTATCCCATACAACCGTCACGCCTCGTCCTTGGGAACCTCGGTACGGCTTCACGACCAACGGTCCCGCGTCGAGCAAAGCTGCGAGCTGGTTGGGATGCGTGGTCACGTATGTTTCGGGCGTCGGGATGCTGGCTTGTTGCAGGATCCGCGTGGCGATGATCTTGTCCCGGCACTGGGCGGCGACTTGATACGGGTTGAGGATGACGGCTCCTGCGGCGTCGAGCACGCCGGCGAGGCTGAGCGCAAGCTCGCTCCCCGACTTCAACACGAAGAGGTCGTAGTCGAACTCGATGTTCGCCAGGTCGGTCAACTGCTCTTCGGGATAGACCACGTCGACGATGACGCCCCATTCGCGAAGGAGCCGTACCACCTCGGGCATTATGGGGCTGATCCGTGTTCGTTCGTAGCGCATCATGATGAAAGCGAGCTTCACGGCCGGCTCCAAGCGCGCGCACGAGATAGGACATGGTCTGCGAGGAGGTCGCTGCTCTTGGGAACGGCCGAATAGTTCGGGAAGTCGTTTACCTCGATCACGACTGGGCCGTCGGCCGTCTCGATGCAGTCGACCCCATAGAGCTCGAGACCGAACAGGTCCATGCACGCGCGTCCGAGCTTCTCGAGCTCGGGGGTAGTCGGCATGAGGTGCCCTACGTCACCTTCGCGCTGTGCCGTGGGGGAGAGAGGTGATGCCTTGCGCACCACGAACAATCGTTCTCCGATCCCATAGAGCTTGAGATCAAAACCGTCCGAGGTGAGGAACTCCTGAGCGATCGCGACCGCGTCCGGCCACTCGACCGCGGTGAGTTCCTGACGCGTATGCACGATCCGCAAACCGCGAGCGTTGTCCCCGAAGATCGGTTTGAGTACAAGCGGGAACGCGTCTTCGGGAACCTTGCGCGCGAGCATCTCGATGGGTGCCACAAAGGTCGACGGGATGGATAATCCCGCATGCGCAAGGGCCGACGACATCTCGACCTTGTTCAGAACCCGTGCGATCGCATCTCGTCGGTTGATCGTGGGCATACCGATGCGTTCCGCCCATCCAACCAACGCGAGCAGCTGTGGGCTTCGTCCACGGGCGACGACCACGTCAAGCTGGTCCATCCACTTGACGTCCCCCACGCGGAAACCGGCTTCGTCCGCTTCGATTAGCCGGACCCGGTGGCCGCGCGCCTGAAGCGCACCCGTCAAACCCGCGGGCTGAGTTTGGGTCCGGTAGCGGGCTTCGACGAACACGCCCACGTGCACCCCCGACCATGGTCGCCGCGTCGCGTCTAGCTTCATGAACACAAGGTGTCTAGCTTCATGAACACAAGGTGAACGACGGCGATGAGAGATCTATTAGGCAGAGATGAGACAACCCTCATATTTGTCTAGATGTTTTCTAACGTTCGTGGTAGCGGCCATCAGAAACTCCACGGAGGCGGCCAGTAGAAATAGGCTCGAATGAGCCGGAGCGGCCGGTGGCCGCCCCTATCTCCTTGATCGACACCTTGCGCGCGTGGAGCGCCGCGATCTGCCGGAAATCCTGCAGGTAGCGGCGGATCGAGCCCTCCGAGTGATGAGTACGTTGCCGATGTCGGTGAACTGCAGACCCCATAGATAGAGCTGCACGACCGTCGCCTTGTGCGACAACGTCGGGGCCGATGTCGCGCACCTGGCCGCGTGTCGGCACCGACTCGCCTTCGGCTCGAAGCAGCGCGAGGTCGCGCTTGATGGTCGCCGGCGACGACGTCAGCAGATAGCTGAGATCCTCGATCGGGCGCGCTACTCCCCTCGCCCGCCTCAGACGACTCGATCAGGGCGTTCCTCCGAGCCCAGACTTGCACGGCTCGTTCCGGTCGTAGAATCGCGCCCCATGCCCAAGAAAAGACGTCGTCGTCGCAGCGGCGGGAGGGCGCGCCCGGCAAACAAAGGTCCGGGCCCCGGCCGGGGAACCAACTCGGGGATGGACCACCGAGGCGAGCCCGACCTGATGGCCGAGGTACGCCGTCGCCTCCGCGAGGATCATCCGTTCGCCATGCTGGCCGAGGCCAGTTCCATCTATGCAGCCGTAGACCCTCGGAACCGCAGCCCATTCGAGCGGGAACCGCGCCCCGGGCCAACCCGGGAAGAGCTCATCCATTCTTTTCTGGATGTTGATCTGCCCGAGACCTCCGCCCTTCTTTACGTCATCGCCGAACTGACCGATGACGAGCTGGTCTCGGCGCGCATCCGCCGGGAGTTGGCGCAGCGATCACACGCGCTGCCCGGCTGGATCAAGAACTTGCCCGACATCTCGCCTCCATACCGCGCCGTCGAGATGGTTCACGTCCTCGGCGACGGTGACAATGTCATGCTCGGGGTGCGCCTCCCCGGCGGCGCCGAACTGTCGATCGTCGTGTACATAGATCACAACCTCGGCACCGTGGTGAAGGACGCCTTCGTGGTGCCGGAACCTCTCGCCGATCTCCTCGCCTTCATGCGGGAGAAGGAAGGCTACGACCCCGACACAAGCTGGAACGATCTCGATCCGGCCGACGCGCGCGTGCGGATCTTGGATGCAATTGAGCAAGGAGCGATCACGTTTCCGCCATTCGAGACCGAAACGTGGCCGGTCTGCCGGCCCCTCGTGGAATGGATCAGCCGGCTTCTCCCGGAGGGTGGGCGCGGCTACGAACGACCCATGTGGGACGATCAGGCCCTGAAGGAGCTGGGCCACCGCTTCCTCGAGTCCTCGTTCGCGGCCCAGCTCAAATCAGACGACGACTTCGCCGACCTGCTGGATTCACTCTTGTGGTTCGGAAGCGCCTACGGACCGTGCGA
Organism: Actinomycetota bacterium; assembly: GCA_030860505.1. GTDB lineage: Bacteria > Actinomycetota > CADDZG01 > CADDZG01 > WHSQ01 > WHSV01. Next base: position 7,553 of record JALZIB010000016.1, read on the forward strand.
CCCGCTGCACTGGAGCCCGGTTGCCGTCGAGCTCCTCCTCGTCGACTGGATCCCCCGCAAGATCGTCGCCCCGTCATCCTTCCTTGCCAAGGCTCCCGACTTGCTCCGTTCCTTTATCCGCTTCGCTCACCACGACAGAGGGATCCGGGCTTCACTCACGCTCGAGACGCTCGACGCCGTCGACCGCTGGGAGCCCGAGTACCAGCAAGCCATCCGCTCGCCTCGGCCGCAGGGCCCCATGGCCCTGCTGGATGCCATGGGGGTGCTCGACCCCGAAGAGACGCGGGACCTGCCGGGTCGGAGCGACCGTGTCGGCGGCAACGCGCCGGATCGTTCTCCACCTCGTAGGCGACGATCGCGCAAAGCGCCGCCTCGGGTCGTCGAAGTCGTGTCGGACTCTGTCGTCGTTCGGCGGTTCCAAGCGCTCACCGACTTCTACGGCGACGGACGCAAGCTCACCCAGACCGGCAACCCGACCCTGGCGGACGCCCGAACTCTCATTGCTCTCCTGGAAACCGCCGATGTGATGGACGAAACGATCGGCGATCGAGCCTTCAAGACGTCGTCGGCGGCCGAGTTACCGGAGCTCATGTTCACCATCAGATGGGCGATCGCGGCCGGCGCGCTCCGAAAGGAGCATGGCAAGCTTCGGGCCACCACTGCGTGGCGCAAGCTCGCCGGCAAACCGGGCGAGCAGTGGGTGAAGGCCGCCGACGCGCTGTTAAAGCTGGGACCACTGGACAGCTTCTACGCGCATGCCCGATATCGAGGTCCCGATGAGATCCTCGACGAACTCGTGCTCGACATCCTGGGCTCGCTGATCGACGGGCCCCTACCATTCGATGCCGCTCTCGACTTGGTGTGTGAGCACGCAGATATGAACTACGAATGGCTGGCTCCCTACATGCAGGAGCCGGACCACCGGCGAAGCAGTTTCACCCATGATCTCGACACGCTGGTCATGATCCTCGGCTGGGCTGGAACCGTCGATCGGCTGGAAGCGACCTCGGAGCCGGACCGGTGGAATCCGAAGCGGAAGCGCGTGGTTGGCGGGACGCTCCACCTCACGGGGCCGGGCCGCTGGTGGCTCGAGGCCGACTGAAACCATCCCTTCAGCTCCGCGGCATATGCGCACTGGGTGGCGACCCTAGAGACAAGCCCGGTCGATGCGTGAGCAGAGCCCGAAGAGAAGGCGGAAACCGCTTACCGTAATCCTTGACGCCCACCTACGTGCAGGGCTTCGTTAGCGTCGCTAGGGAGCGATGAGGCGGTAGTGAAACACCGAACCTGCCGGGATCGTGATCGAACCTCCCGGACCCTGGTGGCACACCATGAGCACGGGAACGGCCCCTCCCTGAGATGTCTTGCTGACCATCGTGGGCATGACAGCGGCAGCGTTCGGCAGCACAGCATTGCCGTCGGCGTCGGTGATCGTGGCGACCACCAGGCTTCCGAGGATTGAGTCTCCGAAGTTGCCCGTCAGCTGCCCCCGGCACTCGCCGGGTGCAAGAGTAATGGCCGTGTTAACCGTCTGAGTGAGGTCATTGAGCGACTCGCTGCCCAAGTCGCCGAGCCTCAGCCCGAAGTCTTTCGCCTTCTTGGTCCCGACCGCTCCATCCTGCAATTTGCGCGTCGTTACGGCCCCATTCTTTATGTGCTTCGTCCCCACGCTGTTGCGAGTGAGTCCAGCTGCGTAGGCGACACCACTGATGGCGAGCAAGAGGGCCAGTGTTGCGGCCACATTGGCGTAGGACAAATGCCTGCGGATCATTTGGGAACCTCCGGTTTCGGCCTCTAGGCTGACAACAGCGTGTCAGAGAGGTCTCCAGACGTCCATGGGGTTCGAGGCTTTTCGACTACGAGCTTTCGTCCGATCAACGCTCCGCGGACAGCGGTCGCGATCCTCTATTCGCCAAGGTCTTGTCAAGGCCGCGAGAGACAAGGGTACGCAGGCGCGGCCGGGCGACACGGTTGGTCCACTCATCGAGCTTTTTCTCTTGGAAGCCGTCAGGGAGCTCCAACTCCGGCAGAAGCATCTGACCCCCGCGTGGTGCGCGCAGGTAGACCGTATCGAACAAGGCTTTCTCGGGCGTCGCTAGATATCCACCACCTTCCGAGCCGATGTAGCCGCCGAAGAGCTCGGGCGCGATGTGATGAATCGAGTAGGTACCGACCGTTGTGGTCACCTGCCGGGTCCGATCCAGTGACGAAACGAAGATCTGTCTTGGGATCTGTTCGATCATACCGTGGCGAGCGAGCGCCGACCAGAACGAGACGTAAGCGGGGAACGGCGCCGTCAAGTAGGGCGGCACGCTGAACGGATCAACGTCCGGCCGCAGTGCCCATAGACCACGACTCAGGCGACGCACCAGTCCGGACTCTTCCAACGAGCGAAGGAGCTGGCTGGCGCGGCTGGTGGACACCCCAAGTCGAACAGCCGCCTCGCGCGTTTCGATAATCGACTGCCGTAGACGAAGGAGGTCGCCGAAAGCATCGGTGGTCTTCATTGGAGCTCCATGAGCCGCTCACCCACGAAGTTCTGCATCTGCTCCCAAGCAGCGAGGTCGTAGAGCTCGACGACCTCTGGGTCGAGGAAGGGCAAGACCTGATCACGAAACGCCTCGAACGGCAGCTCGAAGAGCCGTTCCTCCGCGACCTCGAAGATATTCGGTTCAATCTCCCCTGCCCCGATGACAGCGCGATGCCGCCGCAGCAGTAGCTCAAGATCGAACACGTCGCGCGCTTGCGTCTCAGAGCGCTGGGCGAGTGCCTCGATCCTCTGCTCGATCGCGGCAGCCGCCGTGTAGTGCAGCAGCGTCGGTGCGCGCAGCGCGTACGGAGCCACAACACGATCGGGTACCGCCTCCAGGATCCGGCGCTGGTCGGTGACCCGATGACTGAACTCGATCCTGGTGCGGACGGTTTCCCGGCGCCCGCTCGATGCGACCGATAGTTTCCATCGTTGTGTCGTGTCGGTCTGCTTAGGCTTGGTGGCATCGTGCAGAGCCAGACCGCCACTGCGGAGGAGCAGTTGCGTTGCCGGCGATGCCAGCACCTCGTCGACTCTTGCTTCAAGTTTCCAGGGCTCTATTGCGACCGCGTCGAGGTCGATGTCTTGCGAGTAGCGCAGGCTTTCGAAGAAGTACCGGAGGTTGGTGCCGCCCTTCACCACGTAGTGGTCTTGATCGAGGCGTGCAGGGAGGACCTGGAGAAAGGCCAGGTGGAAGAACTCGACGACCTCCGCATCGGT
>JALZIB010000034.1 GCA_030860505.1 Actinomycetota bacterium
CCCGGCGCGCGCAAAGGCCCGGCGAATGCCGGGCCTTTGGCCTTGATCCCTATTCTCTTGCGAGGCTGTGACTAGTTGTCGGGGATGTTCACGTCGCCGTCACCGGTGTCTCCGGGCGGGCCCGCCAGTTCGAGCGGCGGGACGTCCGGGGCGCGGTCCCCCTTGCGGAAACCGATGATGTCGTCGCCGTGCTCGTTCTTTTCGACGTCGACCAGGATCGTGTCACCGGACTCGTACTCCTTCCAGAGGATCTTCTCCGACAACGGGTCCTCGACGTGGCGCTGGATCGCCCGGCGCAGCGGCCTGGCCCCCAGCGCGGGGTCGTAGCCGATCTTCGCCAGGAGGGTCTTGGCCTCGTCGGTGAGCTCGATGTCGACGTCCTGACTGTGGAGCTGGTTTTCGATGCGGGTGATCATGAGGTCCACGATCGACTTGACCTCGTCGGGCGTGAGCTCGTGGAACACGATGATCTCGTCGATGCGGTTGATGAACTCGGGCCGGAAATTCTGCTTGAGCTCTTCCGTGACCCGCTCCTTCATCTTCTCGTAGGTGAGCTCGGCCGAGGCCTGGCCGAAGCCCATCGCGGGCTTCCGCAGGTTCTGCGTCCCGAGGTTGGAGGTCATGATGATCACGGTGTTCTTGAAGTCCACCGTGCGACCCTGGGCGTCGGTCAGACGACCGTCCTCGAGGATCTGCAGCAAGGTGTTGAACACGTCCGGGTGCGCCTTCTCGATCTCGTCGAGCAGCACAACGGAGAAGGGACGACGACGTACGGCCTCGGTGAGCTGGCCGCCCTCCTCGTAGCCGACGTAGCCCGGAGGCGAGCCGACCAGACGGCTGACCGTGTGCTTCTCCATGTACTCGGACATGTCGAGCTGGATCAGCGCGTTCTCGTCACCGAAGAGGAAGTCGGCGAGAGTTTTGGCGGTCTCGGTCTTTCCGACTCCGGATGGTCCGAGGAAGATGAACGAGCCGGCCGGACGCTTGGGATCCTTGAGTCCCGCACGGGTACGTCGAATCGAACGAGACACCGCAGCGATAGCGTCGTGCTGGCCGACGATGCGCTGGTGGAGCTCGTCCTCCATGCGCAGCAGCTTGGCGGTCTCCTCCTCGGTCAGCGCGGTGACCGGAATGCCGGTCCACGACGACAGCACCTCGGCGATCTGCTCTTCGTCGACCTCGGCGAGAGTCTGGCCCTCGGCCTCGCGCCACTCGTGCTCGCGCTCCTTGCGCTCCTCCATCAGACGCTTCTCGTCGTCGCGGAACGCAGCGGCGCGCTCGAAGTCCTGTGCCTCGATGGAGTCTTCCTTCTTGCGACGAACGTCGGCGATCTTTTCCTCGAGCTCACGATAGTCGGGCGGCGCGCTCATGCGCTTGATGCGCAGCCGGCTGCCGGCCTCGTCGATGAGGTCGATCGCCTTGTCCGGCAGGAAGCGGTCGGAGATATAACGGTCGGCGAGGTTCGCTGCCGCTACCAGACCACGGTCGGTGATGTGCACGCGGTGATGCGCCTCGTAGCGATCGCGCAGCCCCTTGAGGATGTCGATGCTGTGGGCCACAGAGGGTTCGGGAACCTTGATCGGTTGGAAGCGTCGCTCGAGCGCCGCGTCCTTCTCGAGGTGCTTGCGGTACTCGTCGAGCGTCGTCGCACCAATGGTTTGAAGCTCACCGCGCGCCAGCATCGGCTTGAGGATGCTCGCCGCGTCGATGGCGCCTTCGGCCGCACCCGCGCCGACCAGCGTGTGCAGCTCGTCGATAAACAGGATGATGTCGCCGCGCGTCTTGATCTCCTTGAGCACCTTCTTGAGACGCTCCTCGAAGTCACCGCGGTAGCGGGACCCTGCGACCAGCGCGCCGAGATCGAGCGTGTAGAGCTGCTTGCCGGCGATGGTCTCGGGCACTTCGCCCTTGACGATGTTCTGTGCGAGTCCTTCGACGATCGCGGTCTTGCCGACGCCGGGCTCGCCGATGAGCACCGGGTTGTTCTTGGTGCGGCGAGAAAGAACCTGCATAACGCGCTCGATCTCGTTCGCTCTGCCGATGACCGGGTCGAGTTGGTTCTCGCGCGCTAGCTGAGTCAGGTTGCGACCGAACTGGTCGAGCACGAGCGAGCCGCTGGGCTGTTCGCCACCGCCGCCCTGCGTCGCGCCCTCCTTGGCCCCCGAGTAACCCGAGAGCAGTTGGATGACCTGCTGGCGCACGCGCCCGAGATCTGCGCCGAGCTTGACAAGCACCTGTGCCGCGACGCCCTCGCCCTCGCGGATGAGGCCGAGCAGGATGTGCTCGGTACCGATGTAGTTGTGGCCGAGCTGCAGTGCCTCACGCAGGCTGAGCTCGAGCACCTTCTTTGCGCGTGGGGTGAACGGAATGTGACCCGAGGGGGGCGACTGACCGGCCCCGATGATCTCCTCGACCTGCTGGCGGACCTTTTCGAGCGAGATGCCGAGCGACTCGAGTGCCTTCGCCGCGACGCCTTCGCCCTCGTGTATCAGTCCAAGGAGAATGTGCTCGGTGCCGATGTAGTTGTGGTTGAGCAGTCTCGCCTCTTCTTGGGCAAGCACTACCACCCTGCGGGCCCTGTCGGTGAACCGTTCAAACATGGGCCACGCCTCCTTTTCGTTTCGTGTGAGCCGCCTACAGCATTCTGCTCTGCTTTGTGCTCTGCCGGCTCATGATGGAACCCGGCCCGAGGGCCGGCTTCCCGGACTTCTACCCTTTTCTATCCCGCTAGCCATTATACGAGCGGGGCCTCCTTACCAAGGGGTTGCGCCTTCCTAAGTTTGAACACCTCGGGCCCCCCAAACGTTCCTCTACCCGGTTCTCTTCACAAACTCTCAATACTCGAATCGGGAACCCCGGCTCGTTCTTGAGTCCTATACCGTCCGAATCACCGAAATGGATCCTGTCTCGGAGTCGTAATTCCGAACTTCATGGTCGCTACTCGGGGGGCCGGGGCCGACAGGCGCGGAGGATTCGTGAACAAATGCTTCCAGTCCTCGGGCAAAATGCTCGTTCGCTTGCCGTCAAAGGAGAAGCCCCTGGCTAGCGGCACCCACCCGAGCTCGGACTCGCCCTGGGCCTCGCCTCTCGTGGGGATGGTCCACAGGCCGACCGTCGTTTCGCCCACGGCCGTGTGGTCGTCCGGCCCGAAGGTGACGGGAAGACCCCCGAAACGCTTGCCGTCCAGTTCCTCGAGGACCTCGGCCAGGTCGTCACCTTCGCCCGCCTCGTCGGCGGCCCAGCCGATCATCTGGACGGAATCGTAGGCGCGCAGCTCCCAGCCGGTCGGAGCCTCGTCCCACCAGGCCGTAAAGGCGCTCGTGAAGCGCTCGAAGCTCGGGACCGGCAGGTCGCCGGCGCCGCGGGCGTAGGTATCGGTCGCAACCATCCCGGCGGGCAGGTCCTCGTCGGTGGCTTCGCTGATGGCGAGGTCAAAGGCGAGAACGTGGGGTCGCCAGTAGTTGGAGCTCTGGCGCTTGCGGCGGAGCTTCCTCGGCGCAGTGGCGATGCGGGCGTCGTCAGAATTCGTGTAGCCATAGCCCGCTGCGGGAAGCGTGGCAGCTAGCTCCGCCACGATGTCGGGGGCGCCGTGTAGCACCACGGTCTCGACCCGGCTGTCTCGAAGGGCGTCGAGAGCTCCCCCGATGTCGAGCTCGACGGGGTCGTAGACCACGGGTCGCCGCAACCGGAGCCCGGCTCGCTCGGACTCCGCACGAAGCGTGGTGATGGCGGCGCGGCCGTCGGCGGAGTCCTCGGCGATGATGCCCACCGTTTCGTAGCCCCGATCACCGCCGATATAGCGGGCGAGGACCCGGCTCTGCCACAGGTAAGAGGGGGAGACCTGAAAGACGTGGGGGGTCAACGCGCGCACCCCATAAAGGTCGCCGTAGGCCAGGAGCGCGGGGATGCCGGCGCCAGCAAGCGCTTCCTCCGCGGCCGGGAGCGCCCCCGGGGGCCCGGCGTAGATGATCCCCCTCGTCCGAGGCGACTCGGTCAGTTGCTCGACTAGTTCCAGGGCTCTGTCGGGATCGCCCTCGTCGTCGAGGCTGACGAGCTCGAAGTCGGGCTCGTCCTCGGCCCTCGAGCGATTAAGCACGGCCACGCCGACGTCGGCGCCTTCGAAGGCGTCCTCGCCGCGCCACGAGAGGGGGCCTGACAGCGTCCCGACCAGGCCGATGACGAGCGAGTCGCGCGCCGTGGGGGAGGGCTGGGGCTCGCCGCGCGCTCCTTCGGTCCGCTCATTGGTGTTGTCGCAGGCGGACAGCAAGACCACACACAGAAATACGCAGGCGAGACGGCGGCCGACCCCTGCCCGGGCGGAATGAGCCATGACCGAGAATCTTCCCATTGTTCGTCAGACAGTCGACGGGGGGCCGAGGTTCCCCTCTTCCCGGCTTTCTCTGGCTGCTTGGTCTCGATTTGCGGGACTCCTCGCATTCAGAACGGTTAGGGGTTGGGTTTGAGGGTGGGGAAGAGGATTACCTCCCGCAGGGAGGGGAGGCCTAGGAGGAGCATCAGGAGGCGGTCGACCCCCAGGCCGTAACCGCCGGCCGGGGGCATGGCATAGGCCAGTGCCTCCAAGAAATCCTCGTCGGCGAGCATCGCCTCGTCGTCGCCCTTGCTGCGCGCGCCCGCCTGCTGTTCGAAGCGGCGCCGCTGCTCGGCCGGATCGTTGAGCTCGGAGTAGATCGGGGCGAGCTCGATGCCGCCGAGAATGAGATCGGTCTGCTCGGTGAAGCCGTCGATGCTGCGGTGATCTTTGGCCAGCGGCGAGACGTCCTTCGGGTAGCCGACGACGAAGGTGGGCTCGACCAGCTTGTGCTCGGCGACGGTCTCGAAGACCTCGGCGAGCACCTTGCCGGGGGGCCATTTGGGATCGACGCGCACTCCCGCTGAGTCGGCCTCCCGCTCGAGGCTCTCGAAGTCGTCGGCCTTCCAGACGTCTAGCAGGTCGGGCCCGCCGTTGGCCGCGATCGCCTCGAACATCGTCACTCGGCTAAACGGTTGCGCGAGATCGACGGTCTCGTCTTTCACAGTGATCGTGTGCCCGCCCGTCACCGCGAGCGCGATGGCGCGCACGAGCTCCTCGACCAGCGCCATGGTGTCGTCGTAGTCGACGTAGGCCTCGTAGCATTCGAGCATCGTGAACTCGGGATTGTGCTGGCTCGACACACCTTCGTTTCGAAAACTTCGGTTGAGTTCGTAGACGCGCTCGAGGCCCCCAATGAGGAGGCGTTTGAGATAGAGCTCGGGGGCGACGCGCAGGTAGAGGTCAATGTCGAGAGCGTTGTGGTGGGTCGAAAAGGGTCGAGCCGTGGCCCCCGACGCGACGGGGTGCAGCAGAGGTGTCTCGACCTCGACGAAGCCGCGCGCGTCCAGGAAGCTGCGGATGGCTGCGTTGGCCTTCGCTCGCCCCTCGAGAGCGCGCCGCGCGTCCTCGGTCAGTAGAAGGTCGAGGTAACGCTGGCGGTAGCGGGTCTCGACGTTGGCGAGTCCGTGCCAGGTGTCGGGCATCGAGCGCAGGCACGGCGCCAGCATCGTGACCGAGCGCATGTTGATCGAGAGCTCCCCACGCCGGGTCATCATGACCTCGCCCTCGGCCCCCACGATGTCGCCGACGCCGACGGACTTGAACGCCTCCATGCCCTCATCACCGATGACGTTCTGGCGCGCGAACAACTGAATCCGACCGCTTGCGTCGCGCAGGTCGACAAAGGCAGCCTTGCCCTGACCCCTCACCGTCAGCGCGCGTCCCGCAATGCGAACGACCTCGGTGGTCTCCTCGCCCGGCTCTAGCGAGCCATGGCGAGAGATCAGCTCACCGATCTCGACGGTGCGCTCGTACTTGTACGGATAGGCCTGCGCGTCCGCCGTCATCCGGTCTCCGTTCCGGCACCGGTGGCGCGTTCGTCGAAGTTGCGCTCGAAGATGAGCCGCAGGCCGACGAGAGTCAGCTCGGGTTGGATGCGGTCCACGAGCTTGCAGTGCTTCACGACGATGGGGGCCTGTCCGCCGGTCGCAATGACGTTGGCGTGACCTCCCAACTCTTTGCTGACGCGCTCGACCAGTCCATCGACCAACGAGGCGTTGCCGTACACGATGCCCGACTGCACGGCTTGAATGGTGGACTTGCCGATCGCATGAACGGGAGCAATGAGCTCGACGCGTCTGATCTGAGCCGTGGCATCGTACAGCGCCCCCGCGGCGGTCTCGATGCCCGGTGTGATCGCGCCGCCAAGATAGTCGCCCCCGGCGGACACGGCGTCGACGGTGATGGCCGTGCCGAAGTCGACGATGATCGAGGGCTCGCTCGGGTACAGGTGGTTTGCGGCGACCGCATTCGCGATCCGATCGGCGCCGACCTCTCTGGGGTTGTCGATCTTGATGGCGATCCCCGTCTTCGTGCCCGGCTCGACGACGACGGCCGGAAACCCGAAGTACCGTTCGGTCATCTGGCGCAGCTCCTGGGTCAGTTGCGGCACGACCGAGCACATGGCAACCCCGGTTATCTCGCGCGAGAACGAAAGGTCGGCATGCGCCAGGAACTGGCCGGAGATGAGCGCCAGCTCGTCCGCGGTGCGCGACGGATTGGTAGACATCCGCCACTCGTTGGTCAACTCGTCGCCCCGAAAGACACCGAGATGCGTCTGGGTGTTACCAACGTCGACGGCGAGCAGCATCCTCAGTTCCTCTCGATGTCGTCCGGTTCGATGAGCAGGTTGTCGATGAGCCTGGTGGTGCCGACCTCTGCTGCAACGATAAGCAACGCAGGTCCGTCTTGCGCCACGGCTTCGAAGGTGTCGGGGTGCACGGCATCTGCATAAGACGGCTTCACACCGTTCGCCTCCTCGAGGTGCTTCGCCATGACCTCCGCTGCGGCGCGAGGATCTCCGCTGGGAACGTAGGTGGAGCGGCCCATCTCCAGAGCGCGCGACAGCGCGAGCGCGTCGACTCTCTGTTCGCTCGAAAGAAAGGCGTTGCGGCTGCTGATGGCGAGCCCATCGCCTTCTCGCACGATCCGTCCCACCAGGAGGTCAACAGGGAAATCGAGGTCTCGAATCAACCGCTTCAGGACTGCCACCTGCTGGGCATCCTTCTGGCCGAACACGGCCACGTACGGCTCCACGATGTTGAAGAGTTTCGTCACCACGGTGACGACACCATCGAAATGGCCGGGACGGGCGGCCCCCTCGAAGACCTCTCCAAGGCGACCCACCATCACTCCGACTGTGGCTTCGGGTGGGTACATCTCGTCGACGCCCGGCAGGAAGGCAACGTCCGCGCCCTCGCTCTGAAGCAGCTCGAGGTCGCCCTCGGCGTCACGCGGGTAGCGGTCGTAGTCCTCTCCTTTGCCGAACTGGCGAGGATTGACGAACACGCTCACAACCACGACGTCACATCGTTCGCGCGCCAGGCGGACGAGCGACAGGTGCCCGTCGTGCAAGGCCCCCATCGTCGGGACGAGTCCAATCGTCCTCCCGCCAAGGCGTTTCGGCGCAAGGGTAGACCGGAGCTCGCGCGCGCTCCTCACGACCTTCACAGAGTGTCCTTGTCCAACAGCTCGAGCATGGCGCGCGCGGCCCCCTCGTCTACGCGTCCGGCGCGGGCGGCTGCACCGACGATGACGCGCACGACACGAGAGTAGTCTCCAACGAGATCGGGGGCGAGTGTTGCGAGATGCTCGAGGTGGCGGGCGATCGTGGCGGTCTCGGCGCGCACGACGGGTCCCGTAAGAGTCGCGGCGCCGCCACCGCCTGCACGCGCGTTGGCGACCGCGCCCGCAGCGAGGGGGCCGAGCACCAGCGCGGGCCTCTCTATGGCGATTGCCTCCATGAGAGCCTCGCCGGTCGCGAGCAGCGCCGCGATGCCGTTCGAGGTGCTCACCGCCGCGGCGTGCCATACCGGGCGCGCGTCCTCGGCAACGGTCACGGGCACACCGTCGAGCTCTCCTATGAACCTCGCAGCCCACCGGCTTCGGCCCTCATCTGCCGTCACGCCCCACGCCGAACCCGGCAGCCGCTCGAGCGCGCTGTCGACGTCGGGACACGCCTGCACCGGATGCAGCGCGGCCGTTCCGGCCCCCGCAGCGCGCGCCGCCGACAACGGGGCGAGGCCGAGGGCGCCGGCGAAATGAACGACGACCGTGTCGCGCCTGAGATGAGGCGCCACCTCGCGCGCAACCTTCTCGATGGCAGCCTCAGGGACGCCGACGAGCACTACCTCGGCATCGGGCAGGCGCTCTTTGTGATCGAAGGGCTCGGCACCGAGTCGCTCAACCGCGCGTTGGAGCGACGATGCGCCGCGCGATGAGACTCCCACGATGACATGCCCGCGCCGCTTCAACAGTTCGGCCACGGCCGTTCCGACCCGGCCCGCGCCGATGAGCGCCAGTCGGAGAGGGAAGCTTGGCCCAGATGGGGACGTCACTTGGCGTCTGCGCTCCAGTCCACGTCGGGTACCGGTCGTGAAGCAAGCATAGTCCCCTACTGCTTGAGCCTCGCCCTGAAGCTGAACGCCTTGCGCTGGTCGACGGGCTTGCCCGCACATGAATACGGCGACGAGAAGTCGGTGAAGCACTTCTTGTAACGGGTGCTCGCGTTCGTCAGGATTAGAAGCACGCGTGTGACCTTACCGAAGGGCATACGCGCGCTACCGATGCCCTTGGCGTTCAGCGCAACCGATTTCTCGGCCACCACATCTGATCCATTGAGAGCCAAGAGCGTCGCCTTCGGCTTTGACCTCGCGCCGGGCCCGTCAACCTCAATCTTTAGCCTCGCCCCCGGCTTGACACCCCTGCCGGGTTTGACGGCGAAGTAGAGATTCGCAAGGTGATCCAACTCCCGCTTAACGGTGGCAGTGGACCGCCGGGACTTCGTCAACGTGACCTTCTTGGCGAGTGGAGCACCCCCGGTTTCGGCTTCGTAGAGATCGCCCTTTGCGTAGTAGAGCTCGGGCAGAAAGTTGGCGATGGCGAAATCGACGAACACCTTGCCGAAAGCCGACCGCCGCTCGATGATCGAGCGCACCGCCTCGAGCGAGTACTGGTCGGGCCCGCCCCGGGCACCGTCGGCCCTATTCCAGACCTTCTTGGTGAAGCTGCGCCCGAACCTCTCGCTCGCGTGCTTCCAGAAGATGAAGTTGCCGTACTCGAAGAAGCCGGCGCCGAAGTCGAGCGACACGAAGGGCCGCCGCATACTGCTCTCCGACAGGTACTGCAGGTTGTCGTTGATGTCGGGGTAGACCTCGTCCTCAATCCACACGGCCGTGTTCTCGAGGATCCAGAGATCCTCGAAGATGTCGTAGCCGAACTGGACCGCGTGGAAGAACTCATGCGCCGCGGTCACCTGGAGGTTCTTGAGCGGCGTCTGACTCGGAAACTGATCCGGCCGGTAGTCGTTGTCGTACACGCAGTAAGCCGACATGTCAGAGAACTTGTAGGAGCTGCTGACCTTCAGGTTGGGATCGTCGGACGCGCAGTAGCCATACAGAGCGACGGGTAGGCCGCCCAGATCCGCAAGGTAGATATCGAGCCTTCCATTGCCTCCGTTGTTAGACGAGCGGCCGTCGTCCTTGGGCTTGCGAAAGCCCATCTCGTCGATCTCATGCGTCCAGACCTCGTGCTGCGCGACCCGGCGCACCGTGTCGACGTAGTCCGGCCTTCCGTTGCCGTTCGAGTCGGTCTCGGCGACCCTGTGCTTGCCCTTGGTCACATAGTGGATGCACACGTCCGGCGTGCAGCTTCGCTTGGACTTGGCGTCCCGATACTTGACGGCAACGGGGTCCCGGCCCCCGTCTGTGGGGCGGGCCAAGAGCGCGTCCGCCACGGCCCTGTCGGACTCCGAGAGATCGTCTTGACGCACGGCGAGATCGCGAAGAATGGTGGTCGCGCTGCGCGCCGCGGGCGGCGCGACCTGTCCGAAGCGGCGGGCGACGAGCGAGGGCCGAAACAGGGTCAGGGCACGCTCGAGGGCGTACTCGGCCTCGCCGACTCGCCCTGCGTCCAAGGCGCCGGTCAACGCGTCGTCGGGGGCCGGGGTGAGTTCGGGAAGGGTGTCGTCGGTGGCGGTCGAGGACTGCTGTGCGCCGGCGACTCCGGCCGGCACCCCGGACAGCGCGACGCTCAGCCCTACGGCGAACGCCAGCCACCTCTTCATCTCAGTCCTCTCGATCGATGTGACCGGCGGTGTGACCGGCATGCTGCGAACCCCAGGTTCGAAGCAGAAAACGGGCGCAGGGGGGCGCCCGTCTTGGCATCTCGGAGCATATGCGCTCATATCGCCCCCTGCCTAGGGCGTTGAGCCACGCATTCTGGGAGCGGAGTCGCCGCTTAGAACGCTTCGAGTAGGCGCACTTCGCCCTCGGCTTCGTCGACCCAATCCGAGTAGCGCACGCCCCAGGGATCGGCGGCGGTCGGCTCGATCTCGAGCAGCGGTACGAGCACGAAGCATCGCTCGGTCATGCGGGGATGAGGTATCTCGAGATCCTCGTCGCTGATCTTCTCGTCGCCGAAGGTCAAGATATCGAGGTCGACGACGCGCGGGCCCCAGCGGATGTCCGACGGCTTGCGCCCCAAGGCCCGCTCAGTCTCCTTGCAGACCCCGAGTAGCGTCCGGGGGCCGACTGACGTCTCGAGCCTGGCCACGAGGTTGACGAAGGAGCGCTGGGGTGGGCCTCCTACCGGAGAGGTCTCGTAGAGACTCGATGCCGCGGTGACCCGCACCTCGGGACTATCGTCGAGCGCACCGACTGCGTTCCTGCAGAAGCTCGCACGTTCACCTACATTCGAACCGATACCGATATAGGCGGTCGTCATGAGCGTTCCTCCATGGTGCTTCTCGTTCGTCACTGCCTCTCGATGCGAACCGCGATTGAGCCGACGTCCTCTTGTACGGGTGGGGATTCCTTGGCGATCTCTACCGTAACCCCGTGCACCCGCTCGATCTTTGACATTCGGGAGGCGATCTTTCCTGCCATGTGTTCGAGCAAACTGCACGTAGTGGATGTGACGAGCGCTGCGATCTCGGTGGTTGCCCAATGGTAGTCGACGGTCTCTTCGATATCGTCGCTCTCCGATGCAGAGCGCAGGTCGGCCTCGAGCTCGACGCTCACTACGACCCACTGTGGCGTGGCGCGCTCCTCCTCGGACAAGCCGATGCGCGTTGCGACCCGCAGGTCGCGAATCATGATGCGGTCCATCAGGCCTCGGTTATCGCTTCCAGCATCCGCACCGTCCGAACGATGGGCTCGACATCATGCACCCGCAGGATGTGAGCGCCCCTGGTGATCGCCCACGCCGCGGTCGCCGCGGTGCCCTCGATGCGCTGGTCCTCGGGAAGGTCCAGTGTCTTGCCGATGAACGACTTCCGCGACGTGCCGACTAAGACCGGGTAACCGAGCTCGACGATCTCCTCGAGCCGGCGAAGGAGCACGAGGCTTTGTGCCGGATCCTTGGCGAAGCCGTAACCGGGGTCGAGGCAGATCGCGTCACGCGTCACGCCGGCCTCGAGCAAGCGATCGGCTCTGCGGCTCAGCCACTCTCGGACATCGACCACGAGATCGTCGTAGTCCGTCAGCTCCCGCATCGTCGCCGGGCTTCCTCTCGAGTGCATGACCACGATCGCCGCCCCGGTCTTGGCGGCAAGGTCGTCCATGGCTTCGTCGCCGGCCTCACCAAGCGTGTCGTTGATGATCGTCGCGCCGGCCGCCACCGCTCGCTCCGCAACAGACGGCTTTCGGGTGTCGATCGAGATGGGGGCGGGTGTCCGTGCACGGATGCCCTCGACGACCGGGATGACGCGTCGCAACTCCTCGTCCTCGGACACCGGATCGGCCCCCGGACGAGTGGATTCACCGCCCACGTCGATGATCGAAGCCCCATGGTCGACCATCTCGAGTGCGTGAGCGATGGCCTCGTCGGCATCGAGCCACAGGCCACCGTCTGAGAACGAATCCGGCGTGACGTTGAGCACTCCCATCACGGCAACGTGGTCGAGCGACAGATAGGTGTCTTTGCAGCGAAGCTTCATTAGCGGAGTGTATTCACTTGGACGGGCTCGACGGTGACGGTTCAGCGACGCGCGTGGATCAAGCCCATTGCCTCGGCGCGCGTCGCTTCGTTGCGACGGAAGAGCCCGCGCACCGAAGACGTCACCGTCTTGCTGCCCGGCTTGCGCACACCACGCATGCTCATGCAGAGATGCTCCGCCTCGATGACGACCAGGACGCCGCGCGGCTCGAGGGCGCTTTCGATGGCGTCGGCGATCTGGGTCGTGAGGCGTTCCTGGACCTGGGGTCTCTTGGCCAGCATGTCCACGAGGCGGACGAGCTTCGACAATCCCGTGATCTGTCCCGATTCGTTGGGGATGTAAGCGACGTGAGCCGATCCGATAAAGGGGATGAGGTGGTGCTCGCAGAGCGAACCGAGCGGGATGTCCTTCACCATGATCATCTCGTCGTGACCGGCTTCGAAGACGACGTCGAGCTCGTCGGCCGGATCCTTGTGGAGGCCGGCGAACAACTCCTCGTACATCTCCGCGACCCGGCGGGGAGTGCGCTTCAGCCCTTCGCGTTCTGGGTCCTCGCCGATCGCCTTCAATATCGAGCGCACCGCGTCCTCGATGACGTCGAGATCCACAGGGGCAGGTCGACGCCGCTCGCTCACATCTTCGGGAATCTCAGCCATCCGCTTACCTTAAACAGCCCTCGAGCTGAGACCGCGCTCGTCGGGCGGCTACGCCTCGCCGAGGCGCGGCTTGGGCGAGGGGCGTGGCAGGCGGCGCCGGGCTTCCTCGGCGTCGCGTTGGGCGGCAGCCGCCCGGTCCTCTTCCTCGCGCGCCTTGCGACGCCGGCGGGCCCTCTCGGTCCCGTCGGGGGGAGACTGCTTGGCGACCTCGCCGAAGATCTCCTCGACCTCGGCCTTCTCGAGCGACTCCTTCTCGAGCAGTCGCTCGACGAGCAGGTCGAGCTTGTCGCGGTACTTCAGGACGATCTCGCGCGCCTCGTCGTGGGCCTCCTCGACCAGCCGGCGCACTTCCTCGTCGATCTTGGCGGCGACGACGTCGGAGTAGTCCTTGACGTGACCGAGCTCGCGCCCGAGGAACGGCTGGCCCTCGGTCTCGCCGAGGGCGAGGGGGCCGAGATCGCTCATCCCGTATTGCATGACCATCGACTTGGCGATCTTGGTGCAGCGCTGGATATCGTCGCTGGCGCCCGTGGTGGGCTCGTTGAAGACGACCTCCTCGGCGACGCGACCCCCGAGAAGCATGGCCAGCTCGTCGACGAGCTCGCTGCGGGTGACGAGAAAACGGTCCTCGCTGGGAAGCGTCAGCGTGTAACCAAGGGCACGGCCGCGGCTCACGATCGAGACCTTGTGTACGGGGTCGGCGTTCGGCAGGGCGTGCGACACGAGAGCGTGACCACCCTCGTGATAGGCGATGACCTTCTTCTCCTTCTCCGAGATGACGCGGCTGCGGCGTTCGGGGCCGGCCACGACGCGGTCGATGGCCTCCTCGAGCTCGTTCATCGAGATCTCGTTGCGAGAGAAGCGGGCCGCAAGCAGCGCGGCCTCGTTGACGACGTTGGCGAGGTCCGCCCCCGTGAACCCGGGCGTCCGCTTGGCCAGCACCTCGACATCGACGTCCTTGGACAACGGCTTGCCGCGGGTGTGGACCTTGAGCACGCCGACCCGTCCGTTGAGATCAGGCCGGTCGACCACGATCTGGCGGTCGAAGCGCCCCGGACGGAGCAGAGCCGGGTCGAGGATGTCGGGGCGGTTGGTGGCCGCAATCAGGATGACCCCGCCCTTGATGTCGAAGCCGTCCATCTCGACCAGGAGCTGGTTGAGGGTCTGCTCGCGCTCGTCGTGGCCGCCGCCGAGCCCCGCTCCGCGATGACGTCCGACGGCGTCGATCTCGTCCATGAACACGATCGAGGGCGAGTTGGCCTTGGCCTGCTCGAAGAGGTCGCGCACTCGGCTCGCGCCGACGCCGACGAACATCTCGACGAAGTCGGAGCCCGAAATCGAGAAGAAGGGAACGCCCGCCTCGCCGGCGACCGCGCGGGCCAGAAGCGTTTTGCCGGTCCCGGGGGGGCCGTAGAGCAGCACACCCTTGGGAATCTTGGCCCCCATCGCCTGGAACTTCTGAGGCGCCTCGAGGAACTCCTTGATCTCGTGCAGTTCCTCGATGGCCTCATCGAGGCCGGCGACGTCTCCGAACGTGATCTTGGGTTGGTCCTTGGTGACCAGGCGGGCCTTGGACTTGCCGAAGCTCATCACCCTGTTGCCGCCGCCCTGCATCTGCTGCATAAGGAAGAAGAAGAGCCCGATTATCAAGAAGATCGGCAGGAACTGAAAGATGATCGTGAGGAAGATCGAGCTTTGCTGGGGGTCTGCCGTGATGGGCACGTTGTTGTCGAACGCCACCTGCTGGTAGTCGTCGACCGTGTCCTTGGGCAAGAACAGCTCGTACTCGAGGTCTCCGCCGGACAGCTCGCCGGTGACCTTCTCGTCCTTGGTCAGGAATTTGGCCGTCTCGATCTCGCCCGCTTCGACCATCTGGACCCAATCGTTGACCGACTCGATCTCTTCCGGACGCTCGGCGTTCCTCTGATAGAGGTTGATGACGAACACCACGGCGATGATCAGGACCAGGTAGAAGATTGCGGATTTGAAGATTCGATTCATTTCTTTTCCTTACGCTCCGTTACCCCGCCGACTTCACTCGTTGGCGGCTCTGCGCGCCATCGGCTGTTGCTCGCGCTCGTCGATCACGTCTCTCTGAGCTGAGGCTACCAGCCTCGTATCTCTAAGAAGCTCCTGTTCGAGCCCCCTTCATGCGGGATCGGCGCCGTACGCGGCGGGCTTCAGGACGCCGATATAAGGGAGGTTGCGGTACTTCTCGGCGAAGTCGAGGCCGTAACCAACAATGAACACCGGCGGGATCTCGAAGCCGGGGTACTTGACCTCGAGGGGGACGGCCTGCTCGCCCTTCTTCCAAAACAGTGAGCAGATCTCGAGACTTGCGGGCCCGCGCGCCTCGAGATAGCGGAGCAGGTAGTTGATGGTCAAGCCCGAGTCGATGATGTCCTCGACCAGGACCACGTGCCTGCCTGTGATCTCGTAGTCGAGGTCCTTGAGGATCCGCACGACGCCCGACGACTTCGTCGAAGACCCGTAGCTCGACACCGCCATGAAGTCGAACTCGACCGGCAGCTCGATCGAGCGAGCGAGGTCAGACATGAACACGAACGCGCCCTTGAGGATGCCGATCAGCAGCAGGTCCTTGCCGCGGTAGTCGCCGGTGATCTGCTTGGCGAGGGACGCGATCTTGTCCTGGATGTCGTCGGCCGAGATGAGGATTTCCTGGATGTCCTCGTTGAGATCCGCATCGCGCATGCCGGTCATTATGCCCGGCCTTGTCGATCCGGTTGTTGCACGATCACGTGCTCGGGCGTGACCTCGATGGAAATGCCCGAGGCGACATCGAAATGCTTCGACCCGCCTCTTCTCGTCGCAAGCGCCGCAAGCGCCGCGTCGATGCCCCCTGCGCGATCGCGCACCCGCCCGACCGCTCGCTCGATCAGCCTGCGGCGCAGCGCGTTCGGGATCGGATCGAGTCCCGTTCGCTCGAACACCACCCGGCCCCCCTCGCCCTTTGCGAGCTGTCCGTAAAGAGTGCCGGCCAGCGCCTTCAAGGCCGCCGCATCATCGCTCAATCTCTCCGTCGAGGACGCCATCGCGTGAATGGCCCCCTCTCCCCAGCGTTTCTCGATCGCGGGTAGGAGCACCGAGCGAACCGAGGCGCGTTCGAAGCGCTCGTCTTCGTTCGCGGGATCGATGTCGTAGTCGAGCCCGACCTCGTCGCAGTAGGCGCGCGCGGCGGCGCGGCGCACTGTGATCAGGGGTCGGATGCGAGTCGGTGCGGGGGGCGCCGTCATCGTGGGGGGGATGCCCGCCAGACCTTCGGTTCCCGCACCGTGGACGAAACGCGCGAGGGTCGTCTCGACCCTGTCGTCCAGAGTGTGTCCCGTCGCCACCTTGGTCGATCCCACCTCGCGCGCGACGGTGTCGAAGAACGCATAGCGAAACTCTCGCGCTCTGGCGTGGAGATTCGAACCGGCGAGATCTGGGGCCCTGACAAGATGAACCTCGAACCCCGAGGCCGCGGCCTCGGACGAAACCCGGGCCGCGACCGGCTCCGAACGCTCGCTCAGACCGTGGTCGACGTGCGCCACGTGGATCGTCCAGCCGCGCCGCGTGGACAACCGCTTCAGCACATCAAGAAGGCAGGTCGAGTCCGGCCCCCCCGAAAGCGCGACCACCACGGTGTCGTTGTCGGCCAGCATGGAGTGACCGTCGATCGTCTTGGCGGCGCGCTCGACGACTGCGAAGCCCGGCCCTCCGTACCCCCCGTCGTTCATTCGTCAGGCGGCGACGCGGCCGAGCCACAACTCCGGCGCCCTGAGCTCGGCGAGCGTCGGGAAGTGGTCGGGGCCCAGCCACAACCGCTCGAGCACCTTGGGTCCCGCACGGCGCACGGCCTCCTCGCAGAAGGCCTGGCCGAGTTCGTACTGTTTGAGCTTCATCTCCATGCCGAGCAGCGAGGAGATGACCTTCTGCACGGAGTTGGCTTGCTCTCTGCGCCTCTCGAAGATGTGCCGCATCCGTCGCATCGACGGAATGACGCGGGCGCCGACCGAGTCCATGACGTAGTTGCCGTGTCCCTCGATGACCGCCATCAGAGCCTGGATCTCGTCGAGCACAACGCGCTGCTCGTCGCTTGCGAGCAGGTACATGGGGGAGCGCTCCTCGGGGGGAACCTCTTTGGAGGCCAGCCTTTGCGCCGCAATCCGAAGGCGGTTGGCGAGCCCCTTCGTGTCGATCTCCACCGTGTCGACGTAGCGTCTGACGAGCTCGAGGAAATGCGGACGCAGCCATTCGACGCCCTCGAACTGGTAGCGGTGGGTGACCTCGTGCAGGGCCACCCACAGCGCGAAATCGCGGGGGACGAATCCGAAGCGGCGTTCGGTCTCGACGAGGTTCGGCCCGACGAAGTAGAGGGCGGCCCCCCCAGCGGGCAGCGCTTTGTTGCGACGGCGCGCCTCGGGCGACCCGTCATCGGGTGGCACCAGCAGGTCGTACTGGCCGAGAACCCGCCTGGACACATAGCCGAGCAGAACTCCCACCTCGACCGAGACCAGTGTGCGCTGCGCGGCCCTCATCGCGAACGGCATCTTGTCGAGCCGGTCGCCGATCTTGTCGACGACGGGGTTGAGCATGGCGGTCATCGACGAGATGTTGGCCTCGGCCCAGGTCGCTCGGTCGATCAAGCCCCAGCGCACGGGTGGGGGGGCCGGAATGCCGCTCGCCTCGGCGACGAGGTCCTCGGACCGGGGCACCGCCTCGTCGAGATCCGAGCGCAGGCGATCGAGCAGATAGGAGTGGTCGAGGCCGCTCGAGCCCGCGACGCGGCGCGCGACCGCCGATGCGATTGCGGGTTCGACGAGTCGCGCCACCTAGAAACCGGCTGGGCCTAAAAACCCTCGCGGCGGCGGATGACCACGAACTTGTAGTAGGCGAAGAAGACTCCGGCGAGCGTCAGGGCGAGCAGGACGAGCGAGATCTTCGCCATCTGGTAGGTCCAGGGGGGGCCGGTCTCGTCCGCGGCTTCGTCCTCTGCGCCTCCGCCCTCGGCCTCGCCTTCGTCCGAGCCCTCCTCGGTCTCGGTGCCACCGGACTCCGTATCCGTGTCGGTCCCGCCCTCGCCCGAGTCGGTCTCCTGCGCGAACGCAACCTCGCCCGGGGGCGCCGCGTGAGCGACGATCGGTGACAGGCTCGAGACCATCGCCGCGAGAGCGATCAAAATGACAAGCCGTGCATGCATCCAGGAGCCTCCGTCACCAGGTGGTCGTAGCAACGGCGACAGAATATCCCGCCGCGCCTCTCGGCGTGTCGAGTAACCCGATAGTCGGGTGGGATGAGACCCGGTGCGGTACCCGTGACGAGATCAGGCAGAGCCTGCGGCCGGCTTGCGGCCGCGTAGGCGGGGCACCTTCATCTCGGCGTGGGCCCAGCACTTGTCGCGCCGGTTATAGGTCGACATACGGGTCTTGCAGCCGACCTCGGCGCAGACGCGACCCTCGGGGTTGCGCTGAGAGGCGCGCGGGAGCCCCTTGGGGGTCTGGCCTCGGATTGCTATCTGCTTGGACATCGAGGCTCCTCTCGGATCCGGCCCGAATGGCTCCTTCGGCGCCGTACCCCTCTGACTGGTGTTCTGCTAAGCGTCCGGATAGACCGGTTGACACTTGTTGTTCGTACGAACGCTCACAAGCGGCTTGGAGTTCCCGGATTTCATGACTGATTCGCGACCAGCGCGTGACCGCCTCAGACCCGTCTTCGTCCGGGTCGGAAGGCTCATTCGCGCCCTCGTGGGGACCCCCGCCCGGGCGGCGAGGGGCACCGGCCGGCTCGTGGCGGACCCCGCCCGCCAGGTCGTCGACTACTGGTCGTCGGAGCGCCGCACGATGGGTCAGGGCTTCGTCGCCGTCACGGTCGCCTCGCTGACCTCGCTCGTGGCCGGCCTCGTCCTCGTCGGAATGAGCAACCGGATCGAGGTCATCGAGGGCCTGTTCGTCCTGATTCCGGTGTCGATCGGAATGCGGGGCAACATCTTCGGAGCTCTGGCGGCACGCCTCGGCACCGCGATCCTGTCCGGCCTCTTCGAGGTCTCGAGGGACAAAGCCGGCCTCCTTTACCAGAACATCTACGCCTCGATCCTGCTGACCATCGGCACGTCGGTGACCATGGGCCTGCTGGCGCGCGCCGTGGCGGGGCTGCTCGGAGTAGACACGGTCTCGGTGTGGGATTTCATCGTGATCTCACTGGTCGGTGGGCTGCTGTCGTCCGTTGTGGTCCTCGCGGTGACCATCTACCTCTCGATCACGTCGTTCAGAAGGGGCTGGGACCTCGACGCGGTGGGCGCTCCGCTGATCACCGCGATCGGCGACGTGGTGACCCTTCCCTGCCTCTTTCTCGCCTCCTTTCTCGCCCGCATCGACATCGTCACACCGGTGGTCGGCGGGTTTGCCTTGGTCGTCGGCGGCTTCGCTCTGTGGCGCGGTTGGACCACGGCCCTCACCGTCGCGCGCAGGATCGTGCGTGAGGCCTTTCCCGTTCTGTGCATCGCCATCGTGCTCGACGTGCTCGCAGGAACCGTGGTCCAGCCGCGCATGGACGACGTCTTCACCCCGCTGCCTGCGTTCCTCATCATCATTCCCGGCTTCCTCGAGAACACCGGCGCGCTGGGGTCGATCCTCGCCGCGCGCCTCGGATCCAAACTGCACCTCGGCGCCGTCACCCCCACGGCCAGGCCGGGGGCCGTGGCGCTCCTCGACGGCACCATCGTGCTCGTCCTCGGCCTGATCGTGTACGCCATCTCCGCGCTCACGACACTGGGAGTCGCGGAGGCCACGGGCGCGGCCTATCCAGGAGCGCTCACCTTCCTAGGGGTGGTCATGGTGGGAGGCATGCTTGCGACGGTTGTCGCCGCCGTCATCGGCTACTACGCGGCGATCGCGACCTATCGCTTCGGCTTCGATCCCGACAACCACACCATCCCCCTCGTCACGAGCGGAATGGACCTGCTCGGCGTCACCTGCCTCGTCATAGCTCTGGTGTTGTTCGGAGTAGCGTGAGGTGTCAATGATGGATTCAGCTCAGGGTCCGAACACCGTGAAGGGGTTCCTCGCAGAGGTCAAGGACACCTCCGAGCTCATGGTCGACCTCGCCTACGCGGCCATCTTCTTCTCCGACGCCGCCCTCGCCAAGGAGGTACGCCGTCTCGAGGACCGGATGGTCGAGCACCTCCGTGGATTGCGGAGGCAGTGCATCCTCGCGGCCCGTAGTCCCGAAGACGCGGAGCACATGGCCGGCGTGCTCGAGATCGCGGCCGCAGTCGAGAAGATCGCCGACGCCGCCGACGACATCGCGGGCATAGTTGCGTCGGGCATCGGCATCCTCGAGGATCTCCGCAAAGACCTGCGTCACGCGGATGAGGTCGTTGCGCGCGTCAAGGTAAGGACCGACGCCCAGGCCATCGGACAGACACTGCGGGAACTCGCGCTGCCGGTCGAGATCGGAATGTGGGTCATCGCCGCGCGCCGCGGCGGCCAATGGAACTTCGATCCGGGTCCCGACTTCGTGATCACCGACGGAGACGCGTTGCTGGTGCGGGGGCCGGAGGACGGGATCAACCTTGCGCGCAAGGTCATGGGAGCACCCGAACTCCCGGAGCCTCCGGAGCCTCCGGAGTTCGTGCTCAGCGATCTCGACCGAGCCGTCGACCTGCTGATCGAGATGAAGGACTCCTCCGAGGTCGCCGTAGGTCTCGCCTACTCGGCCCTGCTGTTCAACAGTCCTGCGCTCGCCTCGGAGGTCGCCAACCTCGAGGCGAGGAGCGACGACATCCACGACGAGCTCGAGTCGTGGGTTCTTCGCAGCGCGCAGGAGGCTCGCAATCCCGACGACCTCAGAGGGCTGATCCGCCTCGCCCAGGCTTCGGAGACGATCTTCGACTCGGCCAGAGAGATGACCCGTCTGGTGGAAGCGGGCGAAGAGCTGCATCCGGTAATCGCGGCGGCGTTGGTCGAGTCCGACGAGTTCGGGCACCAAACGGTCGTCCAGCCGGGAGCGCCTGCGGACGGCCGAACCATCAAGGATCTTGAGATCGAAACCGAGACCGGCATGTTCGTGTTGGCGGTCCAGCGAGGACGACGGTGGACCTATCGGCCCAAGCCGCGCTTCGCCTTCGCCTCAGGCGACCGGGTCATCGCGGTCGGCCCGGCCGAGGGTGGCGAGGAACTCGACGATCTCGCCGGGATGAAACGGCAGTTCCAGGAAGCCTAAGTGGCCCGCCCCACAAATACGCGTCACTTTACTTATGGGACGGACCACAGGTCGTATTAGCCGGGCGGGAATCGGGCATAGTTCCCTCTAGACCGATCAAGGAGACACAGTTATGCCCAAAGCGCTGCCCCAGCCGGACGGATCGACGCCGAAGAAGCCCACCATGGCCCAGAGCCTGGGGGCGATCATCCTCGGCCTCGTGGCCGTCAAGCTCGCCACCTACATCGTCACGACGCTATGGCGGCTGATAACCCACGAGGATCCACCGCAGATCGATCAGGACGTCCCGATGGGCAAGAAGGCGGCGTGGATCGCTCTGGTCGGAGCCGCGGCCGGAGCCTCCCGACAGGCGGCTCGGGACCTCATCAAGCCCCCGCAGTCGGGACCCGCATAGTCACCATTCAAGCCGCGTCGGGATCCAAAAGCTCGGAGTCGGGGAGGCGCACCGCCTGGTCAAAAAGATGAGCGGGCTCGCCGAAGTTCTCGAACCACTCCGGCAGTTCGTGACCCGGCATCGGGCGTCCGAGGAAATAGCCCTGCGCCTGGTCGCACCCGAGCGATTGCAGACTGTCCCACACGGCTCGGGTCTCGACTCCTTCGGCGACCACGCGCAGCCCAAGGTTGCGGGCGAGATCGATAGTGGAACGGACGATGACCTCGTCGTTGTCGTCCTCGGTCATGCCGAGGATGAAGGACTTGTCGATCTTGATCTCCTGAACGGGCAGTCGCTTAAGGTAGCCGAGCGACGAGTAGCCCGCACCGAAGTCGTCGAGCGACAGTCCGATGCCGAGCGCGTTGAGCCGGTGGCAGACATCGGCCGCACGAACCGGGTCGGCCATGATGCTGCTCTCCGTGATCTCGAGCTGCAGGTGTTCGTGAGGGACTCGGTGGATCGCGAGGATCGCCATCACATCGTCGACGAAGTTCGGGTCCAGGAGACTGCGGCGAGACAGGTTGACTGCGACATCGACCACGAGCCCGTGACCGCTCCATATCTGCCATTGCCCAAGAGCACGTTCGAGTGCAAAGCGCGTCAACGAGCGCATGAGCCCCGTCTGCTCCGCGGCCAGGATGAACTCATCCGGAGCGACCTTGCCGAGCTGGGGATGGTCCCATCTCAGCAGCGCCTCCACTCCGGCGATCTCACCGTTGCTCAGGTCGACTTTAGGCTGGTAAAAGAGGTCGAGCTCGTCGCGATCAACGGCACGGCGTAGCTCGCCGAGCACCGTCAAGCGGCGAGTACTGCTCTGATCGCTGTGGTTCGAGTAGACCTCGGGGCCGCCGTGGGCTTCCTTGGCGACGTACATGGCGATGTCGGCCCGCTGCAACAGGATGTCGACGTCGCCCCCGTGCTCTGGAAAAAGAGCGACCCCGCTGCTTGCTTCGACGTCGATCATCAAACCGCTCGAAACGTCGTCGAGCACGAAGGGGATCTCGATCGCCGCTGTGATTCGCTCGGCCACGTCCACCGCGTCCTGTTCGCTTCCGACATCCGGGAGCAGCGCAATGAACTCATCACCGCCCAGACGGGCGAAGGTGTCTACCTCTCGGAGCACCTGTTTGACGCGGGGGCCGATCTGGCGCAAGAGGGCGTCGCCGATGTGGTGGCCGAGACTGTCGTTAATCTCCTTGAAGCGATCCAGGTCGAGAAGCATTATCCCGACCTTGGTCGAATTCCGCTTCGCCTCCAGCAACGCCTGGTCGAGCCGGTCGTAGAACAACGCCCGGTTGGGCAGCCCCGTCAGGTCGTCGTGCAGCGCCTGGTACGCCTTGTAGTCCTTCTCTGCGTGCATCGTGGCGACACTCCAGATCATCACCATCGGAATTGCGAGAAGGGGAACCAGCAAGAGGCTGCGCTCCGCAACCACGACGACGACCGGCGAAAGCACGAGCAGGAAAAGATTGATCCAGGCCTGGTAACCGAGATCGGAGAGCAGGAAACGAACCACCGGAGCGCCTTGATGTAGGGCGATGGCGAGACGGCACAGCACGTTGTTGGTCACGAACAGCACCGCGCACGCCAAGAGGATCCCGGGCACATCGATGGTGTCGAAGCCGGGTGCCCCCGACGTGAACGAGCCCGAGGTCATGAGGTCTATGAGTGCACCGGCGGCGCCCAGTGCGAGCGCCATCTGAGCCGCGTTGAAGACCGACTTCCAACCGGGTTTGCTCGCCCGCAGATCGGCCGCGAGGCTGGCGACGATCTGCGCCACGATGGCTGCGCCGGCACCGAACTGCAGCAGCAGCGCAAAGGTGAAGATCGACGACACCGTAATCTCTCCCTCTTCGCCGTCGATTCGCTGAGTGCGAATGGGGAAGAATTCGCCGAGGACGCTCAGGCCGGTCAGAAGCCAGAACTCCGCGTAGTTGCTGGCCACTGAGCTTGCCACGTCGAGGCCCGCAACCGCGCTGAGGGCGGCTCCGGCGACGATGACGGCGCCCACATACAGCCATACCGGTTTGATCTTGGCCAGCAACGAAATGCTCCCGATTCGGTCAGTCAGTCTAAGAAGAGAAGATGCACGCAGGTGGGCTCGTGTATGCCGAGCCCACCTCAGTGCGGTGTGGTGGGGCTAACCCCACTTGTGGCCGGCTCCCGATGCAGCAACGAGAGCTGCGAGTGATGCGAGCGCCGAACCCACGCGAAAAAGGCGAGCTTTCACGACACCTCCCTCCTGATAGATACCAAATGTTTCCAATTGCCACTTCGACTCCGGGCTAGGCACGCTTGAGCTTCGAGACCTTCTATGGTCCAGAGATCACTAGGTCGGGATCCCCACAGCATCCGTAGGGACTAGACAGTGCATAGCCCGATGGGACTACAAGGGCCTCGAAATGGACTTCGTAAAGCTGGGGGCGATGCGAGTCGATACCAGAGGCAAGCTCTCAGACTCAAGGAGAAAAGCTTGCTTCTGATCATCTGCTTCATCGCGTGCGTGGCTTCCGTGCCCTTGGCCGGCGGGCGGCTCGACGCGCTCGCCTCGTTCCGCCCCCGTTTCGTCTGGATCGTGTTCGTCGCCCTGTCGTTGCAGATAGGGATCATTTCCGCGTTTCCGGGAAGCGGGTCGGCCTACGTGGCAGTCCACCTCCTGTCCTACGTCCTGCTACTCGTCTTTCTCTTAAACAACCGAAAGCTTCCGGGTCTGTGGATAATCGCCACGGGTACGGTCATGAACTTCGTCGCGATAGCGAGCAACGGTGGCGTCATGCCCGCAACCATGGGGGCCTTGAAAGACGCAGGCATGAGCATCGACTCCGCGGAGTTCGCCAACTCCGCCCACCTCGTCGACCCGAAGTTCGGGTTTCTAGGCGACGTCTTCGCGATCCCGGCGGTGTTTCCCTTCGCAAACGTCTTCAGCGCCGGCGATGTCCTCATCTTGCTCGGGGCGCTCCTGACCCTGCACCAGGTCTGCGCCACCCGCTTCTTTCCTGCGCGGCCCACGCTGATCCCGCTGCAGTCGATCGACGGAACTGTCTAAGCCTTCCGGTCGGTTCACCCGTCGAGGGCCTCGACGAGAGTGTCGACGTCCTCCTCGACGTTGTAGATGTGGAAAGACACGCGCAGTTTTCCCGCACGCGAGGCGGCCAGGATCTCCGCTTCCCGCAGGCGCTCGGACGCAGCCTCGGAGACATCGAGCGAGACGATCGCCGACTCGCCCGCCTCGAGTCCCATCCGATCTTTGAACCGGTTGGCCAAGCGAACGTCGTGGTTGCCGATGACCTCGACCCCGATGCTCTCGATGACCTCCAGCGCTGCTTGCGTGCCGACCCACGAGAACCAAGCCGGGGACAGGTCGAAGCGCCGGGCCGAGCGCGCCAGCCGCAGCGGCGGTCCGTAGTAAGACGCGTGCACGTCCTCGCCCGCGTACCATCCCGCGCCGATCGGCCTGATGGTCTCCCTCAGCTCCGGGTTGACGTAGAGAAAGGCAGTTCCGCGCGGCGACATGAGCCACTTGTACGCGTGCACGACCACGAAATCAAAGCGTGCCGCTTCCAGCGGAAGCCAGCCGCAGGCCTGGGTGGCATCGAGAATCGTCAGGGCGTCGTTGTCGGCGGCCGCCTCGAGAATGGACTCGAAGTCCGCGACCTCGCCCGAGGAGGACTGCACCGCGCTGAACGCGATCGCCGTGGTGGAAGCCTCGACTGCGTCGGCCAGTTGCGCCGCGGGCACCGTTTCGACCGTGACCCCTCTGTCCGCGTGCACGAGGTAGGGGAAAAGATTCGAGGTGAACTCCATGTTGGGCGCGACCACGCGCGCTCCATCCGGCAGCGAGTTCGCGATCAACCCGACGAACTCTGAGACCGTCGTGCCGATCGCGACGTCGGCCGCATCGACCTCGACCAGCCGTGCGAAAATCGAGCGCGAAGCCTCGGTCGCCTCGCCCCACGGCTCCCAGCTCGTCCGGCCCCCGCGCCAGTCCTCGAGCGCCGCGCTCAGCGCCTCGAGGGCGGGCCTCGGAGGCAGACCGTAGCTGGCCGTATTGAGGTAAACCGTGTCCGGCTGCCACAGGTCCCGTGCGGTCGTGAGATCCATGGCCGCGAACCTTAACGGGCGGTCGGCATCACCCACTCCGTGGAGCCTTCGTGTAGGTTATTGATGCCAAACGGCTGCTGGACGCCCTAAACGCAGCATCGACCCGGCCCCTGCATCTCTTGACCCGGCCCGCATCCCGTCCAGATCGGTGATTGATGCCAAACGGCTCCTGGACGCCCTAATCGCAGCATCGAGCGAGCGGATCTCACACTTTCTGGAACAATCGCCGTGACCTCCCTCGTCCAAGCCGCATCGAGCCGAGCCACTTGAAAGAGGTGCGTGATGCGCGTTCTCAAGGTTGTGTCTGCGATCGTCGTCGTGATGGTCGTCGGAGCGGGGCCGGTACTGGCATGTGGGGGCCTCGTCGCTCCGAATGGATCGGTGAACCTCACCAAGACCACGACACTCGCGGCTTACGTGGACGGCGTCGAGCATTACGTCACGGCGTTCGAGTTCACCGGAGCGGGCGGAGGGAAGTTCGGCTCGATAGTTCCGTTGCCGGATGTCCCGACCGACGTGACGCGCGCCGGACGGTGGACGCTGCAACGCCTCGTGGAAGAAGTGCGACCGCCCGAGCCCTTGAGCGCGAGTGAAGTGGCCTTTCGTTCGACCTCGGACGACTCCGCCGAGGTTCTCATGACCACTCGAGTTAGCGCGCTCGATATCGTGATCCTGCGGGGTGGC
This sequence comes from Actinomycetota bacterium, assembly GCA_030860505.1. GTDB lineage: Bacteria > Actinomycetota > CADDZG01 > CADDZG01 > WHSQ01 > WHSV01. The sequence continues at coordinate 26,121 of JALZIB010000034.1, forward strand.
GGAGACGAGGTCGGCCGCTGGGCGAAGGACAACGGCTTCTTCCTGCCCCCCGACGCGCCCGAGACCTTGGACTTCTATGCCGAACGCAGTCCGATCTTCATGGCGGTCCGCTTCAACCTGGCGCGCGCCCAAGACAAGGATCTCCAATCAGGCGAGGGCATCCCCGTGCACCTCACGATTCCCACCGACAGTCCGTGGGTGCCGCTCCGCATCCTGGCGCTCGGACGACAAGCGGACGAGGTCGTCGAGGCCGACGTCTTTCTGTTGAACGAATCACAGCCGGAGCTGATGCCCTCCACCGAAGCTCCCGGCTCGTCGGAGGGCCTGATCCTCGAACGAAGCGAGGAGGCCTCGGAGTTGCTCCTCACCGATCTCGCCGGCGACCGCGGCATGGAGTGGTTGCCGACCGAGGGCATGTGGCTCGACTACATCCGCATCTCGACGCCGGCCTCCGAGCTCGATCATGACCTGGCCATCGGCTTCGACGGCACGGTTCCTTCCCCGGTCGACGCGGGCTTCGCCCTCGCAAGCACGACGGTCCCGGCAGAGCCGCCTCCATTGTGGGTATGGATCGTCGCCGGGCTTGCGGGCGTATTCATCCTGGTTGCAACCGACCGGATCGTGGCTTCGAAACGATGAGACCTGGACCCGGCCTCGGACTCACCTTCGTCGCGCTCCTGCTGGGAGGATGCATCGACACGGCTTCGGCCGGCCATTCCGAAGTCATCGTGAACATCAACCACTCTCGCTTCGAACCCGAAGCCTTCGAGTTCGAACAAGGCGCTGTCGTCACCTTTGTCGTTCGCAACGCCGATCCCATCGACCACGAATTCATCCTCGGTGATGAAGTGGTTCAGGATCTGCACGAGAAGGGAGCCCACCCCAGCCACGGCGACCTTCCAGGCGAGGTCTCCGTGGCTGCGGACTCAACGGCGACGACCACGTACGAGTTCACGGAGCCGGGCAAGCTCATCATCGGCTGCCACCTCCCCGCGCACTACGACTACGGCATGAAGGCGCAGGTAACGATCGATCCCTAACGGTTGCGTCGGGTCAGCGGCTGAGCTTCTGGAACTTCCGCACCGAGTCGCGCAGGTGACTGGGCGCGTGTATCCAGCGGCGGTGTCTCGGGATACGACCCTTCCAAGAACGTCTCGACCGCCGTTCTGTTTCGTTCGGTACCGCTACTTGGGTGCGTACGTGAGCACCACTATCCCCGACGCGAAAGGCGTGGTGCTCACTAGCTTCAGATGGGTCACGTCGAGACCGTCCAAGAGACGCTCCCCGCTGCCGGCGACGACGGGGAAGAACCAAAAGTGAAATTCGTCGACCAGGTTGCGCTCGATCAGCGCCCGGTCGAGCTGGCCGGTGCCGAACTTCAGAATGTTCTCGCCGGGCTGTCGCTTCAGCTCGGCCACCTCGTCGGCGACGTCCCCTGTGATCAGCGTCGCGTTCCACCCGGTCTCCTGCAGGGTGGTTGATGCGACGTGCTTGGGAAGGCTGTTGATCCGGTCGGAGTACTCATCACCGGTCCTAGACGGCCATGCCTCCGCGAACCCTTCGTAGGTCGCCCGCCCCAACAACAGGGCGTCCGAGGCGAAGAGCAGATCGTGGGCGTAGCTGTTGTGCTCGTCGTCCCAATATGGGGGACCCCACTTCTCCGGCGAGCTGATCACACCATCTAGGGTCACGAAAGTCGATTCGACAAGCTTCCTCATTTGAAGCCCTCCTATCCGTTGAAGACCAATTGCCAGTAGGACCGGGTCGAGCCGAAAAACTCATCGGTGCGAATCGCACCGACCTCCACCATGTCAGAGAAGACTGTTCTCGGTCTGGGCTGCAGTCCTTCGATCATTGATTGAACGGTGTTGCGGGAGCCGCTGGCGGGTAGGTAAGGAGCAACCGAGAAAGCGAGGTCCCTCTTATGGACACTTCACTGGTGATCGTTCTCATCGTCATCGTTGTCATAGCGATAGCGGCGGCCGTCTACTGGACCACCAGCGGTAAGGCGAAAAAACTCGAGCAGCAACGCGAGCGGGCGGCGGGGGATCGGCAGGAGGCCCAAGGCGCAGCGCAGCGGGCGGGTGAAGCCGAGCTCACTGCCCGGCGACACACCGAGGAGGCCGACCGCGAGCGAGAGCGCGCTGTAGAGCTCGAGCGCAAAGCAGACGAAACCGACCCAGACCGGCCCAAGTAAATCGTATAGGGGAGACTGCGGAGCGCTAAGAGTTGCCGCGCCACTCCTCGAAATGAAGTGGCACATCGAGCGAGGAGAAGTCGCCGTCGTCGCGCATCTCCTTCGCAGCGGTCACCATCGCGTTCACCGCGACCCACGTCAGCGCGCCTCCGACACTGATCCTCCGGCCACCGGCGCGAGCGATCTCATGCATCGACAAATCGGGACGCGCGAGGACGTTGAGAGGCTTCGAGGTAGCGTCGCACACCGCTCGGATCTCATCGCCGCTTCGGAGCCCGGGGGCGTAGAGCACATCTGCTCCGGCCCCCTCGTAGGCCTGTAAGCGAGCGATGGTGTCGGCGAGATCCGGGTTGCCCCGAATGTGGTTCTCCGCTCGTGCCGTGACAGTGAAAGGGAATCCGAGACGCCCGGCTGCCTCGCAGGCCGCGCCCACCCGCTCCACCGCGCGAGCGAGTTCGTAGATCCCGCCTTCGGGCTCGTAGTCCTCGATCGAGCCTCCCACGGCGCCGGCCTCGGCGGCGCCGGCGATCACCTCGGCGGCGTCCTCGGGGTCGGGTCCGTACCCGTTCTCGAGATCGACCGAAACCGGGAGGCTCGTAGCTCGATCGAGGGCTCGGATGTGATCGAGCACATCCTCGAGCGTGGCACCGCCGTCGAGGCGACCGAGCGTAAACGCGAAGCCGGAACTCGTGCTCGCGAGCGCCTTGAACCCGAGTGCCTCGAGGATCCTGGCCGAGCCGGCATCCCAGGGGTTCGGAATAAGGAACGCCTCGCCCTCGTGCAGCGCACGAAAGTCTGCGGCCTTCTGATCTTGGGTGGTGCTCACGACTATCTCCTTGATCAGTGCGAGACTCGCTCGCAGGTCCACGAGATCGGTCTGTAATGACCACACTGCGCCGAGCCGACCCCGGGCAGCACCGGCGGATCAAGCCGCCCGCCGACGTAGCACGATTGAGCGTCGCTGGAAACCAAGACTGATCCGCCGCGTGTATCCGGGAACGGTGCCTTAGAGTACGACGCTTCCGAAGACATCATCCGCATGAGTTTGCGTTGCAGCGGCGTATCTTCGGTCGTACTGGACTCGCTAGAGCCCGTGAGAAAAGGAAGATGGATTGCATCAGTTATGGAACTGATCTCGAATGTGTTCGACTACTTCCTCCATCTCGACACCCATCTCGCCGACTTCGTGCAGGACAACGGCGGCTGGACCTACGCCGTTCTATTCCTGATCATCTTCTGCGAAACGGGTTTGGTGGTAACCCCGTTCCTGCCGGGCGACTCGTTGCTCTTCGCGACGGGCGCGATCGCCGCGACCGGCTCGCTGAACGTCGGCGCTCTCATGATCCTCTTGATCGCCGCGGCGATCATCGGTGATTCCGTGAACTACTCGATCGGCTCGGCGGTTGGAACCCGCATTTTCAAAGAGGACGCCCGCATTCTCAAGAAGGATTACTTACGCCGTACTCAGGCCTTCTACGACAAATACGGAGGCAAGGTGATCATCATCGGGCGTTTCATACCGATCGTCCGTACCTACGCCCCGTTCGTTGCGGGAGCAGCTCGCATGCCTTACGGCAAGTTCCTCACCTACAACGTGGTCGGGGGCATCGCGTGGATCGCTATCTTTCTCCTGGCCGGGTTCTTCTTCGGGGCGATTCCTGTGGTGGAGGACAACTTCGTGCTGGTCGTGGTCGTCATCATCTTGCTCTCGGTGCTACCGCCGGTGATCGAGTACAGGAAGACTCGGAAAGCCCGCCGGATGGCCTCGTCGGTTGCGAGCTCAACGCACGAAGACCCTCCGCCGGAGGATCACAGCACTACCTGAGGACCAGATGACCTGAGGAGTTGCGGTGCGTGGCCGTCCGCCTCTTCCATGCGAGACCTAGCGATTGCTCAACCCCGGCGGTACAGGCGCGTGGTCAGCGACCCGAACAAAACGGTCATCAACGCGGCCGACGCCACCACGACCCCGACGTCTCCTGCAGTCGCCGTCCCATCCATCAGGCCACGCGACGCGGTCACCACGAACGAGATGGGGTTGACGTCGACGAACGCCTCGAGCCAGGTCGGCAGGGTCTCGGGTGGGACGAAGGCGTTGCTGAGAAAGGTCAGCGGAAACAGCGCCATGAAGCCGCCGTTCATGACCGCGTTGGGTGAGCGCAGCAACAATCCGAGGGTCGTGAAGACCCAGGCCAAGCCGAACGCGAACACTGCGACCAAGAGCATCGCCGCGAGTACGCCGATCCATCCGCCTTCGGGCCGGTAGCCGAGGATCACGCCGACGACTACCACCACGGTCCCCGCCACCAGGTAGCGGACGCTGTCGCCCACCACGGCCCCGACCAGCGGCGCGGGTCGCCAAATTGGCAACGTGCGGAAGCGGTCGACCACGCCTTTGGTGAGGTCGGTGTTGAGTGCGACTCCCGAGTACACGGTCGTGAATAGCACCGACATCATCAAGATCCCAGGCAGGATGAACTGTAGGTATTCACCGGTCGAGCCAGAGATCGCGCCCCCATACATATAGGTGAACATCAGCGTGAACAGCACCGGAGTCATCGTCACGTCGATCAACTGCTCGGGTACGTGTCTGATCTTCAGCATGCCGCGCCAGCCGAAGGTGAGCACCGTCGAGAAAGGGCTGGGGCGCGGCGGGCGCGGGGTCGACGACAGCGCCTGACGAACTGCGATCTCATCGACGAGGTTGGCATCGGTCTTTTGGGTTTGCGCGGTGCTCATACCGCTGACTCCTTCTCGGTGACGATGGTTTGATGTGCGGTCTCTTCGTCCGCCGGGCGCCCGGTCAACGCGAGGAAGACTTCATCGAGACTCGGCTGCCCAAGCGAGAAATCGGCGATCTTGATTCCGGACCGAGACAGCTCGGCGACTGCCTCGGCTGCAAGATCGGCATCGGCGCAGGCCGCCGACAGCCCCAAAGGGTCGGACTCGAGGTGCACCGATTCGAGCCGGCGCGCGAGTACACCTTCGGCCTGGGGGCGTTGATCCGGGTCGAGCAGCCGGACGTGGAGCGCGCCGGAGCCGACAGAGGCCTTGAGCTGTCCGGGGGTCCCCTCGGCGATGACCCGCCCGTGGTCGATCACAGCGATCCCGTCGGCGAGCTGGTCGGCCTCATCGAGATACTGGGTGCAGAGCAGGATCGTGGTTCCCTCGGCCACGAGCGCGCGGATGATGTCCCAAACCTGATTGCGCGAGCGTGGATCGAGCCCGGTCGTCGGTTCATCCAAAAACATCAGCCGAGGAGTGACGACAATGCTGGCGGCGACGTCGAGCCGTCGCCGCATGCCGCCTGAGTAGTTCTTGACCAGGCGGCCGGCCGCGTCGGTCAGTCCGAAGGCGTCGAGCAGCTCGTCCGCCCGCGCCTTGGCTAGAGGCCGCTTTAGACCAAGCAGGCGAGCCACCATGATGAGGTTCTCGCGTCCGGTCAGATCCTCGTCGACCGAGGCGAGTTGGCCGGTCAGGCTCACGGCGCCGCGCACCGCGTCGGCCTCCGTCACGACGTCGTGACCGAACACTCGAGCGGAACCGGAGTCCGGACGGAGCAGCGTGGCGAGCATGCGGATCGTCGTCGTCTTACCGGCGCCGTTGGGGCCCAGGACGCCGTACACCGAGCCCGTGCGAACGGCCAGGTCGACCCCGTCCACCGCCCTGGTCGTGCCGAAGTCCTTGACGAGAGCCGTGGCCTCAATAGCAAGAGGGGAGCTGCCTGTCATCTGGTTCCTCCGATGCCGGAATGGGCGCTGCCGGCCGGCGTTGTGCCGGCGAGCACCCGATCGTAATTGAGCCGCAGCAATTCGATCACGTCGGTCACGTCGTCCTGGGTTTCGATCCTGCGGGATGCAGGCCCTTGCTTATCCGGGAATACGGGGTGAAAGTCGATCCGCCCCTGCTCCCTCAACTCGACCCAGACCTTGCGCGGAAAGCCGGTGTGGAGAACCTGATCGCCATGGAGGTGGCCGATCTCCCTGCGACCGACCTTGAAGGCGAACTCGCCGCGCTCTCCCGGGCCCGCCTCGATGCGCGGCCAGGAGGTGACCTCCTTAGTGATCTGCTCGCTTGCTGTTTGCCTGGTCATGACTGACTCCTTTAGGGGAGGGCAGGTGATCGACCTCTACTCCCATGCTATAAGTTCAAGTGAGCTTGAAGTCAAGGTCGGAGTGTGCTTTCCTGTTGATATGTCCAACCTGTTGACGATCGGCGAGGTGTCGCGCCGCAGCGGCGTCGCCTCCTCGGCGCTGCGCTTCTACGAGGACCGAGGTTTGATCAGCTCCGAGCGCGCCGGCTCGGGCCACCGTCGCTTCCCACGATCGGTGCTCCGCCGCATCGCCTTCATCGTCTTCGCTCAACGAGTCGGACTGACGCTCGAGGAGATCGGCGCGGAGCTCGCCAAGCTTCCTCCCGACCGGGTACCGACGCGGCGCGACTGGTCGCGTCTCTCGCGCAGGTGGAGCACGCGGATCGACGATCGAATCGCCGAGCTCGAACGTCTCAAGCTCGGTTTGACGGAATGCATTGGTTGCGGGTGTCTCTCACTCGAGCGCTGCAAGCTCTCGAATCCAGGCGATCGAGCGGCCGGACTCGGCGCCGGCCCACGCTACTGGATCGGCGACCGTCCCCTCGGAGACTGACCCGGCGCGCGGCGGAGCAAGGTCTCGAGAACCCGAGCAAGACGAGGATATTTCCGAGTCGCCGCCGCTGGGGAATCCTCGGATCCGGGCGGAGGAGGGTCCACCCTGTGAACCACCGGTCCCTCTATCAAGTAGGCCACAGGAACCCCACGACCACGTCATTCGTGCCGTCGCCGTTGACGTCGCAGGTACCAGAGAGTAAGTCAGCTACGAGATCCGCGAGTCGACGCCGATGAACGGCAAAACGCGACATGTCGATCTCGACCCGACGACGCTTTCGATCCTTCGTGCTCACCGAGTCAGTCAGCTGGAGCGCCCGGTCGTCGCGCTCGATTCTCGCCACGCCTACCTATTCGGCCATGGCGATGGGAGCTCGCTGCACCCGGATCACGTCAGCAAGCGCTTCAAGAAGCTCGTCAGGCCTCGGGGTTGCGGTCGCTATCGGTCCACGGGCTGCGCCACAGCCACGCCGCTTACCTCGCATCCAAGGGTGCTCCGCCCAAGGTGATCCAGGAACGCCTCGGACATCACTCGGCGGCCTTCACCCTCGACCGCTACGGCCACCTGTTCCCGACAGCGCAGGCAGTCACAGTTGAGCTTGTGAGCAAGTCGCTCGGGTAGCGACTAACAGATCCGATGCCTCGAACACGCTCAGTGTCACTTGGTTGCTGGTTGCAAATCCTTCAGTGGGAGATCGAGTTCCACCTCGTCGTTTTCTGGGATTCGCACTCGAACCTTCGCACGGGCCGCGGGCCCGACTCCCCTGATCTCGATCACCGTCCCTCGTGTCTCGGAGAACTCCCACGGGACCACCACTTCCTGTCCCGGTCTTACGCTCGTTCTCTGGCTTTCGAGCAACAGCCGCAGGGTTGGAAGTTGCTCAAGGTCTCGGGCGCGAGCGACCGCCTGCTTCGACCGTATAATGTCTTCGAGCGCCGCGACGCTGACCCTGACCTCATCCAAGTCGAGAACTTCCGCGTTGGCTGCCAACTCCTGATACCCCCTTGTGCCGGCCGGTCGATGAATGAGATCTAGCCGCCCGAAGTCGGTCATGAGATTCAAGAACCGAAACTCGACTACCCAACGTTGCAGATCCGTGCCCATCCAATCAACCTTGATGCCTTCCGGTACCTCGTGAGAAATGAGTCGTGCGTTGAGTTCGTGGAGGGCCGCTGCGAGCGAACCCATGTTGGCCTTCTTGAGCGCGGGAACGATATCGACGTCGTCGGTCGACATGGGAGATCCGTGAAGGACGCCTCCAATACCGCCAACCACGACGTGGTCTACGCAGTATTTGGCAAGAACTCCCAAGATCCGGCCCGGATCAAACTCCATCGTCTCGATTCCCTCTCCGAACCTTCGCCGCGAGTTCATCGATTGTGGACCGACTTGAGGTGAGTCGCTCGAGTCGCTGTTTGGGGCTAAGCCGCAGATTCTCCTGCACCAAGAGCGCGTGCTCATCGTCTCTGGCCACGATCCGGACCGCAAGATCGAAACCGCAAGATCGAACTGCGGCAACGACTCGCTGGAACGAGGGAGAGCTCTTGCCACTCTCCCACCGGGCAATGACGGGCTGGGTCGTGGCCATGAACTCGGCGAGCTCGCGTTGAGAGAGACCGGCTCGCTTTCGCGCTTCGCGTATAAGCTCTCCCCCTAGCATGAGGCTATTATGCCTAAAGCATCATAATTTGTAAACCTCTGCGAGCATCATAGCGATATCTCGACAGGCATCGAATACGACCCCAATGGAGTATCGCAGGGCTTTCTCGTTCCCAGCTCTCGGAGGTCGCGTCGGTGGCCTACGTCGTGTGCGGCGCGCTCGGTTCTCGACAGTGGGGACTACAGCTTCGCTATGCCCAAGCGCTGAGCAGCTCATTTACGGTGCCTGATCGGTGGCTGAGGTGGCAAAAGACCTGGTGAGAGGGGGTGTGGAGCCGGGGAGGGGAATCGAACCCCTGACCTATTCATTACGAGGTATCCGGCACTGAGCGCTGTGCTAAGCAGCATCTTTGCAGGTCAGCCCTGAGCGAAAACGCCATAGTCATGATGTGACGGCCGGTCACTCCGCACAATGAACGTGGATTGTCTTGCGGAGAGGCCGCAAGCAGAGCCACATACGGAGGACCGGCCATGGACAACGTTACGCATCTCGGCCTTGATGTTCACAAGGACAGCATCGCCGTTGGGTTGTTGAGACCCACCCAAGAGATTCCCGATCACCGGGTCATCGACAACACCCCCGAGGCAATACGCAAGCTCGTCTCGAGGCTCGACCCCACAACCTTGATCGCTTGCTATGAGGCGGGGCCCACCGGCTACGACACCTACCGGCTGCTCGACTCCCTCGGAGTGCACTGCGACGTCATCGCACCGGCACTCATCCCCCGCCGCCCCGGTCGGCGCATCAAGACCGATCGCCTCGACGCGCGCAATCTCGCCCGTCTGCACCGCGCCGGCGAGCTCACCGCCATCCGTGTCCCCTCTCGCTCCGAGGAGGCACTGCGCGACCTCATCAGGGTGCGCGAGGACCTCAAGGACGACCGCCGCCGCGCGCAGCAGCGCATAAAGGGTTTCCTGCTGCGCCAGGGCCGCCGCTTCCCCGGCAACTCCCAGGGCTGGAGCGCCAAGTTCGACACCTGGGTGCGCGCTCAGCGCTTCGAGGACCGAGCCGCCCAGCTCGCCTTCGACCACTACCTGCAGGCCCGCACCGCCCGCACCGTCCAGCTCTCCGCGATCGACTCCGAGATCGAGGCTGCGACTGCCTCAGCACCGCTCGCCGAGCCCGTCGCGCACCTACGCTGTCTGCGAGGCATCGACACCCTGTCGGCGGCCACCATCGCGGCCGAGGTCTGCGACTTCCGTCGCTTTGCTGGCGCGGCGAGCTTCATGGCGTTCACCGGACTGGTGCCGTCCGAGCACTCGAGCGGGACCCGCCAGCACCGCGGATCCATTACCAAGACCGGCAACCGTCACGTCAGGCGGGTGCTGGTCGAGGCCGCGTGGTCCTATCGACACAGGCCCTACGTCGGCGCCGGCCTCGCTCGCCGCAGCGAGGGACAGCCGCAAGAGGTGGTGGCCCACTGCTACAACGCCCAAGTGCGACTCAATTCCCGCTACTGGCGTCTCGTCGCGACCCGTGATTCGCGTGTCGCCGTGGTCGCGGTCGCGCGCGAGCTCGCCGGGTTCGTGTGGGCACTCATGACCAAGGTCGCCTGACGTGCGCAGCCGGGCGGGCGTCGAACTCGGAAGGATCCTCGTGATAATTACGCGCCCTCGACGCGCGTCCATAGTCAAAGGCAGATTCCGGCGAGACCATGATGTGCGATTCCGACTCGCGAATATCAGGGTGGTCGATCGCCGCAACCACA
>JALZIB010000048.1 GCA_030860505.1 Actinomycetota bacterium
ACGACCCGGCCGCGAAAGCTCAGCCGCTGGCCGCTTTGGATGTGCCGTTTGGACTCGCCCGAGACGTCGAACTGTACCCATACGCGCTTGCTCCCGTCACCGGCCCAGAAGCCTTCGTCGGCGGGGACGGCCATGACTCGCACTCTGCAGGCCCTGATGGTCTCGCCGTGCACGCGTCGCAGGGTGCGGCCGCTATCCCAGTGCCGAAGCTCCTTGCCACCGGCGATGAAGATGTTGTCGTCCTGCTCGCAGCTCGCGCGCTCCTGCGAAGTTGGGCCCTGCGCGTCGGGAAGACGCGGTGCATCCCCCGTTAATGCGCCGTACGCGACGCCGCCTGCTATCAAGGTACCGGTGGCCGCAGCCACCTTCGTCGCCTTGTACTCCCACACACGCCTCATCCACTCTCCCAGCTTCCCGAGCGCAGCGAGTGGAAGAAGGGCTGCAAGTGAGCGACGCCGTTCCATCAGCGAAGCGCTCACGGCCCCACAGTAGTCACAGTCGACGAGGTGGGCACCTGCATCGAGCCTACGTTGCCGTCGGGTGTCTCCGGCGGAAAGGGCGACGAGGACCGGGCGGCATCGGAGCGTCGGGGGCTCCTTACCGCGGAGCGCAACGAGGTACTCGACCCGCAGTCGTGCTCTCGACCGCGATAGTCGCATCGCAACTCCACCCGGAGTCGAGTCGTGCTCGCGAGCGAGGGTGGAGGTGTCCACGCCGAAGACTTCGTGAGCCAGCACCGCGTCCCGGTCTTGCTCGGAAAGCTGCCCGAGGGCCGCCGAAACTGCCTCTCGCTCTTCCTGCTTGACCACCCCATCCTCGGGGCCGGGAACGTCTCGAATGTCGACCACGCGATGGAGGTTGCGACGCTCCCGATCGGCATCGCGGGCAAGCGACGCTATGACGTTTCGAGCGGTAACGATCGCATAAGGCGCGAGCGCCTCCCCGCTGAGTCTCGGCCGTGCCGTAAGCACGCGTGCGAGTGTCTCCTGAACCACGTCCTCGATGGTGTGCGAGTCATGCAAGCGAGCGCCGACCACACGGCGTACTAGGACGCCTACGTCTTCCATCTCCCTATCGAGCTGAGCTTCGACCACCGATCTGCCCACGCGCTCTCCTAACCAGTGCAGGCTGCGCCCGTCAAGCGAATACCCAGGTCTTGGATTCTCACGCATTGCCTCGGCGGGTCACGGTCGGAAACCTCCGTGACACCGGCCCGAAAAGCGCGAAAAGCCGCGCGTTATGGAAACGCCTCCAAGGCGTTGTACCAGTAGAGATGGATGACAACCACCGGCCGGTAGCCGCGCTGTTCTGCGCCACCTGCGCCCGGACCGTTTATACGGGGGCAGGGGATGAAGTGACCTGCCCGGTCTGCTCGTCCCCTCTGCTCCAGCCGATCTCGCCACCACCCAATAGTGACCCCCCAGTCGAGGAGGCATGAATGGCGACCAGGCCAAGCTCTAACCGTCTCATCGAAGAGAAACGCACGGCACCTCTCGCCGCGTGTTCGGCCTGTGGAGCTCCGGGAGATCGAGAACGGCGCTTGGAGGGGTGTTCGGGCAGCGCTGGCACACAAGCTCGAGACAGAGCAGGCAGATAAGGACAGCGAGCGCCGTTTATCGACCGGAGAGCAACAGCTCTAGAGAGGAGAAACCGATGGTGTCCACAAGGGAAGTGCTCGAATGGCGCGGCCGTCACGTCGTCGATCGCGAGGGTGAGAAGCTCGGGAAGCTCGAGGACGTCTACTTCGACAACGAGACCAGCGCCCCGGAGTGGGGAGCAGTCAAGACGGGGCTCTTCGGCCTGAACTTGAGCTTCGTTCCCCTCGAGGGCTCGTACTTGCAAGGAGACAATGTCGTGGTGTCGTTCGAAAAGGATCAGATCAAAGACGCCCCCAATCTTTCCCCGGACCACGAGATGTTGCTCGAGGAGGAGCGCAAGCTCTACGACTATTACGGTCACACCTACGAAGAGCCTCAGGCGCAGGGGCGCTCTCCCGTCGGCTCAACCCAGGCTTCAGATCGCTCGCGAAGCGACGATGACAGCCGGGACAGAAACGATGCTCCCGACTACGAGAAGACGAGCTCCAGACAGGAGCACACACGCGAGTCACAGCGGGGGCGCATGCGGAAGTACAGCCAGGACAAAGAGGAGCACACCGAGGAGACTCGCTAGCCCAGAAGCTCCGGCCGTTGACCTCTCCTCGGTCGAAGATTTCGTCATCCGCCCGCAATGGGGGGGGTGGGCGGATGACGATACCTCCGACGATCCCAGTCACCTCAGATCATCAGTTTCAGCGGCTCGCCGCCTTGTTGTACTGCCTGACGGAGAGGGGGACGAAGACCGCCAGGATGATACCCACCCAGATGAGCGCGTAGGCGATGGGGTTCTCCAACGACCACACCTCCGGCACTGGGATCGTGCCGGTGTTCCCGAACGCCTCGCGCACCGCCTGGGCCACGGCCGAAACCGGGTTCCATTCCGCAAAAGTCTTTAGCGGACCGGGCAAGAAGTTGATATCCACGAATGTGTTGGCGATGAAAGTCAAAGGGAAGATGAACATGAACGAGGCGTTGTTAACGACCTCGACACTCGACACCTTCAGTCCGACATAGGCCATGATCCAAGAGAACGCATACGCGAACAGCAGCAACAGGATGAAGCCCCCGATAGCTTCGACGATCGACGTCCGGATCCGCCAGCCCACGATCAAGCCGGTCAGGGACATGACGAGGATCGACGTCGAGTTGTAGAAGATGTCGCTCGCGGTGCGACCCACCAGCACCGCCGAACGTGCCATGGGCAGCGACCTGAACCGATCGATGATGCCCTTGGTCATGTCCTCGGCGAGACCGGCTCCCGTGAAGGTCGAGCCGAAGATCACCGTCTGAGCGAAGACCCCGGCTATCAGATACTCGCGATAGGTCGTGCCTTCGATACCGATCGAGCCGCCGAACACGTAGCCGAAGAGCAACACGAACATGATCGGCGACATGAGAGTCCAGATCAGAATCTCGGGCACGCGCTTGATCTTGATCAGGTTGCGCTTGGCGACAACGGCGCCGTCGGCAAATGCGAGGGCTACTGGTGTCATCGGACGGCCTCCTTCTCTCGGACCTCGCTGGGTTGGGGTTCGCCGCCCTCACCTTCGTTCGGTTCCGCGACCTCCTCGGCCGCGTGACCGGTGAGCGTCAGGAACACGTCGTCCAGCGTCGGACGCCGGAGCCCGACGTCGACGACGGTGACGTTCCTATCCCTGAGTAGCTGAAGGACATGCCGAAGGATGTCCGCTCCCCCGGTAACCGCAGCCGTCAGCCTGCGAGTCTGCTCGTCGACCTGAACCTCTCCCACCGAGAGTCCTTCGAGAATCGACTGAGCTGCAGGAACGTCGGCTGGGGTCGCGAGGACTAGCTCAACTCGCTCACCACCTAGCTGGGTCTTCAACTCGTCTGACGTCCCGTGGGCGATCATCCGTCCTCTGTCGATGACCACGATGTCGTCCGCGAGCCGATCGGCTTCCTCCATGTACTGGGTGGTCAACAAGACCGTGGCTCCACCGCGCACCAGCTCTTGAATAGCTCCCCACATCTGAACTCGGCTCCGAGGATCTAATCCCGTCGTCGGCTCGTCGAGGAACAGGACATCAGGTTCGGCGACGAGTGCAGCGGCGAGGTCGAGACGACGACGCATGCCCCCCGAGTAGGTCTTCGCCGGCCGATCGCCGGCTTCCGTAAGGTCGAACCGTTCCAGTAACTGGCGCGCGCGAGCGCGAGATTTCTCTCGACCCAAGTGGTACAGCCGACCCACCATGTCGAGATTCTCGTAGCCCGTCAGGTGCTCGTCGACGGCAGCGGTCTGCCCGGACAGTCCGATACGCTCGCGCACCTTGTCGGGCTCGGCGACGACGTCGAGACCCGCAACCACCGCCGTGCCATCGTCGGGGTCGAGCAGGGTGGTGAGAATACGGACGGCCGTCGTCTTCCCCGCTCCGTTGGGCCCGAGCAGACCCAAGATCGTGCCCCTGGGAACCGTCAGGTCGAGGCCGTCTAGGGCCGTCACCTCGCCGAAGCGTTTGACGAGTCCAGATGTGCGAATCATGTCGGTCACTACTGCTCTCCCTCCATCGTCACCACGTCACCAGGTCCGGCCCGGGCCACAGGGGCAGGGCCTTCGTTCGCAGACAGGTCGCAAGGACTCAACACAGGGCCGGCGCGAGTTAGTCCCGATCTCTTCAAAATCGCGGCGTAATCGTTCCCGGGCAGCATCTCCATCCCTCTCGTTTGATCTACCTCAGACTAAAGACGGCTTGAGACAGAAAAACTCATCGCCGTCTCCCGGTTGATTCCGCGCTCAGCTCGGCCGTATGACGCCAGAACATGACAATCCGCTCCCAGCGACGGGAAGAAAACCCAGCGCCGCTATATCGAGAGACCGACGGCCGCTTCGCGCGGTCGAGGCAGGGCCACCTGCGACGTGCGTGCCCTCGCGCTCGTGGAGAAGCACGACTGCCCCGAATATCAGGGCGCCTCCCACCATCTGCAGCGGCGACAGACTTTGGTCGATCCACACCCACGCGATCACTGCTGCTATCACGGGCTCGAGCCAAAGGTGGCCACGCAGCTCTCCACACCGACTGTGACGCTAAAGTGGTCGAGGGCGGTCGCATCACATAGCTCGGAGGTTTGTTGCATGCTTCTGGAAAACAAAAGGCTGCTCATCACGGGGGTCCTCACGCGCCAGAGCATCGCCTTCTCCGCCGCGCGCATCGCGCAGGAGCAGGGCGCTGAAATCCTGCTCACGAGCTTCGGCAGAGCGATGTCTCTCACCGAGCGAACATCCCGAGAGCTTCCCGAGAAGGTGGACGTGCTCGAACTCGACGCCAACGACGACGAGCAGATAGCGGCCATCGCCGGAGAGCTGGACTCTCGCTGGGGCAGGCTCGACGGCTTTCTCCATGCCATCGCCTTCGCCCCGCCCGATGCGCTTGGCGGTTCGTTCATGGACACTCCCTGGGCCAGTGTCCAGACCGCCTACCAGACCAGCGCCTATTCGCTCAAGGCGCTGGCCGCGGGTTTCCGCCCGCTCATGTCGTCGGGCGGCTCGATCGTCAGTTTGGACTTCGACGCGACGGTGGCGTGGCCCATCTACGACTGGATGGGAGTCAGCAAGGCCGCGCTCGAGGCCATCAATCGCTACCTCGCGCGCTATCTCGGCGCCGATGGGATCCGAGTCAACTGCGTATCGGCGGGCCCGCTTCGAACCATGGCGGCAAAAAGCATTCCCGGATTCGACGAACTGGCGTCCGCATGGTCGCGCCAGGCTCCGCTCGAATGGGACGTATCGGATCCGGACCCGGTCGCGCGCACCGTTGCCTTTCTACTTTCGGACTGGTCGTCGGCCATCACCGGCGAGATCATCCACGTCGACGGCGGTTACCACGCGATGGGAGCGAACCTTCCGGAACGCCTTACCGACGAGACTTGATGGGCTTGTCACTCCAATAAGAGGGTGGTCTCTTCAGCCGTCGGTGAATGAGCACTTTGGTATCGGACGGCGCACGGTCAGCACGCACCGAGCCTGCGGGGCGCCGACAGCGCGCGCCTGTCGGTGACTCGCGGCCTAGTCTAACTACGACGCAAGTCACTGCCGCACCACGCCGAGGAGAGTCATGACCGAGTGGATCACCGCGAAACAGTTCCAGGAGTCGGGCGGGGTCGAGGACTGGCGGGTGCTCGGCGGCGGGGCGAGCGCCTGGTTCGCGGCGCCGTCCCACGCGGCAGGGGCGGAGCTGGTGCGCCTGATCGGAGCGCTCGCCGACGCTGCGAACCATCACCCGGATGTGAACCTGCGCCCGTCTGGGGTCGAGGTGCGGCTCCCGACCCACGACCTGCCCGGCCTGAGCGGGCGGGAGGTCGCGCTGGCCCGGGAGATCTCCGCGACCGCCCGTGAGCTCGGCCTGGCGGCCGACCCGTCCGCGGTGCAGAACGTCTACCTCTCGATCGATACGCTCGACCGGGCCGCCGTGCTGCCGTTCTGGCGGACCGTGCTCGCGCACGAGACGGACGAGCGGGGCAGGCTCGTCGACCCCCACAGCCGGTGGTCTCCGATCTGGTTCCAGCAGATGGACGCGCCGCGTCCGCTGCGCAACCGCATCCACCTGGACGTGTACGTCCCGGGGGAGATCGCCGCCGAGCGCGTCGCGGCCACCGTCGCCGCGGGTGGGCGCGTGACGTACGACGAGCGGGCCCCTCGCTGGGTGACGCTTGCCGACCCCGAGGGCAACGAAGCAGACGTGGCCACTTGGGCGGGGTACGACGAGGACCTGCCAGCTCCCCTGCTTTCGCCTCGCCGGTTCGAGCAGGCTGACGGGGTCGAGGATTGGCGGGTGCTCCAGGGCGCGAGCACGCATTACCCCACGGCGTCCTTCGCGCAGGGCGTCGACCTGGTGGTGGTGGTGGCGTCGCTCGCCGACGACGCGGGCAAGCCGCTGCTGGCCGACCTGCGCTACTCGGGCGTGACCCTCCGGCTCGGCACGCCCGAGGACGGCTGGCTCGACCCAGGATTCCTGGACCTCGCACGCCAGGTCCAGGTAGCGGCTCGCCATCTGGCCCTGGCCGCACATCCGACGGCCGCCCGGGACGTCATGCTCACGATCGACGCGCTCGACAGGGCGAGGGTCCGAGCGTTCTGGTCCGCCGCCCTCGGCTACGCGGAGCGGGAGGACGAGGACCTGTACGACCCGCGCATGGTGGGTCCGGCGATCTGGTTCCAGCAGATGGACACCCCGCGCGAGCAGCGCAACCGCATCCACATCGACGTGTTCGTCCCGGACGACCAGGCCCAGCGGCGGATCACGGCCACGGTCGCCGCCGGTGGACGGGTGGTCTACGACGCAGAGGCACCCGAGTGGTGGACCCTGACCGACCCAGAGGGCAACGAGGTCGACATCGCGGTCACGGTCGGCCGCGAGGAGCTGTGGGCCGCGGCGCAGGAGTAGGGCTGCGGACGGCTGGTCCGGCGCCGAGCCCAGGGAGAGCGATGGTGGGCAGGCCTATCGGGCCGCTATTCGCGCAGCGCGCTCGAGATCGTTCGTTCAGAACGGTGATCCCAAGGTACCCGTCCACATTATCGGGGGTATCGCCAGCCGCGCCCCCGTCACAGAGGTCCGTGGCTTTGTGCGCGCCGACAAGAGGTTCGAGACCGTGCGCGCCGGCCTTTACGACTTCCCGGTCACGAGTGTGGAACAGTGGGACGAGATGCAGCGCATCAACCGCTAGCCTCGTAGGGCGCACCGGTTCGCGCCGAGCTCTCTTGCCGCTCGGTTGAAGCGCTGGGTGCTCCGCTCGAGCCTCGTTTCGGCCTCGCGTGCGCGCCGCTCGTTGTTGGCACTCTGTGAGGTGCTGAGATCCTCGAAGCCGGTCCCGACCCTTTGAAAAGACGTGACGAACGCGTCGATTCGGTCACCACCTTCCTCGGGACGCTCCAGCTCCTCTATCTCTTCGGTTACGCCTCCGATCAACGACGTCGCTCGCTCGGTGCCACCCGCCCCATTGACGTTCAGCTCACCGACGCGCGCCACGTCATCCCTGCAGATGTCGTTGACTGAAGCAACGTAGTCCTCGGTGCTCGGGGGCCCTCCTGCCAACGCCGAGTACAGCAGATAGCCCACGATGAGCGCGCCGAGCACCGCGGTGCCGATGAGAAGCGGGCGTTTATCGGAGCCGGTTCGTTGCACGACTCCGCCGCCAGCCTTGCTGCGCGTCGGGAGCTCTGAGGTGGGGGCGCGAGTTTCGGGATCGGCCGCCGGATCGGGCCCCGCCTGCTCCTGTGCATCATCCGGGGCCGAGGTCGACTGTTCTGGGGGCGAGGCTCGAGTCGCCGGAGCCACAGGGGCGTGCTCCTGAGTGGGCGGCATGACGATGCCCGAGACGCTGGTCTTGTTGGGATCGTCGTCCTCGGCTTCGACGTCGAAGCGGGTCTGCCCCACCCGCACGGTGTCGCCGTTACTCAGGCGATGCGACCCGGAAATCTGCTGTTCGTTCACGAAGGTTCCGTTGGTCGAACCCTGATCCTCGATCTCGAGCCCGTCGGCGGTGGGCCGCACGACGGCATGGCTGCGCGACACCTCCGTGTCGTCCTCGATGATCACGTCGGTGTCATCGCGCCCGATGGACACCTCACCCGAGTCCACCTCGAAGCGCTGACCCCGCAGGGGTCCATCCCTGACAATCAAAGTCGCCGCCACTACATCTCCTCCGTATCCGTTGTTCCAGGCGAGTATGACCCTTTACGACGGATTCCTGCCATACCGACAGTACGGTTGAGTTGACCGGCCCGAGGAGGACAACAACGTGAAGG
Organism: Actinomycetota bacterium; assembly: GCA_030860505.1. GTDB lineage: Bacteria > Actinomycetota > CADDZG01 > CADDZG01 > WHSQ01 > WHSV01. The sequence goes on from JALZIB010000048.1 coordinate 8,356, forward strand.
TCTTGATCAGTGGCTCCGGTGGCTTCATCGGTTCCGCGCTCGCCGAACGCCTGACCTCGTCCGGGCACAGGGTGATCCGCCTGGTCAGGCGGGAGGTCTCGTCCGGTCAGGACGCCGTGTCGTGGAGCCCCGACCGCGGCGAGATCGACGCGGCCCAGCTCAAGGATATCGACGCCGTGGTGCACCTCGCCGGCGAGGGAATCGGCGATCACCGCTGGACGGACGCCCACAAAGCGCGCGTGCTCAGCAGTCGCGTGCGCGGCACTCACCTCCTGGCCGAGACGATCGCCCAACTCGAGAGTCCGCCCAAGGTCATGATCAGCGGATCGGCGGTCGGCTACTACGGGTATCTGGGGGCCGACTCGATGACCGAGGCGAGTCCTCCGGGCACCGGCTTCCTAGCGGAAGTCGTCGAACAATGGGAGACGGCGGCCGAGCCCGCGGGCGAAGCCGGCATCCGGGTCATTCGCATTCGGAGCGGGGTCGTGCTCAGCCCGAGGGGCGGAGCGCTCAAGAAGCAACTGCTGCCGTTCAAGCTGGGCGTCGGGGGCAAGCTCGGTTCCGGCAATCAGTACCTAAGCTGGATCAGTCTCGAGGACGAAACTCGAGCGATCGAGTTCCTTCTCGAACGCGACGACATCTCGGGCCCCGTCAACGTCACCTCGCCGAACCCCGTGACCAACGCGGAGTTCACGCACGCCCTGGGGGCCGCCCTGGGCCGGCCCACCTTCATGCCGGTCCCCACGCTCGCGCTCAAGTTGCTGTTCAGCGGCGAGATGACCGAGGAGATGATGCTCGGCGGCCAGCGGGTGCTGCCCGAACGGCTCCAGGAAGCCGGATACGAGTTCGTCGACCCGGACGTCGGCATCGCCTTGCGCAAGATGCTGGCCTGAGCTCCGAGCGCGGCGCTTTTAGTCCGCCGGCGCTGGCTGCTCAGGAGCCGTGATGCTTAGCGGCGCAACTAGCTCGTCACGCTCTGTTCCAGGTTGGCGCGCACATCCTTCGATGCGAACGCGGCGCGCGCAGCTCGCCTCTGCAACTCGACGAGGTCGTCCCGATCGAGCTCGGCGAAGCGCGCTGCGTGACGGAGCTCATCGCTCAACGTCGTCGAGAAGAAAGGAGGGTCGTCGCTGTTGACGGTTACGTTCATCCCCGCGCGCCACATGGCGGGAAAGGGATGCTGCTGAAGAGACTTGAAGATGCCAAGCGCGACGTTGGAGGAGGGGCATACCTCGACCGGGACGCGCTCATGCACGAGGCGCGCAGTCAGCTCTCGATCGAGCACGCCCGCGACGCCGTGACCGATGCGGTCCGCACCGAGGTCGTCGAGCGCAGCCCAGATGCGCTCGGGTCCTCCGGTCTCGCCCGCGTGCACGGCGAGGCCGAGGTCAAGCCGGTCGGCCGCATCGCGCAGCATCGTGAACTCTCGCTCAGGGACTGAGCCCTCGATGCCCGAGAGACCGAGGCCGACGACCGGGGCGGCGGCCGCCTCGGCGAACTCGACGGTCCGATGAGCGGCTTCGACGCCGAGATTCCTGGGGGCGTCGACGATGAGACCGACGTTGCCTCCGCCCGACTGGAGGCCCTCGCGCACGGCGTCCCACATCTCGCTCGGCTCCATGCCGTTGCCAACGTGAGTGATGGCGGTGAAGGTCGCCTCCGTGTAGATGATGTTCTGCTTCGCCTGGGCGTGGGCGAAGGCGGCGGCGATGACCCGAAGGTCCTCCGGTTCCTTGATCTGGGCGCTGACCGCCACGTAGGTGGCGACGAACTCCTGGAAGTCCGCGAAACGCCTCGGGTAGGCGCCCTCGACCAGCGGCAGGACCTCGTCCGGGTTACGGCCGTGGCTGCGGGCGAGATCCACGGCGGTGTCGGCCGCCACACTGCCCTCGAGGTGGACGTGCAGCTCGATCTTGGCCCGGGCTTCGAGGTCGAAAGGGTCGAAGGCTGGCACTTCGGCTCTCCTTGTGATCAGGTTTCGAGAACCCTACGTCTGTAACCGAAAACCGGCCAGAGCGTTCATCTAGTAGTGAGGCTCTGCGAGACTTTCATCTCGCGCATACGCACAAGGGGGCTACATGGCCATCGAGGCGGGCCGCAGAGTCTTCGGCGGCCGCTACGAGGCTCGGCGTTCGATAGGCAGCGGTGGAATGGCCGAGGTCTTTCTCGCTTACGACCAGTTGCTCGACAGGGACGTCGCCGTAAAGGCTCTCGACGACCAACTTGCGCGCGACCCTCATTTCATCGAGCGCTTCCGGCGCGAAGCGCGCACCGCAGCTCGTCTCAGTCACCCCAACATCGTCGCGCTGCACGACTACGGCTCGACCGACGATTCCTACTTCATCGTCATGGAGTACATCGAGGGACGCACCGTGGGCGAGATCATCGCCGACGACGGCCCCCTCAATCCCGCCCGGGTGGCCGAGATTGCATCCGACGTCGCCGCCGCGCTCGAGCGGGCGCACGGTGCGGGACTCGTGCACCGGGATGTCACTTCGAGCAACGTCATGATCTCGACGAACGGCGAGACCAAGGTCACCGACTTCGGCATCGCGCGGGTCATGGACGAACACGACCAGCAGACCACCGCCGGAGGCAACACGGTGCTCGGAACCGCGGCCTACATCTCGCCGGAGCAGGCTCAGGGTCAAGACGTCGACGAACGCACCGACATCTACTCGCTTGGAATCGTGATGTTCGAGATGCTCACCGGCCGTCCTCCGTTCATGGCGGACAACCCGCTCGCGTTGGCGTCACAACATGTGCTCAATGATCCGCCGCGTCCCTCGTCTCTAAACGACGCCGTCCCCGAGGAGCTCGACGCCATCGTTCTGCGGGCCCTCGCGAAACGAACGGATGCGCGCTTTGGTTCTGCCGCAGAGATGCGTGAAGAACTTGGACGCTTCGTCGCGGGCAAGAAGGTGCGCTCGACCTTGGTGCTCGAGGAACCGTTCTCGCCGGTCTTTCAGGCGCGTGCCGTGCGGGCGCGCCGCAGCTTCAATCCCATGCCGGTTGCGATGGCCCTGCTGTTCGGGCTCCTTGCTCTTGTCGGCGTGTGGCTGGTGGTCGATAACCTCACAACCGAAGACGGGCCGACGGTGCCGGAACTCGAGGGCCGCTTCCTGGGGGACGCGCAGAGTCGGCTCTCAGACCTGAACGTCGACGTGCAGGTACAGCGCTCGTTCAGCGACGAACCCTCCGACATCGTGTTGTCGCAACGACCTGAGCCCGGCGTCGACGTGAATCCCGGCGACACCGTGTTCCTCGAGGTCTCGAAGGGTCCCGAGCCATCGCTGACCGATCGCATAAACGAGCGCATCGACAACGCGTTGGACAACACGCGTGAAGACATCGGCGACATGTGGGACGGCGTCGACGACTTCCTCTTTCCGTAGAGCGCGTCTGGATGCTCCTGTTGTCGTGACAGCAGCCCGTGATCGCGGCAAGAACTGAGCGGGGAGAGGCCCGGCCCCGTGTACCCTTGTCCGGCGAGTTCTCGCAGGGCCCCATCGTCTAGCCTGGTCCAGGACGCCGCCCTTTCAAGGCGGTAGCACGGGTTCAAATCCCGTTGGGGCCACCCAGCAAAAGCGCAGTTCAGAAGGTCCGCTCGTTGTTATTAAAGATCTTCCCTGGGTCGACGGGGCCGCGGTGGGGCCGCGAGGGATGCCAGCAAGAGAGCATCCAGGCGCTCCGGGGTGTCGTCCTCGGTGTCCTGATACAGATGGCCATAGCGGTCCAAGGTGAACGCCACGGAAGAGTGGCCGGCTCGTACTGAGACCTCCTTGGGATCCGCCCCAGCCGCTACCCACAAGGCCACAAAAGTGTGACGAAGCTCGTGAAACTTAAGGCCGGGCGCCCCAGCCGCGCTTGTTGGAGGTGGTCCATAGGAAACGTCCGCCGCTGAGCTTGTAAAGCGCGCGGTGAACGCGCCACGCTCCGTGCACAAACCACGCCGGCGGCCTTTTCGGCGGGTTGCTGTCGTCTTTGCGGGCAGGCATTGTCTCCTGCGTGATCGCTGTCATCGAATCTCCTCAGGTTGAAGAAGCGAGGCGCCCCTTATCAACCGGGACGCCTCGTGTTCTGGATGCGGTGCGTCCGTCTTCCCTTATGCCATCGCCATACTTGGCGCTGGCATCTCCTCGCGGATGTCCACCGTCCTTGTTATCGGGCTCGGCCGGAATCCCTTCCATGCCGCGTAGATGCCGATCGAGCCTTCCCAGATGATTTCCGGGAGAGCTAGCAGGAACGCAGGACCCGATCCGTTCTCGTAGACCCCGAACAGGATCAGTCCGAACGAGAGGATCAGCATGGGTCCGCCGACGAGCCCGAACATGGCCATACGGCGAGGGAGCAGGCCCGACTTGTACATCAGGTACCCCAGAATCAATCCGTTTCCGA
>JALZIB010000051.1 GCA_030860505.1 Actinomycetota bacterium
ACCATGACGTCGACCTGCCAGATGGGCTCGAGCACCACGACGCCCGCCTTGGCCGCGGCGTCCCGCAGCGCCAGCGAGCCGGCCATCTGGAAGGCGAAGTCGTTCGAGTCGACGGAGTGGAACTTGCCGTCGAAGAGCTCGACCTTGAGGTCGATCATCGGAAAGCCGTGCCCGACGCCCTGATCCATCGCGGCCTTGACGCCCTTTTCGACCGAGGGAATGAAGTTGTGGGGGATCGAACCGCCGAAGATCTTGTCCTCGTAGACGAAGCCCTCGCCGCGCCCCAGAGGCTCGACTCGCACGTTGCAGATGCCGTACTGGCCGTGACCGCCCGATTGCTTGACGTGGCGCCCGAGACCCTCGGCCTTGCCCCGCACGGTCGTGCGATAGGGGACCTTGAGGGGAGTCTCTTCGACCTCTACCGAGAACTTGTCCTTGAGGCGGTGAAGGATGACGTCGAGGTGTGCGTCGCCCATGCCCCACAGGATCGTCTGGTGCGTCTCGTCGCTGCGTTCGAGCCTCAAAGTTGGGTCCTCTTCGATGAGTCGGTTCAGCCCGATCATCAACTTGTCCTCGTCGCCCTTGGTCTTGGGGGCGATCGCTTTGGGCAGCAGCGGCTCGGGCGGCTCGATCGGCGGAAAGACTACCGGCGAGGCCTTGTCGGTGAGCGTGTCGCCGGTACTCGCCTCCGCCAGCTTGGCGACTGCGCCGATGTCTCCGGCAACGAGATGGTCCGCCTGTTCCTGGTTCTTGCCGCGCATGGTGAAGACGTGCCCGATGCGCTCGTCGGTCTTCTTGGACGCGTTGTGGATGGAGCCGTCTCCGGTCACCGTCCCCGAGAGAACTCGAAAGAAGCTGACCTTGCCAACGTAGGGGTCGGACAAAGTCTTGAAGACGAGCGCCGACAGCGGGCCATCGGGTTTCGGTTCACGCATGTCGCCGTCGATCGACTCGGCGTGGGGACGGTCTAAGGGAGAGGGCCCGGCCTTCACGATCATGTCGCAGAAGCGGTCGATTCCGATGAGCCGTGTGGCGGAGCCGACCATGACGGGGAACATCGTGGCGTCGTCAACGCCATGGTGTATGGCGGCGACGATCTCGTCCCTGGTGATGGTGCCGCCCTCGAGGTAGCGCTCGAGCAGGTCGTCAGACGTCTCCGCGATCGAATCGAGAAGGTCCGTGCGCACTTCGTCGAGGCGCGCCTTGCGGTCGTCAGGAACCGCGGTCGGGGTGCCGTGCCCCTTGTCGTCGTACTCCACGGCCTCTGCATCGATGACGGAGATGATTCCGCGAAAGTCGTGCTCCCTGCCCAGGGGTAGCGAAAGCGGAGCGACTGACTTTCCCCATATGGCGCGCATCTGGTCGAGCGTCCGTCTGAAGGAGGCGTTCTCACGGTCGACCTTGTTCACGAGGATCATGCGCGGGAGTTCGAGCTCTTCGGCGTAGTGCCACGCGACCGTGGTCTGAACCTCCACGCCCTCGACGGCGGAGACGACGAACACGGCGAGGTCGGCCACGCGCATGGCGGCGCGCATCTCACCGATGAAGTCGGCGTATCCGGGCGCGTCCAAGACGTTGATCTTGCAACCGTCCCACTCGACGGGAAGCAGCGAAGTGGATATCGAGATCTGGCGCCGGATCTCCTCGTCGTCGAAGTCGCTCGCGGTGTTGCCTTCGGAGATCTTTCCGACCCGCGTCGTTGCGCCCGAGCGATGGAGAAAGGCCTCGGCAAGCGAGGTCTTCCCCGAGCCCCCGTGGCCGACAAGGACGATGTTGCGAATGTTCTCCGTGGCGTAGTTCTTCACGCTCTCCCCCTCTAGCATTCACCTGTTCCACTCGGCGCGTGCGAGCAGGCGATGGTTGAAGTCGAAGCGCCATGGTAATCGGACCTCCGGGAAGCGGGGCAGGCGCACGTTTAGGATGCGCGCGTGCTCAACGCGAAGATCCGCGGCGTCTGGGACAAGGGCATGAAACCGGTGGGTGGTTTCATCGGCCGCAGCGGAGTCACGCCCAACCAGATCACCATCTTCGGCGTCGCCGTGCAGGGCGTCGTCTCATATCTGATCGTGGTCGACCGCCTGCTCGAGGCGGGGCTCGTGCTCATCGCGGCCGCCCTGCTCGACACCGTGGACGGTGCGGTGGCCAAGGCGCGCGGCCTGACCTCGAGGTTTGGCGCGCTGCTCGACTCGACCATGGACAGGCTCTCCGACGCCCTCGTCTTTCTGCCGATCGCGTGGCTCTACCTCGCCGATCCGACGCCGGCACGAGCAGGGGAGCAGTGGGTCGCGGCCCTGGCCCTCGTAACTCTGGTGTTGTCCTTCCTAGTCAGTTACACGAAGGCTCGGGCCGAGGGCCTCGGCTTCGATTGCAACGTGGGGTTGATCGAACGAGCCGAGCGGCTGATCATCATGATGGTGGCGCTGATCTTCAGCGCGCTGTTGCCGCTTGCCCTCGCCACGCTCGCGCTCGCGTCCCTGTTCACCTTCGTCCAGCGCCTCATGCACGTTCGCAAACAGTCGTCTGGTGTCCGCTAGCTCCCGTCCGGCGGACGAGGGCCGGCTGCTGCAGCTCGTCTACTACGCATACGTGGCGTTCAGCCGCCTCGCGCTTGCGATCCCCGAAGCCGCCGCCTATCGCCTCGCGGATGTGCTCGGCGGCATCGGCGCCCGCCGGAGCAAGAGACGTCATCAGGTCGCGCTTAATCTCTCGCGCATCACGGGACGCCCGGCCACATCTCCCGAGGTGCAGGCGCTGGTCGTCGAGGCCTACAGGTCCTACACTCGCTACTGGCTCGAGACCTTTCGCCTGGTGCGCGAGGGGCGGAACTTCTTTCTGGAGCGCTTCCAGTGCACGGGGTCTGAGCACATCGACGAGGCGCTGGCGCGCGGCAAGGGGGCCGTCGTCGTGGTCGGCCACCTCGGCAACTGGGACGCCGCGGGGGCATGGGTGGGGGCTCGGGGCAACCTGCTCGTGACCGTGGCCGAGGTGCTGAAGCCCCGACGGATGTTCGATTTCTTCGTCGAGCACCGCGCGCGGCTCGGCATGCGCATCCATGCGGCTCAGGCCGGAGTGACGCGCACGCTCATCGACGAGATCAACAACGGCGCGGTCGTCGCGATCCTCGGCGACCGAGACCTGAAGGGCGCCGGGATCGAGGTCGACTTCTTCGGCGAGCGCGCCACGTTCCCCGCGGGCGCCGCCTCGATCGCGCTGCGGACGGGGGTGCCGCTGATGGTCGCCGGCGTCTTCGGGGACGTCCTGAGCGACGGCCGCCGGGGATGGACTGCCGAGATCTCGGCTCCCATCGAGCGCCCTGAGGCCGGGAGTCCCGGTGCGGTCGCGGAGTTGACGAGAAGTGCGGCCCAGAAACTCGAGACGTTCATCGCCAGGCGACCGGAGGAGTGGCATGTGTTCCAACCCTTTTGGATCGTCGACCGGGAGAAGGCGAACAAGAGGTGAGGATCGCGATCGTCTGCCCCTACGCATGGGATCGCTTCGGTGGCGTCCAGACCCACGTCAAGGCACAGGCGGCGACTCTTCGTGCGCGCGGCCACGAGGTCACGGTCATCGCACCCCGGACGTGGCGCGCCCCTCGCCCTCCTGGAGAGATCGAGCAAATAGACGAGTCGGTCCGCATCGGCCGGGCCGTTTCGATTCCGGCCAATGGGTCTATGGCGCCTATCACCTTCGGACCGGTCGCGGCCGCAGGCGTTCGCCGGACCCTCGCCGAGCTTCGTCCCGACGTCGTGCATCTGCACGAGCCGCTCATCCCGAGCCTCAGCGGACTGGCCTTGCTCAACGTGACGGGGCCGTGCGTGGGTACGTTCCACGCCTCATCCGAGGCCAGCGCCGCTTACTGGACGGCCCGGCCCTTCTTGCGCAGGGCCATCGACCGGCTCGGCGTTCGCATCGTGGTGTCGGAGGCGGCGCGTGACCTCATCGCGCGTTATTTTCCCGGTGACTACGAGGTGATTCCGAACGGCGTCGAGGTGGCGCGCTTCTCGTCGGCACAGCCCGTCGACCTCGGCGCAGGCCCGGCCGTGCTCTTCCTCGGTCGCTTCGAGCGACGCAAGGGACTCGAGGTTCTGATCCAGGCCATGACCCGGCTCAGGGACCTCGAGGCGAAGTTAGTGATCGCCGGCACGGGTCCCGAGGAGAGGGCCTGCCGCGCGTTGGCCGGGCGTCTCGACATCGACGTGGCCTTCATCGGGGAGGTTCACGACGACCTCAAGGCGGGGATCTTCGCCGCGGCCGATGTCTACTGCGCGCCTGCGCTGGGCGGCGAGTCGTTCGGGATCGTGCTCCTCGAGGCGATGTCCGCTGGCGCACCGGTGGTCTGCTCCGACCTACCCGGGTTCCGGGCCGTGGCCGGGAACGCCGCTCTGCTCGTCCCCGCCAACGACCCCGGTGCGCTGGCCGACGGCCTGCGCGCGGTGCTCACCGACGACGCTCGAGCCGGGGCGATGAGCGAGGCGGGGCGAACCAGGGCCATGCAGTTCGACTGGAGCCGCCTGGCCGCGAGCCTCGAGGACGTCTACGTCCGTGCGGCCGCCGGCGCTGGGCCATGATGAGGGACGTGGAGGAGCCGAGGGCGTCGCGTCCGACCCTGCCCGACTGGGGCCAGGCAGGGGCACCCGCGCTCGGCCCCGGGGCGCGCGCATGGCGCCTCACGGCTGCGTTCGGGTTGGTGCCTGTGATCGTCCTCTTGTTCATTCCGCTCGGAGTCCCGGTGGTGATCGTGGTCGGCGTGCTCGTCGTCTACGCCGCGACGGCGCTGTGGTGGATCACGTCCCAGGGCAAGCGGGCGCTCGCGGAGGCGGGGGCCAGGGAGCCGCGCCCCGGCGAGCTGGCCAGGCTCGAGAACCTGGTTACGGGGCTGGCCGCGGATCTGGGCGTCGACGCGCCTGCGCTGCTCGTGGCCGACGCCGACGGTCCCAACGCCATGGTGGCCAAGACCTCGAGACCTACCATCGTGGTGACGACCGCCCTGGTCGAGCAGTTCAGCCGCACTGAGCTCGAGGCCGTCCTGGCCCACTGCCTGGTCAGGATCGCCTCGGGCGGCGCGGCAGCGGCTCAGGCCGGGCTCGCCATGGGACCTCTCGGAGCCGGTTTCGGAGGCTTCGTGGGCAAGGCCGACGATATCGCCACCGCCGCCGTCACTCGCTACCCGCCCGCCCTCGCCTCGGCCATCGAGAAGTGCTCGCCGCATCAGGGGGGCCGGGCGACGCTGTGGTTCGTCGCCGAGTCGCCGTCGCACGTCCCCGCAACCGAGCGCATCGCCGCCCTTGTAGACCTCTAGGCGGACCATCGAGCGGCCGGGCGAATACCGCTCTTGAGCTTAGGACCGTGATAGCTTGCTCCGAGCCCAGCGGGCGCCATGGTCAGGTGCTGGCTCGTTGCGATCGAGGCCCTGGTGAGACCAAGGTCGGCACCCAGCTCGAGACGCGACTGAGCGGTCGCGGTCCGAACGGCGATCCCGAGCCAGAGTCCGAGCAAGGGTCCGAACATCTGTAAGCGAATGGTTCAAGGAGGACGCGCGCGTTGTCCACGAAAGTCAAGGCCGCTCTGATCGGCCTCGTCGGGGTGCTCGTCGCGGGGGGCGCCTATTTCGTCCTCGCAGACAAAGAGGACATCCCCCTCATCGGCGAGCGGTTCAAACCGGCGACATGCCCGCTCACGGGCGAGAAGCCCAGGAACGAAGACCTGATCGACCGGCCCGCGGTGGCCATCAAGGTCGAGAACGCGCCCGTGGCCTACCCGCTGTCAGGGCTCGAGGACGCCGACATCGTCTATGAAGAACTGGTCGAGGGCGGCGTGACCAGGTTCATGGCCATCTATCACTGCGGGGACACCTCCAAGGCGGGCCCGATTCGCAGCGCCCGCGCCGTGGATCCCTCGATCATGATCCCGACCACGAGACTCCTCGCCTTCTCCGGCGGGAACCAGGGCGTGCTCGACGACCTGGCCGAGAACGAGATCGTCCAGATCGACGAGAACAGGGCGGGCGGCGCCATGCAACGGGTGCCGCGCGAGGGGCTCGCGACCGAGCACACGCTCTACGGCGACAGCAGCAAGCTCCGCCGTGTCGGCCAGGAGGACTTCGGCGACGCTCCCCCCGGAGGGCTCGAGTTCGGCGATTTCGAGGGCAACGGACAGACTAAAGCGGCCCGCAACGTCACCATCGAGTTCTCCGAGGCCACGACCGTCAACTACGAGTTCAACGGCGAGCGTTACGCGCGCTTCCAACAGGGCGGGCCCTTCCAGTCGGAGGGCCACGGCCAGATCGGGGTCGAAAACGTCATCGTCGAAGAGCACACTGTGAACCTGAGCGACACCGTCGACATCACCGGCACGCCGTCCATCGAGATCGCCGACGAGACCGGCTCGGGCAGGGCGACGTTGTTTCGAGATGGCCGAGCGATCCAGGGCACCTGGGAGCGCGACAGCATCGACGACGTCGTGACCTTCAAGACGCGGTCGGGAGACGACATGGTCCTGGCCCCCGGAGCCGTGTGGATACATCTCGTCCCGAACTCCAAGAGCGAGGTGGAGGGGTCCTTTGACTTCGGCAACTAAGCGGTTTCTGGCGGCGCTCCTCGCGGGCGTGCTGCTCCTGGGAGCATGCTCCGGCGACGAGGCCGAGCCGAACGCCTCCAACGGCGACGCTGAGGCGGGGGCCGAGGAAGAGCTTCCGCCGATCTGTCCGCTGACGGGCGAAGACCCTCCCAAGGGTGTCAGCCTGGCCCGGCCGGCAGTGGCCCTGAAGATCGAGAACTCCCCGGACGCACGGCCGCAGAGCGGACTCGATCAGGCCGACATCGTCTACGAGGAGATCGTCGAGGGAGGCGTCACTCGGTTCATGGCCATCTATCACTGCCACGACGTCGCCGAAGGGGGGCCGGTGCGCAGCGCCCGCTTCGACGACCCCAAGATAGCGAAACCGTTCACGAAGATCCTCGCTTTTTCGGGCGCCAACGGAATCGTGGAGGCCGAGCTGAAGAAGCAGAAGCTGGTGTCGATCGACGAGAAGAACTCACAGGGGGCGCTGTATCGCGTGCCGCCGGGAAGCACGGACATCCACAGCGTGTTCGGCAACACCCTCAAGCTCAGGAGACTGGGGGCCAAGAGAGTCAAGAAGCTCGAGCCCCCGGAGTCGTCGTTCCTCGAGTTCGGCGACGCGCCCGGCGGCGGTAAGCCCACCAAGACGGTGACGCTCAACTTCAACCCAAACAACGCCATCACGTGGCGCTGGCAGGGCGACAAATGGATGCGCTTCGAGGACGGCGTCTCGTTCGACGCCGCCGGGGGCAAGCAGATTGGGACGCGCAACCTCCTGGTTCAGGAGGTCGACGTGAGCGACTCGAACAAGATCACCGACGTCGCCGGCAATCCCTCACCAGAGATCACCCTCGACGGCAAGGGCCGAGCCTTTCTGTTCCGTGACGGCGAGGTCGTTACCGGGACGTGGGAGGCCGGCAAGGACGGCGTACCGAGCTTCGAAACGAAGAAGGGCGACCCGTTCACCTTCGAGGTCGGTTCCACCTGGATCGAGCTCATCCCATCGAACAAGGGCAGCGTCAAGGGCTCGATCAAGTTCTCGAAGAAGTAGCCCTGTACTCAGTCCGCCTCGGCGCGGGCCTGGGCGATGCTGCGGTTGCTGACGATCGGGATGATGGCCACGCCGAGCATGACGAGGACCGCCGCCGCGAAGAAGTAGGGCGAGCGCAGGCCGAAGGCGTTTCCCATGAAGCCCCCGATCGCCGCGCCCACCGGCATCGTGCCCCACGCCAGCAGACGGTAGACGCTGTTGACGCGGCCGAGGAGGTGATCGGGCACGATCGACTGTCTCAGCGCGACGGCGATGACGTTCCACCACATCGCCCCGAGCCCCGCCGTGATCATCGCCACCGTGACGACCACCGGGCTCGAGGTCAGTCCGATCGCCAGGGCCTCGATCACGCCCATGCCGATGATGATGTAGAAGCTCTGCCCGTCCCCGAAGAGCCGAGCCAGGCGGGGAGCGACCAGACTTCCGATCACGCCGCCGGCCGCGGTGATGGCGAGGAGTAAGCCGTATCCGGTCTCGGAAAGACCGAGGATCTCGAGCACGTAGAGCACGAAGATCGAGAAGGTCGCGAAGCCCGTCAGGTTGAAGACCCCCGTCATGATCCCGAGCGTGCGCAGCAACTTGTGGCGCCACAGCCAGCGCAGACCCTCGGCGATGTCGTGGCGAATCTTCGTGGGGGAGGCGGCGGCGCGCGAGGGAGTAAAGGAGCCGGCCATGGCAAAGATGAGGAGAGCCCCGAGGCCAAAGGTCACGGCGTCGAACAGAAACGGGAGAGCGACGGCGGCGACGAACAAGAAACCTCCCACCGGAGGTCCCGCGAACCGGTTGGTGACCTCCTCGGCGGCATAGAGGCGTCCGTTGGCGACCTGCAGTTGGTCCTTGCGCACGACGCTCGGCATGATCGTCTGAGCGGCATTGTCGAACAGCGTCTCGCCGATCCCCAAGAGAAACGCCACCAGGTACAACAGCGCCAGCAGAACCATGCCGTCCGAACCCATGAGGATCGCAGCGCTCAATACCCCCATGAGGCCCATGCGAAAGACCTGAACGGACCACATCATCGTCCTGCGATCGACGCGGTCGACGATCGCCCCCGCCACGAGCGCGAACAACAACCAGGGCGCGCTGCCGGCGAAAGAGACACCGGCGACGAGCAGGGGATCTCTTGTGATCGTGGCGGCGAGCAGGGGCATAGCGGTCAGCCGGACGCCGTCGCCGAAGTTCGAGATCCCCGAGGCAACCCACAGCTTGTAGAAGTTGGTGCCGAGGCCCGCCGCGCGCGTCTCTGACTGGGTTTGATCCGTTTTCGCCACGGCCGAAGTCTAAGGGAGTGTTCTGTCAATGCGCGTGCTCACGAGTGCGCCGCCCGGCCCCGAGAGTTGATTGTGAGGACTCATGCGCGCTGGGCGCGTACCACGACCCACAATCAACGACAGATCTTCCGGAAGCGAGCTTGTGCGGGGAGTCGAGATTGCCCGCGCCACCGTTGGGGAGGGGCGTCGCTGATAGACTCAACCTGCGCTCGCAACCCTTCGTTACCCACCTGCAAACCGTTCGGAGAGTCCGCTGGGTCCCCGGTGCCTTATCGAAACGAGCGCAGTGGGAGAGGAACGCACGATGACCGAGAATAGAGAAACCGGAGGCCTGCGCGTCAAGCGCGGCCTGGCCGAGATGCTGAAGGGTGGCGTCATCATGGACGTCACCAGCGCGGAGCAGGCGACCATCGCGGAGGACGCCGGCGCGGTAGCGGTCATGGCTCTCGAGCGCGTCCCGGCGGACATCAGGGCCGAGGGCGGCGTCGCGCGCATGGCGGACTCCGAGAAGGTCCACGAGATCATGGAGGCGGTCTCGATTCCGGTCATGGCGAAGTGCCGGATCGGGCATTTTGTGGAAGCTCAGGTACTGCAGAGCATCGGCGTCGACTACATCGACGAGTCCGAGGTCCTGACTCCGGCCGACGAAGCCAACCACGTCGACAAATGGGACTTCACCGTTCCCTTCGTGTGCGGGGCGACCAATCTCGGCGAGGCCCTGCGACGCGTCGGCGAGGGCGCGGCGATGATCCGCAGCAAGGGCGAGGCCGGGACCGGCAACGTCGTCGAGGCGGTGCGTCACATGCGCGCCATCACCGGAGCCATGAAGCGCCTTGCGACCATGGACGCCGGCGAGATCATGAGCGCGGCCAAGGAACTGCAGGCTCCCTACGAGTTGGTTCGGGAGATCGCGCAGACCGGTGAGTTCCCCGTCGTGCTCTTTACCGCCGGAGGCATCGCCACCCCCGCCGACGCGGCGCTGATGATGCAACTCGGGGCGGAGGGCGTCTTCGTTGGTTCGGGGATCTACAAAGCCGGAGATCCTGCGACCAGGGCTCGGGCGATCGTCGATGCAACCACCCACTTCGCGGACCCGGGCATCGTCGCCAAGGTCTCGAGGGGTCTGGGAGAGGCCATGGCCGGCATCAACGTGGCGGACATGCCGGACTCCGAACGCCTCGCCCGGCGCGGATGGTAGCGATCGTCTCGACGATCGCGACGAACAAGATAGTGAGTGTTAGATGAAGGTCGGGGTTCTGGCTCTACAGGGCGACGTGCGCGAGCATCTGAGTGCGTTAGAGGCCGCTGGGGCGACCGGCGTCGCCGTCAAGACCTCGGAGCAGCTCGCGGGCGTCGACGCGCTCGTGCTTCCGGGCGGCGAATCGACGACGATCGGCAAGCTTCTCGACCGCTTCGAACTGCTCGAACCACTGCGGGAGCGTGGCCGCGCAGGCATGCCGTTGTACGGGACCTGCGCCGGCCTGATCCTCATGGCGGACGGAATCACCGGCGACCATGACGCGCCCCATCGCCTGGGCGGTTTGGACGTGACCGTCCGTCGCAACGCATACGGACGTCAGGTCGAGTCCTTTGAATCCGACCTCGAGGTGACGGGGCTCGACGGAGCCTTCAGGGCGGTGTTCATCCGCGCTCCTGCGATCGAGCGCGTTGGGGACGGCGTCGAGGTTCTCGCCTCGTACGACGGACGGCCTGTGCTCGTGCGCAGGGACAATTTCATGGCCTCGAGCTTTCACCCGGAGATGACGAGTGATGCGAGGCTCCACGCCATGTTCGTCGAACTGCTCGAGGCTCGCTAGATGTCAGGGGCCCGCTAGATGTCGGGGCACTCAAACGGGGGTTCGGGGGGTAGGCGCGCTTGGCGCCGGACCCCCGAGAGGGAAAGGTTATTGCGTGTCGGGGCATTCTAAGTGGTCGACGATCAAGCGCAA
This sequence comes from Actinomycetota bacterium, assembly GCA_030860505.1. Taxonomy (GTDB): domain Bacteria; phylum Actinomycetota; class CADDZG01; order CADDZG01; family WHSQ01; genus WHSV01. The sequence continues at coordinate 10,830 of JALZIB010000051.1, forward strand.
GAAGGGCGCCGCCGACGCACAGCGCGCCAAGCAGTGGGGCAAGCTGCTGCGCTTCGTCGAGGTTGCGGCGCGCGACGGTGGCGGAAGCGTGGACGCCAACCCCACCCTCGCCACGGCGGTGGCCAAGGCCAAGACCGCGTCCGTGCCCAACGACAACATCGCGCGCGCCATCAAGCGAGGCACCGGAGAGCTCGGGGGTGAGTCCTACGAAGAGGCGAGCTACGAGGGCTACGGGCCCGGCGGGGTGGCGATCCTGGTCCGCTGCTTGACCTCGAACCGCAATCGCTCGGCCCAAGACGTCCGCAGCATCTTCAACAAGCAGGGCGGAAAGCTCGCCGAACCGGGTGCCGTGGCGTTCATGTTCGAGGCCAAGGGCGTCGTCACAGTGAGCGCCGAGGAAGCTTCGGAAGAGGACGTCTTTCTCGTCGCCGCGGACGCGGGGGCCGAGGACGTCACGAGCGGAGCGAACATCATCGAGGTGATCATTCCTCCGGGTTCGTTCAGGGCGGTGACCGGAGCTCTCGAGGCCGCGGGCATCTCCATCGAGAACGCCGAACTCACGCAGTTGCCGAAGAGCACGGTGGCGGTAGAGGGGGGCGACGCCAAGAGAGTTCTCGGCCTCATTGACGCGCTGGAGGAGCTCGACGACGTGCAGGATGTCTACGCCAACTTCGATATCTCCGACGATGTCCTCGCCTCCATCGCTTCCTGAAGACGCGCACCTACGGGAGGTAGCCGAACAGCTCGAGGCCACCGGGTGGGCGGCGGAGATCCTGGACACGGACTGGCGTCTTGTGTGGCTCTCGAGCGGGCTCCTCGAGCTCATCGGAGAGCGAGATCCGGCCAAGCTGGGTTACGGCGAGCACCTCTTCGAGCACTTTCGGCGGGAGACGTGGACCAAGCTGATGACGCCCGAGAGTCTCCTCAATCTCATCGAGGTCGAGCTGCCGATGGTGCTCAACGACATGCCCGGCGGCAAGGAGGAGCTAAAGAGGATCGCGGGGCCAGATCTCGACGACCTGATTGATTCGATCGAGGAGCGGACTACTCCTCCGATCTGGGCGTCGCAGATCCAGTTCGTTCACGGGGACCTCCCGCCCGTGCCGGTGAACTTTCATGGTCACTCGCCTCTACTCCGTCGAGGGCCGGCGCATCGGGCGGCTGTGTCTCTACGGTGCTCGGCCTCGACCCCGACACGGTCGTCTACCGCACGATCGAGGAGTCGGCCGGCGCGAGCGATAAGGGGCGACGTGACGCGGGCGCCATTCCCGTGACGAGTCTCTAAAGCTCAGCCTCCGGTGAGCTCGAAGCCCCTGCAGGTCTCGAAGCCGAACTCCTGGCCGAGCTGTGCCGACTCCTCGGCCGCCGTCGCGGATTCGGTCACCTTGGCGTCGATCGCCGCCTGATCCAGAGCGTCTGCGGCGGGGATTGCCTCGCGGATGATCTCGGACGAGTCCTCGAGGCTGGCGAGGTAGTCCTCGAGGAGGTCGGCGTCGTCGGCCGGAGTACCAATCTCTCGAATGTCGTCGGTCAGATCCTCGGTGATGTCGACGAAGTTGCGCACGAACTCCCCGGGCTGCTGACCGCTGAGGTCCACCACGTCCTGAGCGGCCTGCTCGCAGAGCTCGTCGGCGTCGGCGATGAGCTCGTCGTTGTCGACCCCGCCGTCGCCGAGACCCAGAACCAGCGCAATCGCGCCCAGGAGCACCAAGACCCCGACGATTGCGGCGATGATGACGATGGTCTTCTTGGAGTTGTCCTTCGGCGGAGGGCCATAGGAGCCGGGGTAGGGGTAGGGCCCCGGCTGTTGCTGCATGGGTCCCGAGTGCATCGGCTGCATGGGTCCGGTGTGCACCGGTTGCTGGGGTGCCGTGGGGCCTGTGATGACCGGGGGAGGGCCACCGGCGCCCGGCGCGCCCGTACCGGCCGGCGGGCTGATCATGGTTCCGCCCCGCAACTCCACGATCTGAGCGGTCGAATTGCCGAAGCGCACCCGGTCTCCGCTTCGCACCACGGTCGGAGTCGTCACCCGGACGTCGTTGATAAAGGTTCCGTTGCTCGAACCTAAGTCGTTGACCTCGATGCCCTCGGCGTGCGGCCGCAGACGGGCGTGCGAGCGGGAGATCTCCGGGTCGGGAATCGTTATGTCGGCGCCCTCGCGCCCGAGCACCTGCTCGGAGGTCACCTCGAACTGATGCCCCGCGGCGGGGCCACTGACTACCTTCAGCGTCGGCACGGAGTTCCTTTCCTGGAGAAACGCCTTGGATCGACTAGCGGGATGCTAGGGAGGAGACGCCTCTCGCACAAGTGACTTCGGGCAACTGGGATGCTCTCTTAGACTGGAACACTATGCACCCCCGCTGCTCCACGCGCGCTCGTGGCGCCGTTAGCCGTGGGATCGATGGTCTTTCACGCCGGCTTCCGAGCGCGTCCGTGAGGGGAGGAGATCTCGTTGTCCGTACACGAAGAGGAGCTGCCCGGTATAGGTCGGAAGTTCGAGCTGGTGGTCGGCAAGGGTGAACGGATCGACGTCGTCATCCATCACTCCGGGCGAAGGGACCTCTACGTCTTCGAGCGCAACGCAGAGGACCCGACGGCCGTGCTGAAGTTCACCGACGACCAGGCTCGTCGCCTGGGCGCCGTCTTGAGCGGCGCATATTTCAAACCAGCGGTGGTAGAGGAGATCGAGGCGCTCATCGGAGAGTTCGCGCTCGATTGGATAACGCTGACCGAGGAGAGCCCGGCCACGGGGAAGTCGTTAGCCGAGCTGCAGGTACGAAAACGCACGCAGATGAGTGTCATCGCGATAGTTCGTACCGGGGCGACGATCACCGCTCCGGACCCCGATGAGGTGCTCCGCTCCGGAGACCGGCTGGTGGTCGTCGGCCCACAACAGCACTTCAACGGCTTCCTCAGCTTCATGTTGGGCTGAGCATGGGAAACGCACTCATCGCCCTGGGCGGTGCGTTTCTGGCGGCGGGACTGTTCGCGCGCCTCGGCAGTCGTATTGGGCTGCCCACGATTCCGTTCTTTATGGCCGCCGGCATCCTGTTCGGCCCGAACACGCCGGGGATCGTCCTCGTGGACGATCCCGCCGACCTCGAATTGTTCGCTGCCGTCGGGCTCATCATGCTGCTGTTCCACCTCGGCCTCGAGTTCTCGCTCAGAGATCTGATCGACGGCGGGCCTCGACTCGTAGGAGCGGGGGTGATCTACCTCGCGCTCAACGTCGGAGGTGGAATCCTCTTCGGCCTCGCCCTGGGTTGGGGCCTCGCCGAGGCCCTCGTGATCGCGGGGGCCGTGGGTATCTCGTCTTCAGCGATCGTGACGAAGGTTCTCATCGACCTCGAGCGCCTGGCGAATCCCGAAACGCGCCTGATCCTCGGCATCATCGTCGTCGAAGACATCTTTCTGGCGTTGTACCTCGCGGTGCTTCAGCCCGTTTTGGGTCAGGCCTCCGGCGCAGTGGAGTCGATCGTGGTCGTGGGGCGCGCCTTTCTCTTCCTCCTCGTGCTGTTCGCCATCGCCCGCTTCGGCGCTCGTTACGTGGGGCGGCTGCTGGGCAGCGGCGACGACGAGGAGTTGCTGACCGTGGTGTTCGTGGGCCTCGCCATCATCGTCGCAGGGTTCGCCGAGGAGATCGGGGTCTCGGACGCCATCGGCGCGTTCATGGTGGGCCTCATCCTGGCCGAGACCAAGCAGGCGCCGCTCATCGAACGGCTCGTGCTCCCGCTTCGAGATGCGTTCGCCGCGGTGTTCTTCTTCGTGTTCGGGCTGAGCATCGATCCCGGTAGCCTCGGTCCGGTCGTGGTTCCTGTGGCCGTCGCGGTCGTTTTGACCCTGGTACTCAACGTCGCGGCGGGCATCGCCTGCTCGAGGATCAACGGCTTCGGCCGCCGCCAGGCGAGTAACGTCGGGTTCACTATCCTGGGGCGCGGCGAGTTTTCCTTGATCCTCGCCTCGTTCGCCGCTGCGGCGGGTCTCGACGATCGCATCGGGCCGTTCGTCGCCCTCTATGTGCTGATCCTGGCGATCGGCGCGCCGGTGCTTGCCTCGCGCTCCAAAGCGCTTGCCCACCTCATCCCGGCCCGGGCCTTCCCGACCAGAGGGGAGACGAAGGAGGCCTCCACCTGAGCCGGAGAGACGGCCAAAGACGCGTCGCGCGGGGCGAGACGGGCTACTCTGTGCCGAACAGGCGTTCGATAAACGGACTCGACGGAGGTGCGTGTGCGGGTGCTGGGAATCGACCCCGGTGTGGCCAAGATGGGCTACGGCGTGGTCGAGCGTGCCGGCAGCAAGTTGACGCCGGTGACCTACGGGGTCATCACGACGAGCGCGGACGAAACCCAGGCTCGCCGCTTGATGACGCTGCGAGTCGCCCTCGCGAACATCATGCGGGAGCACCGGCCGGACGTGGTCGCGCTCGAGCGTCTCTTCTTCACGACCAACGTCAAGACGGCCATGGCGGTGGGCCAGGCCTCGGGGGTCGCCCTCGCCACCTCGGCCGAGGCGAACCTCGAGGTCACCGACTACACACCGAACGAGGTCAAGCAGTCGGTCGTGGGCTACGGAGGGGCGAGCAAGTCACAAATCCAGGCGATGGTGACGGCATTACTCGGGTTGGCCGAGGCGCCCAGTCCTCCGGACGCCGCAGACGCCTGCGCGCTCGCGATCTGTCACCTGAATCGCAGTGGGCTTCGCCGGGCGATAAGGAGAAAGACGGGGTGATCGGGTTCCTTAAGGGTGCGGTGGCCGGTCGCACGGCCGACGGCTGCTTCGTCGACGTGAGTGGGGTCGGTTACAGGTTGACGTGCTCGGCGCGGACCATTGCCGCGCTCCCGGCCGACGGCAGGGAGGTCAGGCTCTTTACACACGTGCACGTGCGAGAGGACGCTCTCGCGCTGTTCGGGTTCGAGTCCGAGGGCGAGCAGCGCATCTTCGAGTTGCTGATCGCCGTGGGCGGGGTCGGCCCGAAGGTGGCGCTTGCGGTGTGCTCCGCCTTCTCGGCTGAGGACCTTCGTCGAGCTCTCGTCTCAGACGACGTCGCGGCGATCTCGTCCGTGCCGGGTATCGGAAAGAAGACGGCGCAACGTATCGTCTTGGAACTGAAGGAGAAGCTGGCCCTTCCCGATCTAGCGCTCGTCGGCGCCGGGCCCGACACGGTCACGAAGGCGCGCTCGGCGCTCGAGAATCTCGGATACTCCCCGGGTGAGGTGCGCGTGGCGCTCAACGAGATCGCGCTGAAAGATGACCACAGCGTCGAGGATCTCGTTCGCGCTGCCCTCAAGGAGCTATCAAACGATCGCGCCCCGAGGGCCAGCGATCGTCTCGACGATCGCGCAGGAAACGGAAGCGATCGTCTCAGTGATCGCGCTGGCAACGGCACATGAGCGAAGAGGTCCTGGCAGCGTCCACCGATCCTGCGGAGCGCGAGGCCGAGATCTCGCTCCGACCTCGCAACATCGACGAGTTCGTCGGTCAACCCGAGCTCAAGGAGCACCTCGACATCGTTCTGCAGGCGGCGCGCGGACGCAACGAGCCCACAGGCCATCTGCTGCTGAGCGGCC
>JALZIB010000077.1 GCA_030860505.1 Actinomycetota bacterium
CTGAATGCTCCCATTGTGCTCTGCCGACCGACGCAGGCGGTCGAAGTCGACAGGCCCCGAGGGGTCGGTATCCGAGGTCGCCGGCTCGCTCGCTCCTCGGTAGAAAGCTTCAGCCTTCCCCGGCGTCAGGATCGCCAGCACTCGTGCGATCTTGGAGGTAACCAGGAACGCATGAGGGACGCCCCTCGGTACGACGAAGAGGCCTCCAGTGCTGACCGGATACTCCTGGCCTTCGACGTGCACCAGCAACTCACCCTCTATCACGTAGACGGCCTCCTCCTCTTCGGGGTGGAGATGTAAAGGCGTGGTCTTGCCCCGGACCATCGTGTCTTCGAACATGAAGAGCGAGCCGCCCGTCTCTGCGCTGGTCGCCTTGATCGTGAACACCCCGCCCCCGTAGAACCAGAGACGCTCACCCTCACCTTCAGCCCGGACTATCGGAATCGCCGTAGTCATGATTTCGCCCTTCCTTCTAGACCCGAAATGCCAATATTTTTATGAGATTAGAGTACCATGATGGACATGTCAATCCCATATGAGATGAAGGGACGTCGGAAGCAGAAAGCGCGCACTCGCAGCGCTTTGATCGAAGCCACTCGACAGCTGCTCGGTGAGGGACTCACCCCTACGGTCGAGCAGGCGGCCCAGAGAGCAGAAGTCGCCCGCACTACCGCGTACCGGTACTTCGCCAACCAGAACGAGCTACTTATTGCGACCTACCCAGAGCTGGATGAGCCTTCGCTGCTCGGCGTGGACCCTCCTTCGGACCCATCGGCACGACTCAAGATCGTCACAGAAAGACTCACCCAGCAAGTCGTCGACCATGAGCCCGAGTTACGCGCCACCCTCCGACTCGCTTTGGGACCGGACGCTCCGAAGAACGACGAGATGCCCCTACGCCAAGGTCGAGGCATCTACTGGATCGAGGACGCCCTGACCCCGCTGCGCGGACACCTGTCCGAGACGGAAATCCGCCGACTCGTCCTAGCGATCCGAGCGACGATCGGAATCGAGGCATTGGTATGGCTGACCGACGTCGGCGGACTCCCGCGCGCCGAGGCGGTCGCAACGATGCGGTGGTCGGCGAAGGCGTTGCTGCGCTCCGCTCTCGAAGATGTCCCAGCACGGCAGCAACTTGAATAGGCGGCAGCGTGAATAGAATCACGCTGCACGAGGGAATGACGGTCCGCCTTTTTCCGTGGCCGCGAGCGCTGTACTAGCTCTCGGACAGGCGGTCTGACGAGGTGTGAGAAGCGGTTTTCTTGGTCAGGAGGGCAGCTAGCTCCTTAGCGTTCTGTTGCGCGTAGTCCCTGTGGCAGTTGTTCATCAGACCGCATCCAGGGATTCCATCAACAAGGGCCTTGAGCGCGCCCTGAGAGCAGGACTAGCTCGGTCCCGGAGCGCTATCTCGGTGTGAAGCACATCCGGCAGGCCGTTGCGGTCGAACCGTTGACCGCGCCGCACGACGGGCATTTCCAGAAGCTGCCCTGAGCCTCGTCTTCCGGTTGCTGCGCCTCCTGGCCCGCCTGTTGTTGCTGCCATCCACCGGTGCCGTCCTCGGCCATGGCCGGACCGGTTGCTCCACCTCCGGTTGCCTCGGCCGGGGCCGGCTGCCAGCCTCCAGTCTGCTCGTCGTAGACGAGGATCTCGTCACCGCGCTTGAACCACCAGCGCCCGTCTCGCTCGAAGGGCTGCTCCTCTGGAGCGTCCTCGAAGCCGGTCGTCTGGCTTCGGGCCGGCGCCGGCTCCTGTTGCTGCACGGGCTCGGGATCCTGCTGCGTGGGCGCGGGATCCTGCTGCAGCGGCTCGGCCTGCCGTGGCTCCTCCTGCGCTGCGGGGGCCCCCGTTATCAGCGTCGAGCCCCTGTCCTGTGGCGCGGCGGACGCCTCCTCGGTCGCCGGCGCGGACGCCTCCTGTGCGGGTGCGTGCTCCTGGTGCGAGGCAACGGGATACTGCGAGGTCTGAGCCGCGCGCTGTCCGGCGGGTTCCAGCTCAGGTCGTTGCCACTCGTCTCCACCCCCGTGCTCGTCGGTGCGCGCTGGCTCTTCGTGGTGCTGCTGGTCCCGCTGACTCGACGGGTCGCGCTCGTCGCCGGGTGCGCGCGCGACGAGCTCGTCGACCTTCTTGCCGAGCTTTCCCAAGTTCAGAAGCGTGAGCACAAGGACCAGGAGCGTGACCCCCAGCAGCACCATGGTGATGATCTGGAACAAGCCGTCGTCCATTTCCATGTCTCCCCTCCCGGCCCCGCGGGGCCTCAGTCCATCTCATCATCGCAAACCCTGTCCAGCGCGCCAACAACGAGCGCAGTCTCGCTGCTTACATCGGCGGCTGAGGCGGATTTCTGTTGCCGGAGTTTCTTGGCTCAGTCTCACTATAGGCACCGAGCCGGTCGAGACGGGCGACTCACCGCCGGCGTCTTCGCCGCCTCCGGGGCCGCTGCGTGTGAGCGAAGTTCACTCCTGCTGCCGTCATCGCGAGCGAGGGAATCAAGGCTGCCCCGATGAGCGGCCCCCGGCGCACTTCGGCGCGAGGGACATCGTCGAACCCCGTCACGGCCGGTCCCCGGACGAGCGCGATGAGCACGCCTGCGGTCACGGCCACGCCGGCTAGAAGGTACAGCAAGCGTGGAATGCCGAGCGGCTTGAATCTGCGTGCGATCGCGATCGTTCCCGCCACGACCGCCACTGCGACCGCCGCCTGCAGGGACCAGCCGTAGCCGTAGAAGGCGTTGAAGTGTCCCGTCGCACCAGGAAGGCGTCCCAGCTCGCCGAGGTTGGTGGCCCGAACGGCGATGGCGCCCCAGCCCGGCAGGAGCGACAAGACCAAGAGTACGACGCTGCTCAGCCCAACGACGTTCTCCGCCGTTGTCCGATGCCGCGTGCTCGTGTTCGTCCTCATCTCGAAACGGCGACCATATGCGACGATGAACTTCGAAGCGGAATGTCACGTGCCGCCCGGCGAACCCGACAATTCGACCCGACGGGAAGTGATGGACGAGCCCATTTATCGAGCCGGGACCTGGTGGCTGCGTCGCGACGACGGGCGCTGGCTGTACTGGAACGTGCTGTCCGACCGTTGGGATCATCACCCCTACGGGCCTCCGGTTGCGTCTCGGCGGACGGCCGGCGACCAGGTGCAGCCCGCGCCGGTGGGCCCGAGCGCGTACGCGGTGTCCCATCCCGCAGCTCCGGCGCTCACGCCCCAGGCCCATCCCTCGCCCCGCCCCGACCCCCTTGGGCCCGCGGGGATGCCTTATCCGCAGCAGGTCCCCCCGCCTTACGAGGGTGCCCCGACACCCCACCTCCCGGCTCCCTACGGGCCGTGGCGGGCGCCCGCACCGAAACCGGCCCCCTCGTGGGCGCAGGGCACGGCGGTCGTCTACGCGGGGTGGTGGCAGCGCGTGCTGGCGTTGCTGATCGACCTCGTGGTCGTGACCGTTCCCGTGCTCCTGGTGCTTGAGATCGTCGACGCAGCCGTCGGACCCGGTACGGTCGACCCCTTCACCGGTCGGGTCGATTCAGGTGCGCGCACCGCCGTTCGGATGTGGGCCTTCGCGGCGTGCTACTTCGTGTTCATTCCCTTCTACTTCGCTCTCTTGCAAGGGGGCGAGCAGGGAGCGACGCTAGGACAGCGCGTAACTAAGACTCGTGTGGCCGACGCCAACGACGGATCGACCATCGGTTTCGGACGCGCACTCCTGCGATGGGCGCTCATGGGCGTGTTCTGGTTGTTCCTCTACTTCCCTGGAGTGCTCAACCTCCTGTGGCCTCTGTGGGATCCCCAACGGCAGTCGTGGCACGACAAGATGGCGAACAGCGTGGTCGTGACCGCGCCCCGTTAGGATGCGCAGCGACCGCGCGGACGAGAGGGAGGGGTGCGTACGTGGCTGTGATCAAGACCATCGATCTTGTGGGCGTATCCAACGAGTCGTGGAAGGACGCTGCGAACCAGGCTCTCGCCGAAGCCTCGAGAACCATTCGCGGCATCCACGCCATGGACGTGCTCGAGACGTCGTGCACCGTCGCGGACGGCCGCATCGCCGAGTATCTGACACACGTCCGCATCAAGTTCCGCATCGAACGCTAAGGGGTTCTCACTCATGAGCGGCACGGCTCTCGTCGGCATTCAGTGGGGCGACGAGGGCAAAGGCAAGGTCACCGATCTCCTGGCCGAGCACACGGACTACGTCGTGCGCTATCAGGGTGGCAACAACGCGGGACACACGATCGTCGTGGGTGAGGAGCACTATGCGCTGCACCTCGTCCCCACCGGCATCCTCTATCCGCGCTGCACTCCCGTGATTGGTCCGGGAGTCGTCGTCGATCCAGGAGTCCTGCTCGAGGAGATGGATGCACTCGGAGGGCGCGGGATCGACACATCGAAGCTGAAGATCTCCGGCAACGCGCATGTGATCATGCCGTATCACCTCGAGCTCGATAAGGTCACCGAGCGCTTCCTGGGCCGCAACCGGCTCGGAACGACCAAGCGGGGCATCGGACCCACCTATGCGGACAAGGCCGCGCGTATCGGCATTCGGATGCAGGATTTGCTCGACGAGAAGATCTTCACGGCCAAGCTCGAGGTCGTGCTCAAGGAGAAGAACCTCGTGTTGACGCGCGTGTTCGGGCGGCTCCCAGTGGACTCCGACGAGATCAGGCAGCAGTACCTCGACTACGGCGAACGTCTCCGCCCCTACATCACAGATACGACGCTGCTTGTGCAGACGGCGCTCGACGACGGTCGCAATGTGATGTTCGAGGGTGCGCAAGCGACCATGCTCGATCTCGATCACGGCACCTATCCGTTCGTGACCTCGTCGAATCCCATTGCCGGGGGCGCATGTGCGGGAGCTGGAGTCGGACCACGTGACATCGAAAGAATCATCGGAATCTCCAAGTCGTACTGCACGCGCGTTGGCTCTGGACCCTTTCCATCGGAGGCCGATCCCGCCGACGCGGAAGTGCTCGTCGAAGTCGGACGCGAGTACGGCACGACGACGGGACGGAAGCGTCGCTGTGGCTGGTTTGACGCGGTAGCCGCGCGCTACGCAGCGCGCCTCAACACCTTGACCGAACTCGTGGTCACCAAGCTCGACGTCTTGAGCGCGTTCGAATCGATCAAGGTTTGCGTCGCCTACAGCTACGAGGGCACGCGTTACGTCGACTTCCCGCCGCATCAAACAATCTTCAACAAGTGCACCCCGGTCTACGAGGAGTTCGGGGGCTGGGGCGGCGACATCTCGGGAGCGCGTTCGCTCGATGACCTTCCCAAAGCAGCGCGCGCCTATCTCGAGGCAATGGAGGATCTCTCGCGCACCCCGGTGTCGTGGGCTTCGGTCGGTCCGGCCCGCGACGAGATCGTGCGCGTCAGAGAGATGTCGTGAGAATCCTCGTAGTCGGTTCGGGTGGGCGCGAGAGTGCTCTCGTGTGGGCCCTGGTTCGCTCCTCGTCCGTCGACACGGTCGTTGCGGCGCCCGGCAACCCGGGGATCGCAGCGATAGCCGAGGTCTTCGACGGCGACGCGGGGACTCCGGCGAACGGGCTCGAGGCGGCTCGGTTCGTGAACGCCGATCTCGTCGTGATCGGCCCCGAGGCACCCCTGGTCGCGGGTGTCGCCGACGCCTTGAGGGCCGAGGGCTTCAAGGTCTTCGGCCCCGATGCGGCCGCCGCGCGCATCGAAGGTTCGAAGTCCTACGCCAAAGAGCTCATGGACCGAGCGGGGGTGCTCACCGCGCGCTGGCAGTCGTTCGACGACGCCGACAAGGCGATCGGCTTCATGGACGAGCTCGGCCCCCCCTACGTCGTGAAGGCAGACGGGCTCGCCGCCGGCAAGGGCGTGGTCGTGACGACCTCACGCGGGGAGGCCGTCGAGGCGGTGCGCGACCGTATCGAGCGTCGCTCCTTCGGGGATGCGGGGGCCAGGGTGGTCGTCGAGGAGTTTCTCGACGGCGAGGAGGCCTCGCTCATCGCTCTCACCGACGGGAGCGCCGTCGTCTCCTGTGCGCTCGCGCAGGATTACAAGCGGGCATTCGACGGCGACGAGGGGCCGAACACAGGAGGTATGGGTTCCTACAGTCCCGTACCGGCGTGCCCCGAGGACGTCGCAGAGCAACTCGAGTCCACCGTCATTCGTCCCATGGTGAGCGCGATGGCCGAGGCCGGCACGCCATTCGTGGGTGCACTCTACGCGGGACTGGCGCTGACGAGCCGGGGGCCGCGCGTGGTCGAGTTCAACGCTCGCTTTGGCGACCCCGAGACGCAGGCACTGATGCCGCGTCTCCGCAGTGACTTCTGCGAGGTCGCCCTCGCGACGGCGGCTGGGGACCTGGCGGGCGTGCGCCTCGAGTGGGCTCCGGAGGCATGCGTCAGCGTCGTGCTCGCCTCCGGCGGCTACCCCGGAAGCTACGCGACCGGCGCAGTCATCGAGGGACTCGATGATGCGCAGGTACTGGAGGGGGTCGAGGTCTTTCACGCGGGGACGATCGAGCGCGGTGACGAGCTGGTGACGGCTGGGGGCCGAGTGCTAGCGGTCAGCGCCCTCGGCGACGACTTTGCGTCCGCCCGCGCGCGCGCCTACGAGGCCGCCGGCGCAATCACCTTCGAGGGCAAACACCAGCGCAGCGACATCGCACTGCGAGCGACAGAGGCGCTCTCGTGAGCGCGCTCGTCGGGATCATCATGGGGTCGCGCAGCGACTGGGACACGATGAAGCACACCGCGGATGTGCTCGGCGAGCTCGGGATTGACCACGAAGTGCGCGTGGTCAGTGCCCATCGCACGCCCGACCTCTTGTTCGAGTACGCGTCGAATGCGGCCGAACGAGGACTCGAAGTCATCGTCGCGGGGGCCGGGGGCGCGGCGCATCTACCCGGCATGATCGCGGCCAAGACGACGTTGCCGGTGCTGGGAGTTCCCGTGCAGTCGCGCGCCCTCAAGGGTCTCGACTCGCTGCTTTCGATAGTTCAGATGCCGGGCGGTGTGCCGGTGGGGACGCTCGCCATCGGCACCGCGGGAGCAACCAACGCCGCCCACCTCGCGGCGCGCATCCTTGGGAACAAACACGATGACGTGCGCGCCGCGGTCGAACGTTTCATGGCGGCGCAAACCGAGCGAGTCCTCAACGACGGTGACCCACGCGAAGCCGGACCCTGAGGGGGCCGCTTCTGAGTTGCGGGTACGACTGCTGCGAGAAGGTGTCGACTCACCGTACCGAAAGCTTCTCGAGCGCGGGCTATCGCACGGGCCTCCGGTTGTATGCGGCCAGCGCCCGCAGATATCCAACCAGTGTGATGCCGACGCACCAGGCGACGGCGATGACGGCGCTGTTGCCGATCGGTGTGCACGTCAGCAATCCCCGCAGTGTCTCGATGATGGGAGTGAAAGGCTGATTCTCTGCGAACCAGCGCATTGCGGCCGGCAACGTGTCCGAGGGGACGAATCCACTAAGCGGTCGATGATGCCTTCGGTCATGTCCATAGCGACCGATATCGCCGTCCCTGTGGATGCGCTGGCCACGGCTATCAGCAAGATTCCGGGAACGATGTACTCGACGTACTCGGCGCGGCCCCCCG
>JALZIB010000107.1 GCA_030860505.1 Actinomycetota bacterium
CGCTTCACGACTTCGTCCGGGCCCGGTGGCCAGCACGCGAACAAGGTGTCGACGCGGGTGGAGCTTCTGTGGAACATCGACACTTCGTCGGCCCTGGGGCCGCGCCAGCGCGACCGCATCCGTGCGAAGCTTCGGAATCGCATCGACTCGAGCGGGACGCTGCGAGTCGCCAGCGAGAAACACCGGTCCCAGCTTCGTAACCGCGACGAGGTCAGGCTGCGGCTGGCTCAACTCGTCGACGGGGCTCTGGCCGTGGACAAGCCGCGCGTCAAGACGAAGCCGTCGCGTTCCGCAAAAGAGCGCCGCCTCCAAGACAAGCGCCACCGCTCCCAGACCAAGAGAGCCCGCCGCGTCATCCCCGACGACTAGTACTAGTCCAGTTACCCACAGGCAACGTTATTTGTGGTTGGTGGGCGTCTCGACCTCGATTGCGAGGTCCCGAGCCCGGCACCGGGCCGGCGCGCTGGTGAGTTACCCAACCGCTCCATCGTTTGTGGTTGGGGGGATGTCGAGGTTATTGCAGGCAGAACTCGTTGCCCTCGGGGTCTTGCATCACGATCCAGAACTCGCCGCGCTCCTCGGCCTCGCGCAGTTTCGTCGCGCCGAGGCCGGCCAGGCGCTCCGCCGAGTCCTCGACCCTCCGGCGCGACGCGTCGTCGCGCGGCAGGCCCACGTTAATGTCGAGATGCACACGGTTCTTCGTCGACTTGCCCTCGGGCACCCGTTGGAAAAGCAGCCGGGGACCTTGGCCGCCGGGGTCGACCACGGCGCTCAGCGAGTTCCATTGGTCTTCGGGGATCCCCTGTTCACGCGCCCAGTCCTCCCACGAGTCGAAGCCCTCGGGAGGATCCTGCAACTTGTAGCCCAGCGCCTCGGCCCAGAACTGCGCCAGCCGACTCGGATCCGCACAGTCGAAAGTCACTTGAATCTCGCTCGCCATCTCAACCTCCGTTCGCCTCCGTCAGAACGCAATCGGCACCTCGACGAACGGGTCTCTTCGCCCGAACTCGAGGTGCGCGCTGCGCAGACACATGAGGCTATCGATGTACCGCCAATTCCCGCGTTGCTTGCCGAACAACTCGATGGCCATGTCCGCAATCTCTGAGTTGGCGCAGCACCTTCTCGAGCCGTCGGGGTCCTCATATACGCCACCTGCACCATTCGCTCCGGCAAAGCGCGCGCCGCGCCGACGATCTTGAAGTCATCGTTGTGCGCGAAGAAGGGCCACGCCGGCGAACGTCTTCTTGTTGTCGGGATCGAAGTAGAGGCTCCAGAGCTCACAGTAGGGCTCACCCGAGCGCGGCGCAATGATCGTGTAGCGAAGCCAGAGCCCGACCCCTGTTCGGGATGGGTGATGGTCGCGTACCAGACCTCCATGAACTCCTGCTCCGGCGATCCCAGCGCATGAGGTTCTCTGTGCCTCGTGAGTGAAGGAAGTCATGTCATTTCGAGCTTAGTTCGTCGCTCGCGCCGGAGCATCAAGCCCGTGCGGTCTTGGCCGCTACCAGAGCGGCGAGGAAATCGTCCGGCGAGAGGTGGCCGTGCGCGCCGGCCACCCGCGGGCGCAGACCGCGAGCCAGATCGTCGGCAAGTTGGTTGCGAGCCGCATGCGCCAGTTCGTAGCGACGTGCCAGGAACGCACGGACCGTCGCGACCTCCTCGTCGGTGACCGCGCTGACGTCCCAGGTCTGCAGCTCGTGAAAGGGGACCGAAGTCGGTGCAGGACCCCATGGCATCTCGTGCTGGCTGCGACGCTCGCGCACCACCAGCGTGCCTGCGGCCAGGTCCCCGAGGCGCTGGTTGCGTGCGTTGGCGAGCACCGCGACGGATCCCACGACGTAGCCGACCGGAAGCATGTCGACCAGGCGCATCAGGTTCCGAATCGCGCTGGCAACGAAACCGACGGGTTGCCCGCTCTCGCTCACGACCCTGATCCCGATCATCCGCTTGCCGGGGGTCCGGCCCGAAGACAGCACCTCGAACAGCACGTCGTAGCCGAAGTTGATCAGAAACGAGAGCGCGAGCAGGAGCGCAACGAGCACGCCGCCCCCGAAACCCTCGCCCGCAAGAACGTTCGTCGCAAGAAAAAGGGTGCCGAGGATGACTCCCTTTATGAGAGCATCCACGAGACCGGCGACGAAGCGCGAGCCGAGTCCCGCGAGGATCATGTCAATGGCAACGCCCTCGGGCGTCGAGATCGAAACGGAGTCTTCGTAGCGCACGCCATGAACCTAGAACGATTTATCGAAGAGCGCAGACCGGTGTGGGAAGAACTCGAGCGGCTGGTCCACCGGAGCCGGGGCCGGGCCGAACGGCTCGGCCCCCCCAGCGCGCTTCGGCTCGGTGAGCTCTACCGCATGGCCGCCGCCGATCTGGCCGTTGCACGGCGCCGCTGGCCCGCCGATCCCTTCGTCGTGAGGCTCGAGGATGTGGTCGGCAGGGCGCGCGGGCTCGTCTACGCGAGCTCGGGGCGAAGAGCGTCGCTGCGATCCTTCTTCGCCCGGGACTACTGGCGATTAGTCGCCGAACGGCGCACCGCGCTGGTGCTCGCGGCCCTGCTGCTATTCGGACCGGCGGCTCTCGCGGCGGGCTGGTCGTTGCAGGATCCGGGCGCGGCGGCGGGGCTCATCCCGGCGGAGTACCACGGCGTGACCGAGCCGCGCCCGGCGGGGGCCGACCTCGGACTCTCCGTCGACGAGCAGGCGGCCTTCAGCAGCGCGATCTTCACCAACAACATTCAGGTCACCTTTCTTTCCTTCGCAGGGGGCATCGCCGCCGGCGTTCTCACAGGCTTGGTGCTCGTCTACAACGGGGTGCTGCTCGGCACGGTCGCGGGCCTGGCGACCGGAGCGGGCAACGGGCGCTCCCTCTACGAGCTCGTGGTCGCGCACGGGGTCCTCGAGCTCTCCTTAATCGTCGTCACCGCGGCCGCGGGGCTGCGCCTGGGCTGGGCGCTGGTAGAGCCGGGGACGAAAAGCCGGCGCGAGTCCCTCGTCGCCGAGGCGCGCCCGGCCCTGTTGGTCGTGCTCGGCACCGCGCCGTGGCTCGTGTTGGCGGGACTGATCGAGGGCTTCGTCACCCCCGCAGGCGCCGGCCTCGTCGCCGTAAGCACCGTCGGCGTGTCGCTGGGCGTCGTCTACTGGGCGCTGGTGGTGCTTCGCTCGAAAACGGCTGCCCCGGACTAAATCGCCCCTACACCGAGACAAGGCGCCTCGCCCTCGGCCACCTCCAAGCCATCTCCGGGGGTCTGCCTCCTCGGTCATTGCGGCTAAATGGCTGCTGTGCGCCCTAAACGCAGCAACGGCAACGGGAGTCGGACCCGACCAGGCTCTCCAGTGCGGTCATTGCGGCTAAACGGCTGCCGGGGTGCCCTAAACGCAGCAACCACGGGTCACGACGTCACGACTTGGGGCGGGGCACCAGCGCCTTAGATTCGAGCGCGTTGCTTGGCGCGCAGATAGGCGCCCACGCAGGCGGCGCCCAGGGATCTCGGCGGTGCTTCGATGACGTCCGCGCCGGTCGCGCGGAGCTGGGCCACGGCGCGGCGGCGCGCCTCCAGGACCTCGAGCGTCACGGCGACCTCGTAGACATCGGCGAGCGCGCCGGGTGGGCGCTGCAGGATGTCCTGCAAATCCGTGTCCACGGCGCTTGCCACGGCCACGGAGTGGCGCCGGGCAAGCACCGGAAGGGCATCGACGAGCGATCGGGCGGCGCTCGTGTCGAGAAGATCCGTGAGCACCAGGATGAACGCCCTCTTCGTGCCTTCGAGCTTGCGAAAGGCGAGCTCGTAATCGCTGTCGACCGAGCTCGGTTCGAGGTCGAAGACGGCGTCGACCACCGCCCGGGCCCCCTTACGTCGCGTCCCGAGATCCCGGCGGACGGCGTCGTCGAAGGCCAGAACACCGCAGCGGTCCCCGAGCTCGTCGGCCGCCAGCGACACAGCCGTTACGGCATCGACCGCGGCATCGAGGCGCGTGGCGCCCCCCAGAGGCGCGCCCATGAGGCGGCCGACGTCGACGGCGCAAAGAACGTCACGGTCTTGCTCGAGCCGGAACTGGTTGCTCATCGGGCGACCGGTGCGCGCCGTCGCGGCCCAGTTGATCTGTCGAAAATCGTCGTCGGGTGAATAGTCCCTGACCGACTCGAACTCCGTGCCGAGCCCGAGAGCACCCCTCGGCCGGCTGCCGCTCTCGGGGAAGCGCCCGCGCCGCACGAGCAGCGCGAGCCGTCGGGCGGTGGGGAGGTCGGGATAGACGAGCAGCTCGGCCTCCTCATCGCTGCGCCGGTATGCGGCGCCGAGGCCGAGCGGCCCTTCCGAGCGCAGCGCGGCCGCCGGGAGCCGGTGACGCCCCCGGCGCGAGGCGGTGATCGTCGCATCCAGGTCACCGTGGGACTCGGGAGGCTCGATGGTGACGTCAGCGGGCGAGGCCTGCCGTACTCGAACCGCGCCCGGCGCTCCGCCTTTGATCTCAACGGTGAGGGGGCCGGGCACCGTTCGAGCCAGAATCGAGGGAAGCGCGCACTCGAGCTCGGGCGCTCGGCGCGCTGCGAGCGCATCCGCGACCGACGCCAGGACGACGAGCGCCGTCAGGGCGACGGCCAGGGCGACGGGAAGCACCAACGCGCTTGCTGCCGCGACCGTCAGCAGCAAGGCTGCGCGCGGAGTCGGGCTCATCGCGGAACGGGAACCGACTGGAACACTGCCCGGATGGCGTCGGCCGGACTGTAGCGCTCGAGCTCGGCCTCGGGACGCAGCAGCAATCTGTGCGTGAGCACCGGTTGTCCCACGAGCGCGACGTCATCTGGGGTGACGTAGTCGCGCCCCGCGAGGCGAGCCACAGCCTTCGATGCCGCGAGCAGGTGCACCGCGCCTCGGGGACTCGCGCCCAGCTCCACGCTCGGCACCGAGCGCGTCGCGCGCACGATACGGGCGATGTACTCGAGGACCTCAGAGGTCACCGCGGTCTCGTCGACGCCCGCTCGCAGTCGACTGAGTTCGGTCGCGTCGGTGACCGGAGCAACGTCGTCGAGGGTCGCCGGCGCCACGCCGTGATGGCGGAGCTCGAGCAGCGCGATCTCTTCGGCCTCCTCGGGATAGCCGACATCGATCTTGAACAGGAAGCGGTCGAGCTGAGCCTCGGGCAGGGGGTAGGTACCCTCGTACTCGATTGGATTCTGGGTAGCGACGACGAGAAACGGCGAGGGTAAAGCGTTGGGCTCTCCATCGATCGAGACCTGGCCCTCCTGCATGGCCTCGAGCAACGCCGCTTGGGTCTTAGGAGGTGTGCGGTTGATCTCGTCGGCGAGCAACACGTTGGTGAACACCGGCCCCGAGCGAAAGACGAGCTCGCCGCCGCGCAGAGTCATCGTCCCGGTCAAATCAGAGGGCAGCATGTCGGGAGTGAACTGAACTCTGCGAAACGACATGCCGAGAGCGCGCGCGGTGGCGTTGGCGAGCAGAGTCTTGGCGACTCCGGGGACGCCCTCGAGGAGCACGTGACCCCCGACCATGGTCGCGGCCAGCAACAGGTCGACGGTGGGGCCTTGACCCACGACGACCTTGCCGACCTCGCGCGCGAGCCGGTCTCGAAGTTCCCTCACCCGTCCCCTCCTCCTGGGCCCCCTTGGGGAGCGCCCGCATCTCTGCCGTTCTCATGCCTGCCTGCACCGGCGCCCACCAGCACGTGCGCGACGCGACCAAGCGCCAGCACATCGCTCTCGGTCGACGCGACCCCGAAGAGGACGTCCAGGTCCCCGGACTCGAGGCCCAGGTCGGCGCCCGCCGCCTTAAGCTCGTCGTCGCTCATCGCGCCTCCTCGCCCCGCCCTCTGGGCGAGCCGTGACCTGAGCCTCTCCTGCAACGACACCATGGATTCGCCGGGGTTGCGCGTTCGCAGCAAGATACCGGCAAGCGATTCGACGTATGCGAGTCGGGCCGGAGCGAGGGCGCGCGCCGACGGTTCGGGGGGGCCGAGCCTGCGACCGCGCGCCCACATGAACACGACGACGGCAAGCATCAAGCCGGCGAGCGCCCATTTCCAGCGCTCCGGAATCGCTGCGATTCCGGTCGAGCTGTAACCGTGCACGCTCTCGATGAAGATCACGACCCGGCCGGCATCCCCCACGAGGTTCAGGGCGAGGCGGGCGTTGTCCGCCCGATCGAGGTGCGCGTTGTGGAACACCGAGACATCGGCAAGCAACACGATCTCACCCTCGTCGACCGGCGCGACCACCACGGCCGCTCCGTCGTCGTCCCCGAGCACGGCGAGCGCGGCCCCCGCCTCCGAGAAGCTTCCCTCGCCGGACGCGCTGACCTCATCGACCGAGGAGGTGACCGCGTTGGGGACGAGGGGACGCAGGGTCGTCGCGCCACCGCTTGTTGGTTGGGGGGCGGGATCGATCACCCTCTCGAGCCACTCGCTGCCGAAGCCGCCTGTGACCAGACGTCCCCCGGCGCGCACGTAGCGCTCGAGATCGTCCTGCGCCCCCCCGCCGGGAGGCAGCGCGTCCAGCAACACCAGCGTGTCTCCGGGATCGAGCGGAGTCTCCCCGAGCGGGACGCGCAGGCGCTCGAGCTCATAGTCGTTGCGCGCCAGCAACTCTGCAAAGGCCGCCACACCGTTCGGACCGGTTGAGTACGAGGACGAAGGTGGTCCGGGCTCGCCTCGGCCCAGCACGAGGCCGACCCCGTTGAAGACGACGACCACGGCGACGAACAACAGGGCCGCGCGCACCGCAGGATGCCGAAACACAGTCATCGCCGGCCCGCCTCGGCGAGCAGACGACCGAACGTCTGGCGCGTCGTCTCGAGGTCGGCCGGACGCACCGGACGGCCGCCGTAGACGACCTCGTCGAACAGCCTTGCGACATCGCCGAACGCGGGCGAGTCGAGTCGCCGCGCCACTTCGGCCGAGGTCACGAAGCGCGCGGTGTTGATGATCCGGCGATCCTCGAGACGAAGCAGCCCCGCCCGGAAGCGCAGGCGCAGCGCGCGCTTGAGGTCGCCGACGCGCTCGGCCTCGTCGGCCTCTCGCTCGAGGTCTCCAGGCCGGAGGCGTGCGCCGGACGCCGCCCTGTGCTCGAAGTCGACCCGAGCCCTACGACGCGCCGACCGCTGCACGACGACGACGAGCAGCGCGAGGACTAGAGCCGCAAGCAGCACCACCACCGTCACCTCTCCCCCAGGGACGATTCCGACTATGGCTCGCCACCCATCAACGATGACTCCGACTACGGGCCCAAAGACGTCCTCGAGACGATCTCCGAGCCACTCGATCACTCCCTCCAATGGTCGCGGCACGTCGGAGGCCTCGTCGAAGCGGCGTTCGGCCAAGATGGCATCCGCCGCGTCTCTCGCCTCGTCGGCGGAAAGCGCGGGCGCGCGGAGCTCATCCTCGGCGAGCACCTCGAGCCGCGCCCGCACCTCGGTCCCGTCTCCCTCCAGCAGCGCCCTCATGTCCACCGGGCGACCGTCCACCGCGGTGACGTCGCGCAGTTCGTTCAAGGAGCCGGGGTCGTCGAGCGCGTCGTCGGCGAGCTGCGCCAAGCGCGCTTCGGTGATCTCGTCCGCATGCGCAGGCGCGCCCCCCCAGAGCTGAGCCAGCACCAGCGCCACGACGACGAGCCGGCGGCTCACCGAGGGGGCTGGTCGTCGCCGGGCAGAGGCGGGGGTTGCCAGCCCGGAGGCGGGGGCCAGTAACGCGGCTGATGCTCGGGCGCCAGCGGCGCAGGGTCCTGCCCCCCCTCGCCGGGTCGGCCCGGCGGCCCCCAGACCGGGCCCGCGGGCGCGAGCGAAGGCCCCGTTGCCGTCGCGCCGATACGCTGCGCCAGCAACTGAAGATCGAACCCCTCCTTGCGCACGCGCAGGTCGAAGTACAACACCGAGACGATCGCCGCCACAAAGGGAGTGGTCAGCACTGCGGCGACCGTCGACGCGAGCGCGTTCAAGACGAGAGTGGCGACAATGCTGTCGCCCACCGGTGTGAAGGTCAGGCCGGTGGCGATGAGCCCGATGATCTGACCCACGATCCCCGCCATGATCACCGCCAGGACCAGCAGGCCGAAGGTCGGCCACCAGCGGCCCTTTACGAGCTGGAACGAGCGTCTGAGCGCCTCCATGCCGCGCGCATCCTCGGTCAGCAGCGCCGGGAGAACCACGGCGTAGGACGCGTAGAGCCACACGCCGGGGACGATACAGGCGACGAGACCCAGCAGCATGAAGAGGGTGGAGATAAACGAAACCCATAGAACCGAGTGCAATCTTTGCGCCACAAAGGTCAGCGACGAGCGCCACTCGGGAACACCGCCCAGATACGCGGTCCCGACCGCCTTGAACGACGCGCCGGTCGCCAGCGTGCTGGACAGAAACGACAGCAGGAGCACAATTCCGATGCCGGCAAAGAAGGTCCAGAGCTGAGACGGGTCCTCCGCGAAGGCCTCGGTTTGAGCGGGGTCGGGTGGCGTCCCACTGAACGCCGAGTTGAAGAAGTCGGGGAGCGCGGACAGCGTGATGATCACGCTCAAGAACTGAACGGGTACGACCACGACCGCGACGATCTTGAACAAGGTCAGGGCATTACGCATGTAGATCTTGATTCCCACGTCGAGAATCTCGCCCAGGTTCAACGGCCGCAGTTGTTGCTCCGCCCTCATAGCGCGCAACCTTAGCCTCTCGGCCGCACCCGCTCCTCTAGGGAGTGGCGAGCTGCAGCAGGCGGTCGGCGACGACCTTCCACGACCAGCGCTCGTGGGACAGTTCGACGGCGGCCGCTCGCATCCGAGCGCTCTCGTCGGGATCGAGTGCGAAGACGGCATCGATGCACCGGGCAATCCCTTCGATTGGCTCCTCGGGGTCATAGGTCAGGAGTCCCGGCGCGCCGATCGCCTCTTCGATGGCGCGTCCGGCCTCGCCGATGCCGGAATGGTTCGGCACGATGGGCAGGACTCCGCATGCCGCGGCCTCGGCCGCCACCATTCCGAACGCCTCGGCGAGGACCGACGGCACAACTAAGACATCGAAGCTGGGGAACACGTGGGACAGCTCCGGGTGCTCGAGCCGCCCCGGCCAAGTCAGCGTCACCTTGCCGGCGCGTGAAAAGTAAGTCCCGTCGGCCCTGCCCTCGTCTATGAACCGGAGCAGGTGCTTCAGATCCTGCGAACCGTCACCCCGCACCGCGAGGGTTTCGAGTAGTTCGGGATCGTTGGTGCGAAGCGCGCTCGCTATCTCGTGCAGCCCGCGTTCAAAGCCCCCGTAGCCCACGATCGTGATGTTCAAAGCCTCGGTCATAGTCAGGCCGAGTGCTCCGAGCAAATTATGAACGCCCTTCGAGACGATGAACTTCCCGACATAGCCAACGGTTGGGGGCCTCGACGGATCCTGCGGCGCGGGACGAAAGAGGTCGACGTCGCAACCTGGGTTGACGACGTGCGCCTTGTCCTCCCATCCCGGTATGACGGATGCAGCTTCGGTGATCATGTAGTTAGTGCCGCCGGTGACGACGCGTGCGGCCCCCAGTCCATCGCGCGCGAACCTGAGGTAACGCTCGGGCTGCTTCTTGATTACATATTCGAGCGGGCTCCCGTGCAGCTTGGCGAGGTAGGTCGTGCCGGTTCGCCTGCACGCCTCCTTTGCGATGTAGGGACCCATGACCTCGTGGCCGGTGATGATGGCATCGGGCTGATGCCGTTCGATCGCGGTGACCATGGCGCGGATGTTGGCCGACGTGTAGTGCTCGAGTTCTTCATCGGACAGGTCGACGAAGCGTTTGGCGGTGATGCCCTCGTACTCATCGAGGACGTAGACCGGCAGGATCTCACCGATGTTGGGGCGGACCACTCGCAGGCGCCCCTCATGTGCGTCGTGGCCCGTTGCCGACAAGTCGAACCGGGTGTTGTCGACGCTGAACTCTCCGTGGGCATCGACGAAGGGAAACCCGGCCGCGTGACGCTCCTGACACATGAGCAGGACGTCGTGACCCTCGGTGCGCCACATGCGCCCGAGATTGACCGTGTACAGGTTCGCACCCGTGCCCGAGAGCAGATAGCCGTGCCACAACAGGATCTTCAAGCAGTCCTCCAGTCGACAACCAGGCTTCATTATTCCGTCACCTAGCCCCCCGGCGAACGCGAGGCCCCCACACGGCGAAGCCGAAAGCTCGTCACGTGCCTAAACTCCATCCGATGCACGTAGACCAGGCGCTTCGAACGGCGCTTAGAAACTTCTCGACCTTCTTTCTGATCGTGGCGCTCGTGACGGTCACGCTGAACCTCCTGTGGGGCGTGGTCTATCAGGACGTAATCGCGACCCGTGACATCCATGGGGATATTCAGAACCTGCCGAAAGGTGAGGGGGTCAGGGGTGTAGGCAAGGGCGCGATCGAGCGGGCGCGTTACGGCGGATGGATCGTGCTGGCGCTCGAGGCCGCGCTCCTTCCCTTGATGCTGAGGGCGACCCGCCGAGCCGCCGAGGCCGACGAATCCGGCCACATCCCCACCGCGCTCGGTTCGTGGGGCGCCGTCATAGGCAGGCGAAGCAGGGACTCCGGCGACCGCCGCATCAGCGTCGCCCTTGCGATGGCCGCCTTCGCCGTCGTTGTGTGGTTACTCGCGTCCCTGATCGGGAATCTCATCGCGGCTGCAGTCGGCGATGGAGTTGCGTGGGTCGTAGTTGCGGGGGTGCGCGGCGTCGCCCTCGCGCTGGCCCTCCCGTTTGCGCTGGTCGGCGTCATCGAGTCGAAGATCCGGCACCGGCCCTCCGTCGACCGGACCTAGACCGCTCTCATAGCGGGACATTGCTCCAGATGGGAAACGCATTGAGATCGTACAGAAGCTCGCCAGGGCTCGAGACCTCTCTCCAACGCTCATTTTGAACACGTATAGTTGCCTTTCGACCACCCTTTGTCATCAGTAGGGGGGCCGGGCCTCGCAAAGGGGTATCGCTTTTTCCCAATTAGTGGCAATATGCTCGCACGGTCGAGAGAGGGAGTACGGGAGTGGACAAGTTCGAGGCCACCAGCGCCGAACGCCTCGACGCGTCGGGCGAGGTCTTCCGCTCCGTCGCCAAGGTTCACAGGGCGGACGTCGAGAAGGCCAGGGAGAAGAACCGGCAGGGGCGTCTGCGCTGGATTCTCTACGTCGGGCTCGTGATCTTCGGTTACCTCCTGAAGCGGGCCTTCGAGGGCAACCCTCTCGCCCTGGGGTGGCCGCAACTCGGGCCCGACGCGATGCTCTACATGCTCCCGGTCGTCATCGTCTTGATGGTCGGCGTGGTCATGCTGCTTCCCCTGGCCAACGGACGAAGCCCTCACGTGCGCTTCAGTCCCGAGGAGATTTCCATCGACTTCTCCGACGTGAGGGGTCTCGACATCGTGCTCGAAGAGGTCACACGCAGCCTGCAGATCTTCTTGACCTACAAGACCTTTCGTGACGAGCTCGGCGGAAACCCGCGCAGGGGCATCCTCTTCGAAGGGCCGCCCGGCACCGGCAAGACCCATATGGCCAAGGCCATGGCCGCCGAGGCGGGGGTTCCCTTCTTCTTCGTGTCGTCGCCGGCCTTCAACTCGATGTGGCAGGGCATGACCGCCTTCAAGATCCGCGCTTACTTCAAAGCGCTCAAGAAAGCGGCACGCAAGGAGGGCGGCGCGATCGGCTTCATCGAGGAGATCGATGCGATCGGGGGCGCGCGCGGAGGCACGAGTTCCTTTACCGAGTACCGCGACGGCCGAAGGACTCTGTCGAACATGGTCGGCCCCGGCGACGGTGCGATGGTGAACGAGATGCTCATTCAGCTACAGAGCTTCGATACACCTCCGTTCGGACAGCGCGTACGAAACCGATTCATCAACGGCGCGAACAAGTACCTACCGAGCCACCGAAGGCTCAAGAAGAGTCCCCCCGACTATTCCAACGTGTTGATCATCGCGGCCACGAACCGAGCGGACACGCTCGACCCGGCACTGATGCGCCCCGGCCGTTTCGACCGAACCCTGTACTTCGATCTGCCCTCCAAGGCAGGACGACGGGACCTCGTCGACTACTTCTTGATCAAGCGCTCGCACGGTGAGGATATGGACAGGGAGGATCTGCGTGAGGAACTGAGCGCGATGACCCTCGGCTACAGCCCCGCCATGCTCGAGCACATTCTCGACGAAGCGCTTGTGTGGGCGATTCGAGAGGGACGCAGGGAGCTCAACTGGCGCGACGTTCAAAGGGCGCGCCTGTCCGAGGAGATCGGCCTCGCGCAGCCGGTCGCCTATACCGACCGAGAACGGGATCTCATTGCCACCCACGAAGCCGGCCATGCAGTTGCCGCCTTCCTGTTCGCCAGCGACTGGCGCAAGCTCGAAGTGCTGTCCATCATCAAACGGCGTCAAGCCCTCGGCCTGCTCGCTCACTCCGATACCGAAGAGCGCTTCACCAAAACGAAGTCCGAGCTCGAGTCGACCATCCGCATCGCGCTCGGCGGCATGTGCGCCGAGGAGCTGTTCTTCGGCGAACACGGAACCGGTCCATCAAGTGACCTCGTCGCCGCTACCAGCTTGGGCGCCCAGATGATCGGCTCATTCGGGATGGGACGCTCGTTGGTCTCCTACGAGGCGGTCGGCAACGGCGGCCACAGCTCCCCCAACATCGTCGCCAAGGTCCTCAGCAACGACGAGACCAAACGCGAGGTCGAGGACCTGCTCGTCGACCAGAAGAACCAGGTGCGCTACAAGTTGGAGCACAACCGCGACCTGGTGGAGGCGCTGCGCGACGCACTACTGGAGAAAGAGGAACTGCTGGGCGACGACATCCGCGCCGTGCTCGAAAAGAGCCTGGCCGAGCGCAACTAGGCTGCGCCACCGGCGTCTACGCTCACAGGCGATGGGCGACTTCGAGATCCTCGAACACACCGCCGACGTCGGTCTGCTGGCGCGCGCTGCGACGGCCAACGGAGTCTTCGAGACGGCCACGCGCGGCCTCGCGGACCTCGCCGGCATCTGGCGAGCCGGCGACGGTGAGGAGATCGTCATCGAGGTCGAGGCGCGCGATCACCAGGGCTTGCTGGTCGACTGGCTCAGCGAGGTGCTCTATCTGCACGACGCTCGCAACCTCGCGCTGACCTCCGTCGTGATCGATGATCTCTCCAGCACACACATACGGGGCCGAGTCGGGACTCGTTCTTTGACCGAGAGCGACGAAACGGGCATCGGCATCAAAGCGGTTACCTACCATCAACTCGCAGTGCGCGAGACATCCGAAGGTTGGCGCGCAACGGTCTTCTTCGACATCTGATCGCGAGGTGAAGGAAATACCATGAGCGGACCGCATCG
Source organism: Actinomycetota bacterium (assembly GCA_030860505.1). Taxonomy (GTDB): domain Bacteria; phylum Actinomycetota; class CADDZG01; order CADDZG01; family WHSQ01; genus WHSV01. The sequence continues at coordinate 13,311 of JALZIB010000107.1, forward strand.
CATCGCAGAGTTCGAATGGGAGTTGCCCGTCGGCTTCGTCGACGGCATGAACGTGCCCGGACGCATCTTTGCGTCGCAGGCCTTGTTCGACAAGGCGCTCGAAGACAGGGCGGCCGAACAGGTGGCAAACGTCGCGACGCTTCCGGGGATCGTGGACGCAAGCTACGCGATGCCGGACATCCACTGGGGCTACGGCTTTCCCATCGGCGGGGTCGCGGCAACGGACCCGGCGGATGGCGGCGTCCTATCGCCGGGTGGCGTGGGCTTCGACATCGGCTGCGGCGTTCGGTTGATGCGCACGGATCTGACGCGCGCAGACCTCGAAGGCTCGTTGCGCGCTCTCGTCGACGCTCTCGGGAGACACGTGCCGCGCGGCATCGGCGGCCATGGACGGCTGAAGCTGAAGGGCGACGAGATCGACAGGGTTCTGACCGAGGGCGTGCCCTACGTCATCGAGCGGGGGGCCGGATGGGAAGAAGACGCCGAGGCCTGCGAGGACCTCGGCACTCTTCCCGACGCAGAAGCGCCGCTAGTTTCGGAGCGCGCCAAAGAACGAGGTCGAGGCCAGCTCGGCAGCCTCGGCTCGGGCAACCACTTCCTCGAGGTGCAGGTCGTCGACCAGTTACGCGACGAGTCTGCCGCGCGGGCCTTGGGGCTGGCCCAAGATCAGGTCTGCATCATGATTCACTCCGGCTCGCGCGGAGTCGGTCACCAGACCTGCACCGACTATCTCCGCACCATCGACAAACTCGGGGATAAGTTCGGATACGTGCCGCCCGACCGGCAGTTGGCGTGCGCTCCTCTCGACCACGAGCTTGCGAACGACTACAGACGGGCGATGAACGCGTGTGGAAACTACGCGCTTGCGAACCGTCAAGTGCTCATGGACGGCGTACGACGCGCCTTCGAGTTCACGTTCCGTCGCTCACAGCGCGAGCTCGGGATGCATCTGGTCTACGACGTCGCCCACAACCTCGCCAAGCTCGAGGAGCACAACATCGCCGGAATGACCCGCACGGTCTGCGTCCACCGCAAAGGAGCGACGCGGGCGTTCGGGCCCAGTCATCCCGATCTCTCCGAGCGTTACCGCACCACGGGCCAGCCGGTGCTCATCCCGGGTTCGATGGGAACCGCCTCGTTCGTGCTGACCGGCACCGACGAGGCCGCCGGGCTTTCGTTCTCGTCGACCTGCCACGGGGCGGGGCGAGCGATGTCCCGCACCAAGGCCAAGAAGCAGATGACCGGCCAAGACTTGAGAGAGCAGCTCGAAGCAGAGGGCATCGTGCTGGCCAAGACTCGCTGGAAGGCTCTCAGCGAGGAGGCGCCCTATGCCTACAAGGACGCCGAAGAGGTCGTGGGAACCTGCGAGGGGGCCGGGCTAAGCCGCGTCGTGGCCAGGTTGCGACCGGTGGGAGTAGTCAAGGGATAGAAGCGCTAGTCGGCGGACTCGATGCCGGAAAAGAGATCGCTCTCGGGAGAAGTGGTGTCGACCGTCGAGGTCACCAGCGTGTAGTCCTCCCACGGGTAGACCTTACGGATGACGTCGTCGGGAATCGCGAACCACCATGAGTCGGGATCGATCTGGGTGGCGTGGGCCAGCAGCGCCTTGGTGCGCAATTCGACGTAGTCGCCAACGTCAAGCTGCGTGGTGATCTCTGGGTCGCGAAAGCCGTTCTCCTCCCAGCTCTCGAGCCAGCCCTCGTAGGGACTCTCCTTGCCCTCGTCGAGCATCGCCTGGTGCAACGCCATCATGCGCTGCTTCGAGAAGGTGGCGAAGTAATAGAGCTTGGACGCCTGCCACGGCTCGCCTCGATCGGGGAACCTGTCGGGGTCGCCCGCGGCGGAGAAGGCGTCGGCCCCCCATTCGTGCACGCGCACGTGATCGGGGTGTTCGTAGCCGCGCGACTCGTCGTAGCTCAGCACGACCTCGGGTCGCTCCTTCCGAATGATGGCCACGAGTCGTCCAATCGCCTCTTGTGGATCCGCTGCGGTGAAGCTTTCAGGATGCTTGTTCGACGGACGCCCAGGCATGCCCGAGTCGCGATACCCCAGCATGTAGACTTCGGCGACGCCGAGCATGTCGCACGCGGTCTGTAACTCGGCCTTGCGAATCTCGTCGATGCGCTCGAGGATTCCCGGCTTGTCCAT
>JALZIB010000110.1 GCA_030860505.1 Actinomycetota bacterium
CGCCGCAGCAGCCTCGACACTCGCCGACGACGAGCGGTACGGCGGCGGCGCTCGACCCAGATGCCGAGCCCGACGCCTCCGCCGAAGAGGGTGGCGCCGCCCAGACCCGCGGGAATGCCGATGAGCAGCGCACGGCGTCGGGTACGAAGCTCGTGGATCGGCCACCCACGGGTGAGCGCGATGCGACGGAGGTTGTGCTCCGGGTTGACTGCGTGCGGGTGGCCCACGGCTTCGAGCAGAGGGAGGTCGTTTCTCGAGTCGGAATAGGCGTGGCACAGGCTCAGGTCGAGGCCCAATTCCGCGGCCTTGGCGGTTACGGCCGACGCTTTTTCGGGCCCGTGCATCACCGGACCCACCAGACGACCCGTGTAGAAGCCGTTGCGGTCGACCTCCGACACGGTTGCGATGGCGCCGGTCATATCGAGAGACTGTGCGAGCCTGCTCGCGAGCTCGATGGGCGAGGCGGTGACGAGCCAGGTGAGGTCGCCGCGCTCGTGGTGTCCTTCGATCACGCGCACGATGTCCTGGTAGACACGCGGGAGTATGCGTTCCTGGGCGATCGCCTCGCCCATCTCGATCAAATCGGTCTGGCTCTTGCCGGTGACGAACTCAAGCGTCGACTCGCGGGACATCTCGACGCTTCCCCGACGCTCGCCCGCCAGCCGGAAGATCATCTGACCCCAGCCGAAGCGAAGGAGGTCGCGCACCCTGAAGAGGTCCTGGTCGTAGGCGCCGCGCGCCATCAGAAAGAGGCTCGAGCCGGGGATCAGGGTGCGGTCGAGGTCGAAGAACGCGGCGCGCTGCGGGGAGCCCGAGCCGGAAGTCGTCGTCACCAACCCCTCCACTCGGCGAGCGCCTCGATGTCGGTGCGGCGAGTCAGGGGTCGATCGGACGGCGCTTCGGGATAGCCGACGTAGACGTAGGCGGCCACGAGCTCACCGGGGCGCAAGCCCAGATAGTCGTGGACCTCGGGAATGTGGGCGGCCGGACCGGTGCGCAGCATGGCACCGAGGCCGCTGTCGTGCGCCGCGAGCAAGATGTTCTGCAATGCCGCGCCGACCGCGTGGTGTTCCTCGATCTCCTGGACCTTGGGGAGATGGTGTTTCGGTGTTGCGACGACGGTTATGGCCACGGGCGCCCGCAGCGCTTTGGCCCGGGCCGTTTCGGGATCCTTGCCCTCGCGCGCGGCCCCCGCAGCCCAGGCGTCGGCGAAGCGCTCCAGCGCCTCGCCCGCGAGCACGACGAAGCGCCACGGCTGGGTGAGGTGGTGGGTCGGGGCGCGCACCCCGGCCTCGAGCAACCGGCGAATGGTGGCGGCATCGGGTCGTCGCGCGCTCACCCTCGGAACCGACCGGCGCGTCATGATCGCTTCGTAGGTCTCCATCGAGGCGAGGATAACGGGCGCGCTCGACCGGACCGCTCTGCGCGACTCCGTGGCACACTGAGCGCGTGCAAGTAGGAGCTATGAACTTCCCGGGCCGGTCGGTGGCCAAGGAGATCCACCGGATCGCCGAGGACAACTTCGACTTCATCGACCTGACCCTCGAGCCGCCCGCCGCGTGGCTGCCCGACGGCAAGGAGGTCGGCCGTCTCATCGGTGATCTCGGACTCAACGCGGTGGGGCACACCGCCTACTATCTGCCCATCGCATCACCTTTCAAAGAGCTCAAGGCCACGGCCTTCGATCTCTACAAGAGGGCGCTCGACTGCTTCGCCGACGCGGGGGTCGAGCTGGTCAACCTCCATCCCGACAACCGCGTGCCGCTGCATGGGCCCGACAGGATGCGGGCTCGCAACGCCGATGCGATCTCCGAGCTGGCCGGTCTCGCCGCGGCGCGCGACATCAGGTTGATGGTCGAGAACATCGACAGGGGCTTCGCGCGCGTCGCCGACTTCATCCCCATCTTCGAGCGCGCTCCAGAGACCGGCTTCCATCTCGACGTGGCTCACGCCAACCTGCGACTCGGGCTCGGCCAGCGCAACCACACCCAGGCGTTTCTCGATGCCTTCTCCGACCGGCTCTGCCACGTTCACGTCAGCGACAACAGAGGGGGCGAGGGCGACCTGCACCTGCCCCTGGGGACGGGCAATATCGACTGGCGGGCCATCGTCAGGGCGCTCAAGCGCAGCGGCTACGACGGCACCGTGACGCTCGAGGTCTTCTCGCGCGAGCGCGACTACCTGCGGACCTCCCGGCGCCTGTGGATCGAGTGGTGGTCCGAGGACGGGTGACCTCATTTCAGCCTGTTGCTCCTGTGGCTGGTGTTGTTGATGATGTTTCTGTAGCCTAGCCAGCATGGCTCGCTCCTATCTGGCACGAGATGAAGAGGTCGTGCGCGTCACCCGTAAGCACGTCTCGGTACTCGTCGGCCCCGCCGCGGCCACTCTCGCCGCCGCGGGCCTGCTGGGAGCGCTCGGTTACGGATCCGGGCAATCGAGCCGGGACGGACTCGTGGCCCAGATCGTGGCTGGGGTCACCCTTCTATTGGTGGTTCGCTTCCTGCTGAAGCTGCGCCGCTGGGCGGGAGAGAAGATCCTCATCACCGACCGCCGCCTCGTCGCGGTGTCCGGCCTGGTTGCCCGCCGGGTGATCTCGTGGCCCTACGCGCGCATCCACGACCTCGAGCTCAGGCGTTCACTCGTCGGCAGGTTGCTCGGTTACGGCACGCTCGTGGTCGAGAGCACGAGGCTCGAGGCGCCGCCGAACGAACTCGTGCGAATTCCGGACGCGAAGGGCGTCTACCGGGACGTCATGGACGTCCTGATGGCCGGTCCACCCCCCAAGATGGTCGAGCTCCACGACGACGACGCTCCGAGGTGGGAGGTGGCCCCCGAGGACGAGACCGACACCGGGCCGCTCCCCAGAGTGGTGCTCTAGGGAGTCGTCCGATCGGCTGAAGTTTTCGGGCAATCGACGCACTACTCTTGCAGAAAACCCCCACTTCGCTGTTGCATTGAGCCGGGCGCAAGGTAGTTTCAGCGTCTACGTGTTGAGTGGGTCGCAGTCCCGGGAGAACGATTGATCACCAAGCGCCTATCGCTTTTGCTTGCGCTCGCCCTTGTGGGTTCTTTGGTCGCGCTCTCACCCGCGTCCGCCGAACACAAGAGCCAGGCCGCCGAGGAGGCCGAGACCCCACTCGAGTGCACGAGCGAGCTCCCTCAGCGAAGGGCCAAGGACCTCAGGCGCGCCGGCGACTTCGAGGGCAAGGTGCTGTGGTGCGGGGGCCAGGTTCGGGGCCAGGCCGGCGGGGACACCAACGGGCTGGTGGAGAGCTTCGATGAGTCGGCTCGGCTCGACGTCGACGTCACGCTGCCGGCAGTGGGGCCGGGGCCGTGGCCTTTGATCGTGATGTTGCACGGTCTCGGAGGCTCGAGGGACAACAACTGGAGCGAGGCGGCCGGCTATGCGGAACGCGGTTACGCGGTCCTCGACTACACCGCGCGCGGCTACTGGGAGAACACCTGCGAGACCGGTCTTCCCGCTGCGACCATGGCGGGGACCGAGAAGCTCTACGAGGACGAGGCGGAACCAAACCTCGCCTGTCGCACGCAGCTCGCCAGCCGTCGCCACGAGATCAAGGACACGCAGCATCTCGCTGGACGGCTCGTGGACGGGACTCTCGTCGACGGAGTCACGGTCGCGCCTCAGATCGGCGTGTTGGGCAGGTCGTACGGCGGGGGCCAGACCTGGATGCTTACGAGGGACAACTCATGGAGGTCCCCTGAGGGCCGGAGGGTACGCGTCGCGGCCGCGGTTCCCATCATCGGATGGACCGATCTTCTCGACGCGCTGCTTCCGAACGGACGGGCCACGGACGTGAAGAGCTTCGATAAGAATACGGCCGACCGGCTCGACCAGAGGCGCGCGGAGCGCATCGGCGTCCTCAAGGAGAGCTACGCGAGCACGTTCTACATGGGCATGTCCTCGGCGGCGAAGTTCAAGCTCCCCGGCTATCTCAACGCGTGGTACGAGTCGATGCTGGCGGGCGAGCCCTACACCGACGCCGCCAATCCTGTGATGGCCGACATGCTCGACGAGCTCTTGAGGGAACGCTCGGCGCTGTTCATGCCGATGGACGCAGGGAGGCCGGCGATCCTGTCGGTGCAGGGATTCACCGACGGCATGTTCCCCGCAAGCCAGGCCCTCAACATGTACAACCTGTTGAACAAGAACCGCACCAACACCTATCCGATGAACATGTACTTCGGTGACTACGGCCATCCGGTCGCCCAGGGCAAGAAGGCCGAGCGCGCTCACGTCGATGACCTCATCGAGGAGTGGTTCGATCACTATCTCGGCGGCCGCGGCAAGGCCCCCAGGCGATCGGTCGAGGTTCATGCGACGCGCTGTGACGACTCCTCGAAGCCCGGGCCGTTGTACTCGGCTAAGACGTTCAAGAAGCTCCAGCAAGGCAGCGCATCCTTCGATCTCGGCATGAGCGGCGCGCTCGACACCGGCGCAGACGACGTGCGCGCCCGCGTCATCAAGCCGATCGACACCGACGCAATGACCGAGGGAGCGAACTACGCAGGTTGCCGCGTGACGCGGGCGTCTCTGGCCGAGGGCAACCTCGCAGGCGCGACCGACGTCTTGAGCGAGCCGCTCACGATGCTCGGCCTTCCGACGGTCTCGTTGACCGCGCACCCCGAGCTCGAGGACATGTACATCTCCGCCCGGCTCTGGGACGTCGACGGCGACGAGCGCACTCTGGTCGATCGAGGTGTGTTCCGGCTGCAGAGCGGCAACGAGCAGAGCGCGCTGTTCAAGCTCTTCGGCAACGCCTACACCTTTGCCGAGGGCCACAGCATCGAGCTCGAGCTGACCGCAAACGACAGCCGCAGCTTCCTCGAGTCGAACGCCGAGGGCACGATCACGATCTCGGATGTCTCGTTGTCGCTGCCGCTGGCGGATCTGAGCGCGCTGCCGGACGTCGACCGCCGGCAATAGCCACCTCCGTCGAGTGCGGGCTCCAAGCCTCGCTAATGTGAGGGTATGACCTCTGGAGTCATCGCAGCCCTTACCGCCGCTCTCGCCCTGGCTTTCGCCGAGGGTTTGGGACGGTTCTATCCGGCCCAAAAGACCTGGCTCCGACTGCGTTCCCTCCACGGACGGCGTGCGGTGCGGGCGATGCGTGAACGGTGTGAAGCCGCCGCGGCCAGCCGCGTTCCGCGCTCCGCAGCCGTGGCGCTCCTGGGTCTTGTGCTCGGGTGGGTCGCAAGCAAGAGTCTGCTCGACAAGACCTGGTTGGAGGTCGTCGCCGATGTGCTGCCCTATGGGTTCATCTGCATCGTCTTGGTGCGGGCCTCTGCGATTTTGCGACGCGTGAGCGATCGGATGAAGGGCTACGAGCGCGACAGGGGCGAGGATCCCGACATCCCGCTTGCGGATCAGGACGGCGACGGGCCGTCGGCGATCGCACTGTGAAGGAAACCCGTGATCACGCCGGCATGGACGATGCGCTCCTCTACCTCGTCGCGCCCGCTCGCCTCGCGGCAGGCGACCTCGCCGATCTCGTGCCCGAGCTGGCCGAGGCCGGCGTCGATGTCGTCCAGTTGCGCGAGAAGGAGGCGGAGGCCGCCGCCGTTCTACATGTGGCCGAGCCGGTGCTGCTCGCGTGCCGCGCCGCCGGAGTTCCTCTCGTCATCAACGATCGCCCCGACATTGCGCTCGCGCTGGGCGCCGACGGGGTCCACGTCGGCCAGAACGACCTCCCCATCGAGTTCTCTCGTCGTTTCTTCGGAAAGGGAATCGTCGGTCTCTCCACGCATACGCCCGGCGAGGTCGATCACGCTCTCGAGCGCTCGGACCTCATCGACTACTTCGCGGTCGGTCCCTGCTACGAGACGCCGACCAAGCTCGGTCGCCCCGCCGCGGGCCTCGACCTCGTGCGCTATGCGGCCGACCAACACAGCGCGCTGCCGTGGTTCGCCATCGGAGGAATAGACGCGGCCAACCTCGACGAGGTCATCGCCGCTGGGGCGAGACGAATCGTGGTGGTCCGGGCCATCACCGAGGCAGACGACCCGCCCACGGCAGCAGCGCAGCTCAAGCAGCGCCTCTCGGGTGCTGTTCGCTAGTTTGCTCTGAAGTAGACGCGGTTGCGACTTAGTCTGTGTACGGGGGGAAGGGGAAGCAAACGCCCGACCAGCCTCGTACTCTTAGCACCGCACTGCATACTCTTCAGGCTCTGGAGGCGATTTCGCTCGATCCGGGAGGTGTGTCGGTCAGGGCGGTTGCGCGCGCCCTCGGACTGAGTCTCTCGTCGGCCTACTCGGTGGTGCGCTCTTTGGAGTCGGCGAGGTTCGTAGAACAATCACCGGCGGGACGAGGGCTGTATGTACTGGGGCCCAAGATGCCCGACCTCCTCGATCGCTACGCGGCCTCACTGCGGCGACCCGAACGGATCGCTCCATTCCTCGAGGATCTCAGGGATCGGGCTTCGGCGCGCGCTTACGTCGCGATCTGGAAAGACGGCGACCTCGAGGTCGCCGAAACCCTCGGCCGGCGCGGGAGCCGTGAGCTCAGGGACGTATCTCCCGGCTTTCGGGGTGCGGCGCACTCGCTGGCGTTAGGAAAGATTTACCTCGCCGACCTCCCCGAGCAGTCGTGGCCCCCCTACGCCCGCGCGCCGTTGCTCCCGCCGAAGACCCGACACACCTTGCCGAGCCTCGCCCACTTGCGCCACAATCTCGAAGCCGTGCGAGTCAGGCAACTCGCCTTCGACATCGAGGAATACGTCGAGGGCGTGTGTTGCATCGCCGCGCCTCTACGCGACGTGAACGGCGAACTCATCGCCAGCATCGGGATCTCGGTTCCGGCCCGCCGCTTCAAACGGGACCTTCGCCCCCTGGCCGCAGCGCTCCGCTCGTCGGCCTCGACAGCATCGCGAGCACTCGGCTCCGTCGTCGCCCGGCGCGTCTGAGATCGAGCTTTTTTTCGTGCATTCCCGCAACCGGAGGCTGTCTTCCAGATTATTCCTGTAAACGACCCCGGTGGCTCGCCTAGCTTGAATTGTCACTGTTGCAGCAGTCCGGGATCGGAGGGGAGCCGCATGTACGAAAAGGACGGGGAGAAATACTTCGTCGTCGACGGGCACACGCACTTCTGGGACGCGAGCCCCGAGAACACCAGCAACAAGTACGGCGAGGGCTTCATCAAGTGCTTCTACGACTACCACGCCAACCTCAGCCCCGAGGAGTATTTGTGGCCGCTGGACAAGTACCGCAAGTACAGCGAGGAGGACCTCATGCGGGACCTCTTCGAGGAGGGCTATGTCGACGTCGCCATCTTCCAGCCGACCTACCTGACGGACTTCTACGCCAATGGCTTCAACACGACCGAGGGGAACGCGGTCATCAAGAACAAGCACCCGGACAGGTTCATCCTCAACGGGGCCTGGGACCCGCGCGACGGCGACCAAGGTCTCGAGCACTTCGAGGCGATGGTCGCCAAGCACAACCTCAAGGGAGCGAAGCTCTACACGGCCGAGTGGAAGGGTGACTCCAAGGGCTGGAAGCTGACCGATCCCGAGTCCTATCGTTATCTCGAGAAGTGCCGTGAGCTTGGCGTCAACAAGATCCACGTGCACAAAGGCCCCACGATCTGGCCGCTCAACCGAGACTCTTTCGACGTTGCCGATGTCGACGGCGCGGCCACTGACTTCCCCGAGCTGACCTTCGTCGTGGAGCACTGTGGGCTGCCACGGCTCGAGGATTTCTGCTGGATCGCCACGCAGGAAACCAACGTGTGGGCCGGCCTCGCCGTGGTCATCCCGTTTATTCACACGCGTCCGCGCCAGTTCGCCAAGTGGCTCGGCGAGATGCTCTATTGGGTGGGCGAGGACAAGATCACGTTCGCAAGCGACTACGCGTTGTGGTCTCCCAAGTGGCTCGTCGAGCAGTTCGTCGACATGCATATGCCCGAGGACCTCGTCCCCGAGTACGGCGAGCTCACACCGGACATCAAGCGCAAGATCCTCGGACTCAACCTGGCGAGCCTCTACGACATCGAGGTGCCCGACGAGATCCCGCGGCCGGCGACGGACGAGGCCGCGGACGACCGGGCTCCCGCGATCTCAGCATGATCAGCCATGGCGCCGTGCGCACGGCTCTCGCCACCGTGCGCGATCCTGAGCTCGATGAGCCGCTTACGGAGCTGGGCTTCGTCGCATCGGTCGAGATCTCGGAGCACTCGGTGCGTGTGCGCCTGAGGTTGCCTACCTACTTCTGCGCCCCCAACTTCGCTTACATGATGACGGCCGACGCCCGGACCGCACTCGAGGCGGTCCCGGGCGTGAAGAGCGTCGAAGTGGCTCTGATCGATCACCACGCGAGCCACGAGATCAGCTCCGGGGTGCGCGCCGGGCGCGGTTTCGTCGAGAGCTTTCCGGGCGAGGCGACGGACGAGCTCGACGAGCTCAGGCGCCTGTTCCAGGCCAAGGCCTTCATCGCTCGCCAAGGACGGTTGTGCGCCGAGCTCACCCGGCGGGGCTTCACCCCCGCGCAGATGGCGTCTCTCCTGCTGGGCGATCTGCCCGAGTGCGAAGACACCAGTGCGTATCTCGCGCGCCGAGCGGAGCTGGGCCTGAAGTCGTCGGCGGACGCGCCTTTTATCGTCGATGCGGCGGGACGTGTCCCGCCGAAGGAATCGATCGAGACGCACCTGCGGTTTGCTCGGGCCGTCAGTGTGAGTCTCGAGACCAACGCGTCGTTCTGCAAAGGACTGCTCGCGACCCGCTACGGTTCCACGGAGGAGGCAACGGCATGAAGGCGGCACGACTGCACGGCTACGACACCGACCTGCGCATCGACGAGGTCGGAGAGCCCACCATCACCGGCCCCCACGATGTCATCGTCAAGATCGGGGCGGCCGGGCTGTGTAGGACCGACATCCACATCCGCGACGGTGACTGGAAGGCGGTTCAGCGCGAGGCCGAGCTCGAGCTGCCCTACACGCTGGGACACGAGAACGCGGGCTGGGTGCACGAGATCGGATCCGCGGTCGACAACGTCGAGGTCGGGGACGCGGTGATCCTGCATCCGTTGATCACCTGCGGTTTGTGCCGCGCCTGCCGGGCGGGACAAGACATGCACTGTGCCGACGCCGCCTTTCCTGGACTGGTCGTCGACGGTGGCTTCGCGAACTTCATGAAAACCGGTGCCCGCAACCTCATCAAGCTCACCGGCGGCCTCGAGCCAAAGGACGTGGCCGCGCACTCCGACGCCGGGTTGACCGCGTATCACGCCGTCAAGAAGGCGACGGTGCTTCTCTACCCCGGAACCAAGGCGGTGGTCATCGGCGCCGGAGGACTCGGCCACATTGCAATCCAATGCCTCAAGGCGCTTACTCCGGCGGAGGTCATCGTCGTCGACACCTCCGAGCCCGCGCTCAAGCTCGCCGAGCAGATCGGGGCCGACCATGGGGTGCTCGCAGACGGCAACGAGGTCGACGTCGTCAAGGAGATGACCGACGGCGCGGGGGCCGAGGTCGTCATCGACTTCGTCGCCGAGAGGGGCGTCGAGAAGCGTGCCCCGGAGATGGTGCGCAACGCGGGGACCTACTACGTCGTCGGATACGGGGGCTCGCTCGACGTCCTGACCCACACGATGATCTTTCGCGAGATCAGTGTGGTCGGCAATCTCGTCGGCACCTACAACGACCTCGCCGAACTGATGACGCTCGCGGCGCAGGGCCTGGTCACCCTGCACACGAGCACGTATCCGTTAGACGCGATCAACGACGCGATCGCAGACCTCGAGGGGGGCCGTCTGCAGGGCAGAGGCATCCTCGTCCCCTGACGACCCCCGAACTCTGGTGG
>JALZIB010000114.1 GCA_030860505.1 Actinomycetota bacterium
GTGGGTGACAAAACGCATGGAGGTCATCCCGCAAGGGAGACACCGAGACTATGAGTCAACCCACCACCGGCTGAAGGCTAGAACCGATCACTCGGTTCCTCCTGCTCAGCCGACAGTGACACTGACCCAAGACTAGCGAGCGGAACGCCTCGCGCCTATTCCCCGAGGGGCCGGACCTTGGGGGGCGCATGCCCACCCCCCTTCAGGGTGAGGCGCCTCACCCTTTAGGGCGATGCCTCTCTCCCGTCCCATTCCAGCCTCGCGAAGGATGCGGGCGCCGGGCGCAGCTCTTAGGCTGTGGCGATGACCGCAGCCACGGGGACGCTCGACGGCGTGGAGCGAACGAGCGCCCCGCGCCCGGGTCCACGCCCCAAGCCCATCATGGTCGGCGTCGTCGGGGATTCGGCGGCCGGCAAGACGACGCTCACGCGTGGCATCGCGAACATCTTGGGCCCGGACCGCGTCACTACGGCCTGCTCCGACGACTACCACCGATACGACCGCGAAGAACGCAAGAACCTCGCCATCACCCCGCTGAACCCCGAGTGCAACTACATCGGCATCATGGAGCAGCATCTCGAGCTACTCGCAGCCGGAGAACCGATCCTCAAGCCGGTCTACGGTCACGCCCACGGGACGCTCGACCGTCCGGAACTCGTGGAGCCGCGCGAGATCGTGATCGTGGAAGGGCTGCTCGGATATCACACCAAGGCCATGCGCGACTGCTTCGACGTCAACGTCTATCTTGATCCCCCCGAGGACCTCCGCCGCCAGTGGAAGATCCAGCGCGACACATCGAAGCGGAACTACGAGGTCGATCAGGTGCTGAAGGACCTCGAGAAACGCGAGCCCGATTCAGAAGCCTTCATCCGGCCCCAACGCGAGCATGCCGACATCGTCGTGCGCTTCCACCCACCCGGAGCATCGCTGGACATCGATCCGACGAAGCTCGACGTCAGGCTCGTGCTGCGCCCGGCGCTGCCCCACCCGTACCTGATCGAGATTGCGGACAAGACGCGCGTCGATCAATACCAGCCGATCCGGATAAGCCTCGCGCGCGATTACGGAAAGCCGGTCGACGTCCTCGAGGTCGAGGGCGCGCTGCCACCCGACGTCTCGAGCATCGTCGAAAAAGTGATCTGGGAGGGGATGCAGCTCGATGAACACGGCTTGGATCACGCCGCGATCGGGCTCTTCCAGGACGGCGCCGAAGTGCGGCGTTCCGAGTCCCTCGCGCTGACACAACTGCTGCTCGTGGCCCAGGTGGCCGGAGCCCGAGCGAACGCCTAAGCCAATGAAGCGCGTCGAGGATTGTATGAGCCCCACCGTCGTGACGGTCGACGCCTCGGCCACGCTCGACCGAGCGGCTCAGACAATGATCGAGCGCAAGGTTGGATCGGCGGTGATCGTGGAAGCCGACCGGCTCGTCGGCATAATCACGGAGAGAGACATTCTGCGGGCGGTCGCCCGCGCTCTCGTTCCGTGGAGCACGCCGGTTTCCGAGTGCATGACCGCCGAACCCCAAACGGTGTCGCCGCAAGCGTCCGCAGAGGAGGCGCTGTCGATGATGCTTTCGCACAGGTTTAGACACCTTCCCGTCGTCGGCGACAAAGGCGTCATGGGAATCGTCAGTCTCAGAGACCTCGCCGGAGGCGAGCAAACGCCGGTTTCTGACAAATGAGCCTCGACCGGGTAGCTTCATATCCGGGAACGTCGCCGAGCGAGAGCGACGGTGACGAAAGAACGCTGATGGAGCTAACGCGGGCACAAGCAGAGAACCGAGTACTCAACCGGATCATCGAGGTCATCTTCTCGAGTACCGACCTTGATCGCCTGCTCGCACTCACGAGCGATCTCGTCTTGGAAGCAATCTCCGGAGACACCTGCTTCGTTCATCTGTTCGACGAGACCAGGGGCTGCCTGGTGCTCCGCGCCGCTACCGAGCCCTATGACGAGTTGAACGGGAAGATCGAGCTCAAGATAGGAGAAGGGATCGCAGGCTGGGTCGCTCAACATCGAGACCCTGTGGTTATCCGGGACGACAAGCGGGCGGACCCGCGTTACAAGTACATCCCGGAGCTCGAGGGTGACCGCTTTCAGTCTCTCGTTTCGGTTCCGCTCGTAACCTCCACCGGCAGGCTTACCGGCGTGGTGAACATTCACACCGAGCAGAGACGCGAGTTCACGCAAGAGGACGTTGAATTCCTAGAGCACGTGGCCTCGTTGGTCGCGGCCGCGATCGAGCATGCGCGCCTGATCAAGGAGCTCGAGGCAAAGGAGCGAGCGCTGCAAGGCATCATCGCCCGCACGATCCAAACTCAAGAAGAGGAGCGACGTCGCGTGGCAACTGAGATCCACGACGGTGTCACGCAGCACCTCATCTCGATCTGGTATCGACTGAACGCGTGCGAGCGCCTCCTGGAACGCGACCCCGAACGAGCGGCGAAAGAGCTCGAAAGCGCGAAGGGTCTCGTAGACGATGCACTCGACGAAGCGCGCACCGCGATCTACCAATTGAGGCCGTCAACACTCGACGATCTCGGTTTGGTTCCGGCCGTAGAGGCCCTGGCGTCACGTACCCTCGGCGACGGCTACGACGTATCGATTGCTACGGATATTCAACCCGAACTACCCGCTCACCTAGAAACGGCCCTTTACCGCGTCGCGCAGGAAGCTATGAACAACATCAAGAAACACGCCGGGTTGTGCCGCGTGGAAGTGACGCTCGAGTCGAACTCGCCGAACGAACTGGTGATGCGCGTGGTCGACTACGGGCGCGGGTTCGATCCTTCCGCTTATCACGCCGGTCGACCCGACACCAGCTTCGGGCTGCTCGGGATGTCCGAAAGGGTCGATCTGATCGGAGGGCGATTCTCGATGACATCGTCTCCGTCGCACGGCACGACGATAGAAGTCACGCTACCGATCGAGACCCAGCCCACGGGTGATGTCGATGCCGCTTGACTGACGACGAGAAGACGATCCGGATCCTCATTGTGGACGACCACCGCATGATCCGAGAGGGACTTACCGCCATGCTTGGCGACACGAAGGTGGAGGTGGTCGGGGAAGCCGAAACGGTAGAAGAGGCGCTCGACGAGATCGAGAGCAAGCAACCCGAAGCGATTCTGCTCGACGTGCGACTGCAGGGCCAATCGGGCCTCGCCGCGTGCCGAGTGATCACGGAAAAATACCCCGATGTGGCCGTGATCTTCCTGACGGTCTACGAGGACGAGCAATACGTCTTCGAGGCACTACGTGCGGGCGCTAAGGGATACATGCTCAAGCGGGCGAGCGCCGACGACATCGTCCATGTCCTCGAGCAGGTAGCTGCCGGAGAGACGATCGTCGACCCATCGCTGGCGGGAAAGATAGCTCTGCGCGCGTCACACGTGACTCCGGGACGACTGTGGCCTGGGGCTGAGTTCGGCATTACGCAAAGGGAGAGCGAGGTCTTGAGGGCGATAGTCGACGGCTTGAACAACAAGGCGGTGGCGGAACAGCTCGTGATCTCGGAAGACACCGTCAAGACCCATGTGCGTTCGATCTTCAGGAAGTTGAACGTAGCGGATCGCGCCAAGGCGGTGTCCGTCGCCCTCCGAGAGGGAATATTCAAGTAGGCACCGGCGCTCGCGACCGCAACAGATCGAGGAACAGCTGGGCGGAGCGCGGGATCGGGGGTCGATCGAGGTGCAGGGCGTACCACGAGCGCCGTAGAGGCGTTCCTTTCACGCGCAGCAGCACCAGCAATCCGCTCTCGAGCTCAGCCGAGACGGCGTGCTTCGACATCAAAGTGACGCCGAGCCCCACGGCGGCCGCTTGTTTGATCGCACCGTTGCTCCCGACGGTCATCACCGATGCCGGAGCGATACCTTTCCTTACCCACAGTTCCTCCGTCGTCTCGCGCGTGCCGGAACCCGGCTCCCGCAAGAGCCACGTCTCGCCTGCGATCGCGGTCGCTGCGATAGAACGTCGGGTACTGAGCGGATGGTCCGCCCTGGCCACTATCACGAGCGGGTTGTCGAGGAAAGCCTCCCCCGAGATCTGAGACTCGGCCGGAGGACGTCCACCAACCGCGAGATCGGCCTCGCGCGCAACCAGCCGACCGATGACCGTCGCACGATTGCCGACCTCGAGCGACACCTGCACTTGGGGATACCGGCGACGGAACTCGGCCAGCAGAGGCGGAAGCACGTACTCACCTGCGGTCGTCACACCCACGAGTCGCAGGTGTCCAGGCCCGCCGCCTGCCTCACGCGCCGCTCGAACGGCCTGGCTGGACAAACCGACGATCTGCTCCGCATAGCGCGCCAGCTCTTCGCCGGCCGGCGTGAGCCGGATCCCGCGACCGTCGCGCTCTACCAGGGCGACCCCGATCTCGCGTCTCAGTGAGGCCACCGCCGCCGACACCGAAGGCTCGGTGACGAACAGCTCGGCGGCCGCTCCGCCGACCGAGCCGGCGCGCGCTACCTCGACGAACGTCCGGAGCTGCCCAAGCGTCATGACACTTAAGAGATTACCTAATCTTTCGCGCTAATCTTTCCAATTGTCCTTTAGGATATGTGGGCGTATTCTGAGACGAAGACGGCCCCACACACGAGGTGAAGCCATGGCCGGCACGACCACGGAAGATGGGCAGAAGCGGGACCGGTTCCTAGCCGGTGTCATCCCCTACAAGGAGATGGGCTACTGGCGCCCGGATTACGAACCGGAAGACACCGACATCATCGCGGCATTCCGGATCACGCCCCAGGCCGGCGTCGATGCCGAAGAGGCCGCCGCTGCGGTCGCCGGCGAGTCGTCGACCGCCACCTGGACGGTCGTGTGGACCGACCAGCTCAGCGCCTACGAGAACTACCAGGGCAAGGCGTACAAGGTCGAACCCGTACCGGGAAGCGATCCTCCTCAGTGGATCGCCTACATCGCGTACAAGCTCGATCTCTTCGAGGAGGGGTCGATTCCGAACCTGACCTCGTCGATCATCGGAAACGTCTTCGGCTTCAAGGCGCTCAAAGCGCTGCGCCTGGAGGACATGCGTATCCCCCAGGAGTACCTGAAGACCTTCCACGGCCCTCCGCACGGGATCGTCCAAGAGCGAGAGATGCTCAACAAGTACGGGCGCCCCTTGCTGGGCGCGACGACCAAGCCCAAGCTCGGACTCTCGCCGCGCAACTACGGCCGCGTCGTCTACGAGGCGCTGCGCGGCGGGCTTGACTTCGTCAAAGACGACGAGAATACGAACTCACAACCCTTCAACCGCTGGAGGGACCGCTACCTCTATTGCATGGAAGCCGTGCACCGTGCCGAACAGAAGACCGGCGAGGTCAAGGGCCACTACCTGAACGTGACCGCGTCGTCGATGGAAGACATGTACGAACGAGCCGAGTTCGCGAAAGAGCTCGGCGGCATAATCATCATGATCGACCTCACCATCGGGTTTACCGCGATGCAGTCGATGTCGAAATGGGCACGCGCCAACAGCGTCATCCTTCATCTCCACCGCGCCGGGCACGCCACCTATACGCGCCAGAAGAATCACGGAGTGAACTTTCGGGTGCTTGCGAAGTGGTGTCGGATGCTCGGTGTCGACCACATCCATGCGGGAACGGTCGTCGGAAAGCTCGAGGGCGACCCCAACGCGATCAAGGGCTACTACGACACGCTGCGCGAGGACTTCAACCCCGAAAACCGTGCCATCGGCCACTACTTCGATCAGGATTGGGTCCACCTGCCCGGCGTGATGCCGGTCGCTTCGGGCGGAATCCATGCCGGACAGATGCACCAGCTCCTCCACTACCTCGGCGAGGACGTCGTGCTGCAATTCGGCGGCGGAACGATCGGTCATCCGATGGGCATCGCAGCCGGCGCGGCCGCCAACCGAGTGGCGGTCGAGGCGATGATAAAGGCGCGCAACGAAGGGCGTGACTTCATGAAAGAGGGGCGCGACATCCTCAAGGCCGCCGCAAAACGCTCCCCTGAGCTGGACTCCGCGCTCGACGTGTGGGGCGATATCACGTTCGAGTTCGAGTCGACCGACACTCCCGACGTCGTGGAAACGTCGACCCCGACCACATGAGCGCCAGGAGGAAGCGATGACCACCGGTCTACGCATCACGCAGGGAACCTTTTCCTATCTTCCCGACCTCGATGACGACGAGATCAAGGCGCAGATCCAATACGGGATCGACAACGGCTGGGCCTGTGCCATCGAGTTCACCGACGATCCTCACCCCAGAAACATCTACTGGGACATGTGGGGCATGCCGATGTTCGACATCGAGGACGCCGCGGCCGGGCTACACGAGGCGAACCGTTGCCGCGAAGCGTTCCCCAACCATTACATCCGCGTCACGCTGTACAACTCCAAGCTCACGAAACAGACCACAGCGCTACAGTTCCTGGTCAACCGCCCTCCGCACGAGCCCGGATTCAAGCTCGAAAGGCAAGAGAGCCACGACCGCGCCATCCGCTACACGATGACCCCCTATGCCACGGACAAGCCGCCCGGCGAGCGGTACGACTCCGACGGCCTCGGCCCCCGACGGGGCCCGAACGCGGACGGAAGCGCCGACTCGTCCGAGGGGTGACGTCGTGACCGACGCTGCAAAGCCCGCTAGCGATCCATCGGCCAGAGCGATCGAGCCGCCGCCGGCAGGGCCGGGCATGGCGCCGCGCGAGGGGGAGGAGCCGTACGGGCGCGCCGAGGTCGATAACCGCTTCGTCGGTCTAGACGATCCGCTGACTGAAATCCCCGACGACACCCCGGTCGATGTCGATGGGGTATTCGAGGACTCGCGCATCGAAGACGTCCTCGGTGAGATGGACCGCGACCTCCTCGCGCTCCACGAGGTCAAGGATCGCATCCGCGAGATCGCTGCATTGCTTCTGATCGACCGTTTGCGCCGGAGCATCGCACTTGAAGCTCAAGCACCGACGCTCCACATGAGCTTCACCGGTAACCCCGGCACGGGAAAGACGACCGTAGCCGCGAAGATGGGGAAGATCCTCTACAAGCTCGGCTATGTCCGCAAAGGCCATCTCGTCAGCGTGACGCGCGATGACCTCGTCGGGCAATACGTCGGCCATACGGCTCCAAAGACGAGAGACGTCTTGAAGCGCGCGATGGGGGGCGTCTTGTTCATCGACGAGGCGTACCACATCTATCGTGTGGATAACGAGCGCGACTATGGTCAGGAAACGGTCGAGCTCCTCCTCCAGGTGATGGAGAACGATCGCGAGGACATCGTCGTGATCATGGCCGGCTACAAGAAGCAGATGGACCGATTCTTCTCCGATGTACCAGGGCTTAGCTCGCGGATCGCACATCACATCGACTTTCCCGACTACTCGATCGATGAGTTGATGGAGATCGCGCAACTGATGACCGAGCAGCAGCGTTACCTGTTGTCCTCCGACGCCGGCAAAGCCTTCCGGCAGTACCTCGGGTTGCGCATGGACCAGCCGCGCTTTGCGAACGGCCGCAGCGTGCGCAACGCGCTCGATCGCGCGCGCATGCGCCAGGCGATCCGCCTCTACGATGCCGGCAGCCGCGGCCGCAAGTTGACGAAGAAGGACCTCGTCACAATCGAGGCGGACGACATCCTGAAGAGCCGCGTGTTCGAGGGCGGCTTCTACGAAGAGAGTGAATCGGACACGACGCCCGCATCGGGACAGGTCGGCTGACGGATGGCGGAGAAAGTCGTGCTCGGACGCAGGGACCACACGACCTTCGTCGGCTTTCAGTGGACGGGGGCCGAACCCGAGGGCCTGTTCGAGCCGGATCAAGCCGTGGCGCTCGGCGCCACCTGGGAAGGTGACGAGCTGGTCACCTACAACCTCGCCCATCTTGAGCATCGCTTCGCGCACGAGGCCGACGGTTTCATGGAGGATGCCGACTGAAGACGAAGCCCCATCCGAACGGCCATACTGAAGCTACGCGCGAGGCATGCGACGGGAGCGCGCCGCGGCTTCTTCAGGGCACCGGTTGTAGCAGTGCTCTGACCTCCACGGCACCTTGGCCGTAGCGTTCATCGAGCTCTCCTTGAGTGGCGGCGTCTATGACCACAACGCCCACTTCCACCACGCCCCGGTCTCCTCTTGTCATGACAATCAGCACCATTTTCCATCATGCCTCTGACGCTACGGCCATCCCGTTCCGCCGGCCTGATCGCCCCGCAACGCAACACGTCCCGACCCGCGTCGGGCGGCAAAGCGATGAGTTTCGGGCGGCCGAGCCGTCTGACCTGAAAAGGCACGAAAGGAGGCTCGCGCGTGGCCGGATCCGAGCGGGCGCCGACGGCACCGGTGATCACGCTCCCCTCGGCCCCCGAGGCGGGCGTGATCGTCTTGGTCTTCGGCGATGCGATAGCGCGCGCCGAGAACCAGTCGCTCTGCGAAAACCTGCGCGCGCTGCTGGAGAGCAGCGATGCCAAGGTGGTCGTCTGCGATGTGGGCGCGCTCGTCGACCCCGACTTGGGTGCGGTTGCTGCGCTCGCCCGGCTGCAGCTCACCGCGCGGCGGCTGGATCGCCGAATCTTGCTACTCCACGCGTGCGGCGAGCTACGTGAACTGCTGACGCTCATGGGCCTGCGCGACGTCGTGCCGCTCTGTGCCGGGCTGCTACCCCTCGAGTTGAGAGGCCAGGCCGAAGAGCGGAAACAGGCTCGCGGTGTCGAGGAAGAAGCCGACTCCGACGATCTGGCCTTCTGAGATGTCAAGAACGTGAAGCGCCCACGGCTCGTAGCTGCCTCCCGGGCCGCCGGGTTTGTACTGCCCGAAGGCCGGCGCACCGTTCGCCCAGGTTGGGACCAGGCGCGAGCCTCGACATGCGATGCCGGGGCCGAGGCACCACTTGCGGATGTCGAGATGCCCTCGGAGCCACAGCTCGTAAGGAGGCATCGACCACGTGGCGTCCTCGTGCAGCAGCGACGTAAGCGAGTCCATGTCGTAGCGCTCGAAAGCGTCGACGTAGCGCGCTAGCAGTGCTTGTTGCTCTTCGTCCAGCGGTTCGGCCGAGTCGGCCGCGTTGGTGTCGCCGGCAGCGAGTGTCGAGCGGGCTCGCTGGAGCGCGCTGTTGACGGACGCGACCGTGGTGTCGAGCAGCTCGGCGACCTCGGTCGCCTTCCAGCGCAGGACCTCACGCAGAATCAGCACCGCCCGCTGCCGAGCCGGAAGGTGCTGCAGCGCGGCAATGAAGGCAAGGCGGATCGTGTCGCGCGCGACGGCCAGCTCGGCCGGGTCGCCGCTCTCCGGCAGGACGCGATCGTCGGGCATCGGCTGGATCCACGTGGCCTCGGGAAGCGCGTCGCCCAGGGGTGTGTCGGCCGACTTTGAGGACGCGAGGTCCATGGGCCGAGCGCGCCGCTGGCTCCCGTTCAGCATGTCGAGGCAGACGTTGGTCGTGATGCGGTAGAGCCACGAGCGAAACGCCGCCCGCCCCTCGAACTGATCGTAGCTGCGCCATGCTCGCAGCAGGGTCTCCTGCACGGCATCCTCTGCCTCGAACGCCGAGCCCAGCATTCGGTAGGCGTAGGCGGTCAGCTCGGTTCGATACTGCTCCAATTGGAGCTCGAGCTCCGCGGATCCAAGCGTCGCCGTGTTCCGGGCAACGGGCGCTGCCGCTGCGAGGTCAGTCATCCGAGTCGCTCCTCTCACCCCCAAGTGCCAAAACGCCGATCTCTTGCACGAGTGATTGTAGTCCGCCGGACCTAAGACGGATGAAGGAACCCCCGCCGCTCAATATTCCTGGATCGGGGCAACGACGGCGCCCTCGAAACGACCCCGCCACGTCATCCCGGGAATACCGGAAGGTCGTAGGCGCGCCGGACGCTGGAGCCGGTCCGCGAGACGTCGCTCCCGTAGACATGGATCGAGATAGCGGTCTGGTCGCCCGCGTTACGGACGCGATGGATGTCGCCCGGCGGGGCGAAACCGCTCACCTCGCCCGTCCTGTTGGCGCTCGTCCCCACTTCGACCAGGCACTGCCTCTCTTCGTCCAGCTCGAAGAGCTCTTCGTACTCAACGCCTTGGATAACCCCGAACACACACCAGCTCAGGTGATCGTGGATACGCGTAACCTGACCCGGGCGCCACACGAGGGCGACGATCGAAAAGGCCCCGTCGGGCTCGGCGTGGAGCAGGTGGCTACGGTAGGTCTCCGGAGCGCCGGCCCGCTGCTCTTCGGTGAGCATCTCGGGCGAGGGCAGGTGGCGTCGCAGCGCGCCGGCCACCAGCTGGGCGGTCTGCCCCCAGTGGGTCTGCCAGCTCACTGCGGCGCGCACCGCGGTCACCAGATTCTTCAGCGGCAGACCCCGGGGGCGGAGCGGCTCTACGACGGTCGGGTGCGGTGTTGCGAGTGCGTGGGTAGCGGCCACCTTCTTGATCCTCTCCTCGTCGGAATCTATTAGGACGGCGGGAGGTTCTCAAACTCATCGCTGTGAGCCGGCCAAACTCATCGCGTGTGAGCCGGCCGATGAGTTCTGCGGCGCCCCTTCGTCCTACTAACTGAAGCCGATGAACGGAGGATGATTTGATGCTGGCAGAGAACGACAACCTCGCCCCACCCCGCGCGGGGCGGCGAGAGTGGACCGGGCTTGCGGTGCTTGCCCTTGCGTGCGTGCTCTACGCCATGGATCTGACCGTGTTGCACCTTGCGGTGCCGCACTTGAGCGCAGATCTCGAACCGAGCAGCTCCCAGCTCTTGTGGATCGTCGACATCTACGGCTTCCTGGTGGCCGGCTCACTGATCACGATGGGCACGCTCGGTGACCGCATCGGTCGCCGCCGGCTGTTGTTGATCGGCGCAGCCGCGTTCGGCGTCGCCTCGGTGCTCGCCGCCTTCTCCTCCAGCGCCGAGATGCTTATCGTGGCTCGGGCCCTGCTCGGAATCGCGGGTGCGACCCTGGCGCCGTCGACTCTGTCGCTGATCCGCAGCATGTTCTTGGACCCGCGTCAGCGCACAGTTGCGATCGGGGTATGGATCACCAGCTTCTCGGCCGGCGGCGCGATCGGGCCGGTGTTGGGCGGAGCGATGCTGGAGTTCTTCTGGTGGGGCTCCGTCTTCCTGCTCGCCGTGCCGGTCATGGTGTTGCTGCTCGCGGTGGGGCCGAGGTTGCTGCCGGAGTTCCGCGACCCCGAGCCCGGTCGATTGGACCTGAGAGGGGCGGCCATGTCGCTCGCCGCGGTGCTGGCGGTGATCTACGGGCTCAAGCAGATTGCGCAGGAGGGGATCCGGTTGCTACCGGCGCTCCTTATCCTGGCGGCGCTGGGGGTCGGCGTCCTGTTCGTGCGCCGGCAGCGAGCGCTGGCCGATCCGATGATCGACCTGAGGCTGTTTCGGGAGCCCGCCTTCAGCGTCTCCCTGGTCACCTTCACGCTCGCCGTGTTCGCAATGTTCGGCTCCTTTCTCTTCATCGCGCAGTATCTGCAACTGGTGGTCGGGTTGACGCCGCTGGAGGCGGGCCTGTGGATGCTTCCGCAGTCGGCCGGCTTCATTATCGGTTCCATGCTGGCTCCCATGATCGTGCGACGGATTCGCCCGGCCTTCGTGATGGGGGCCGGGCTGGCGGTCACGGCCGTCGCCTTGGGGCTCCTCGCCCAGATCGGCCCGACTTCCGGGCTCGCGCTACTCGTAGCCGCCTCCGTCATCATGTCCCTCGGTCTCGGTCCGGTATTTACTCTCGGCACCGACCTGGTCGTCGGGACTGCGCCACCCGAGCGAGCCGGAGCGGCGTCGGGGATCTCGGAGACCAGCTTCGAGCTCGGCGGGGCGCTCGGCATCGCGGTCCTCGGCAGCATCGGCGCCGCCGTGTACCGCAACGAGGTGATCGACGGAGTCCCGTCCGGGCTTCCACCCGCGGCGGCCGAGGCTGCGCGCGACACCTTGGGAGGCGCGATGTCGGTGGCTCAGCAGCTCCCCGATCACCTCGGTCAAGGGCTTGTCGATGCGGCACTCGCCGCGTTCACGCAAGGACTCCAGCTCACGTCCACGATCGGCGCAGTCATCTCCTTAGGCGTCGCCGTACTCGCCGCGACCATGCTTCGTGGTGCGGGCACGGGCTCCGAACCCGAAGTGCAACCGGCCCCCGAGCCGGAGGCAGCACTCGCAAGCTGCGCAACCACGAGCTAGCCTTGAGGTTCCGGAGGGCCCGCGTCTATCCGAGTGTTCAGCGCAGCTCTACCCTCTTCGTTGCGCGCAATCGACCAGTCGGACTCGATCCACCAAGTCGCGCCGGCGTCTCTCCACCGGCCGACCTGCGCGGCCGCGGCATCTCGATCGTCTGCCGGCGTTATCCCTTCGGCGATCACGTCGAATCCGTCCCACTCCAGTCCCGCCTCGGTGCGCAACCGCCGAGCGCCGTCGATGATGGAGACAAGCTCCTCGGGCGACTGGGGCCCGCGCACGCCCTCCTCCGTGATCACATTGGGTACGAGTCCGTCCCAGCGAGTCGCCCGGCGTAACGATCTGGTGCTGGGATGGGCCCCCACCACCCACACCGGGACGCGCGGCTGCTGCACCGTCGGGTCGGGGGGGAAGAAGTCGGTGGGCTCGACCGAGTAGTGCTCACCCTGAAACGAAAACGGCCCTCCCCGCATCAGTCCGTCGTAAATCGCAAGCGCCTCGTCGAGAAGCTGCGCCCGCTCCCGCGTGCTTGTCGCCGGCTCGAAGGCGGTCCAGCCGGGATGGAGTGCGCCGAGCCCCACCGCCAACTGGACTCGCCCTTTCGAGAGGCGGTCGAGTGTTCCCGCGCGCGAGGCCAGATCCCACGGCTTGATGCGCGGCAAAGGGGTCAGCATCGTTCCTAGGCGAATACGATCCGTTCGCATCGCTGCGGCCGTCAATGCCACCCAGGCGTCGACACCCCAGACGGCCTCGGCGATAAAGAGGCCATCCCAGCCCGAGTCCTCGGCGCGGGCCGCTATCTCGGCCACCTCGTCCGCATCGAAGAAGGGCACAACGAGTCCGCATTTCACGATGAAGCCCGCTTTCGTAGATCGTGGTCGAGTTACCCAATCGCGACACTATTTGTGCCCTCCGGGTAAGTCGACCAGCGCGCGCCCTAGGTGTCCGAATTCGATGCTCTCCGGGACCCAACCGAGGTGAGCTCACCAGCCCTACTATGGGCACGTGGCCACCGCCGTGTTCCTTCACGCACATCCCGACGATGAGGCCATCGCCACCGGCGGCACCATGGCCAAGGCGACCGACGACGGTCATCGAGTGGTGCTCGTGTGCGCGACGCGCGGTGAACAGGGAATTCCGCAACCCGGTGTCTTGTCCGAGGGTGAGGAACTGTGGCAACGACGTGCCAAAGAACTCGAGGCCGCGTGTCGGATCCTCGGCGTCGCCCGACTCGAGTACCTGGGCTACGTCGACTCGGGGATGATAGGCGAGCCCTCGAACGACGCGCCGGACAGCTTCTGGCAAGCAGACGTCGAGGAGGTATCCCAGCAGCTCGCCACCATCCTGCGCGAGGAGAAGGCTCAGATTTTGGTCGCCTACGACGACCACGGCGGCTACGGGCATCCCGATCACATCCAGGTGCATCGGGTCGGCCATCGCGCGGCCGAGCTAGCGGGGACGCCTCGTGTCTTCGAGTGCACCATCAACCGGGATCACACCAAAGCACTCATGAAACACGCCGACGATCTCGGCATCGAGGTCGACGCAGACTTCCGGGAGTCCATCGACACCGTCGGCGTCCCGGTCGGGATGATCACAACCGCGGTCGACGTCACCGAATACCTCGACGCTAAGAAGAGCGCCATGCGGGCTCACGCCTCACAGATTGCCGAGAACTCTCCCTTTCTCGGTATGCCGCCGGATGTGTTCGCCGCCGCGTGGGGCACGGAGTGGTACATGCGGGTGGGAACGACACCGTCTGGTGAGCTCGAGACCTCGCTGTTCGACTAGCCGATCGCTCAGGCCGATCAGGTCGGAGCGGGCACGCCTATCGGGTTGGGGTACGGGAGCCCCTGTGCGGACGCTATGGGCTCGAGGATGTCCAGCATCAGGGCGTGGAGACGATCGCACCCGTCCTCGCCGAGATGATTCCAGGGAGCGCTCGCTAGTTCATCGGTGCGCCGCTCGAGCAGCGCCCGCTCGGTGGCGCCCTCCTTAGTCAGACAACCTTGATCGTCGAGCCAGCCGCGCCCTTCGAGCCTTGCTGCCGCGGCGTCCCAGTCCTCGTCCGACCATCCTCGAAAGGGAGCGAGCAACGCGCGCGGGACGTCTCCGCCGGCCGACATTGCCACGTTCGCCTCGCAGCCGTCGAGCCGCGATGTGAGGAGCGAGGAGACATGGCCGTCCCCTCGAAACTCGCGCAGCAGAGTGCACGCCTGCCACAGTTCGAGGTGCGGCGCCTCGGGCCACGGAAGATCCGCATGGGCCGCATAGAGGGGACGGCCGCCGGAGGTGCAGGCTTCGCTCGCACGCCGCGCCAGCGCGGCGGCCTCTCTGAGAGGCTCGCCGTCGACCGCGTCCGAGAGCAGACGTCTGAGCGCCGCGTCCACCCCGCTCAGGCGAGCCTCGAGCACCTTCCCGGGCGACGCGAACGACCATGCGTCGGGAATGGCGCGGCACACCATCTTGGGATGAAAGTTGTAGAAGGTGGCGGCGATGACGGAGGCCGACACAGCGCCCATGGCCGCTCCTCGCGACGCGAAGTAACCCATCCACCCACCCTTGAGACCCGCAGCGTCGTAAGCGACGCGCATCTCGGGCGCGAAGTAGACGACTGCGTGATAGGGCTCGGTGACCGTCCACATCCGTCGGGCGAGGTGATCCGTCATCCCCCTAGTGTTGCACCGGTGGCCCGGGCTGTGCGGCGGCCACTACCATTCCGTCCCCCATAGGATCTATTGCGATGGACAAAGACAGGCTCATCTCGGCGTTGTACCTGACCTCAGGACTCGAAACCGTCTCGTTCCTCGTGCTGCTCGGCGCGATGTTCCTCCACAGCGAAGCGAGCGTATCGGTCGCCGGAGCGATTCACGGACTGCTGTTTCTCGCCTATACCGCACTGGTCTTGTACGGACGGGAGCGACTCGAGTGGACGTGGGGGTTCGCGCTCGTGGCCGTCATCACGGGCCCGATCGGTGCGATCATCGTGCTCGAGCGACTGCGCAGACAGCGCAGGACGGTCTCTGCTTAATCGTGCTCTAGGGGCAGACCTGCGTTGCTCCACGCGCTCATTCCGCCGATGACGTTGAAGACTCTCTCATGGCCGCGCGCTCGAAGGAGGCTCGACATCACCGCAGACCTATATCCGCTGCCGCAGACGACCGCCACCGGGTCGCCGAGAGGCAGCTCCCCGGAGCGTGCCGGAAGCTCGGCCCCCGTTATGAGGGTCGCGCCGGCGATGTGCCCGTCCGCCCATTCGGCGGGCTGACGCACGTCGAGCACGGTCACGTCACCCTCATCCAGCCGCGCCTTGAGATCCCGAACCGCAATCATCTCGAGCGCCTCGACCGCTTCACCACTGGTACGCCAGGCCTGCATGCCCCCCGACAGCCACCCAACCGGAAGGTCGTAGCCGGTACGCAGCAACTGCCATGTCGCCTCCCACAGTTGCCGGGGCTCGTCGAGCACCAGCAGCACCGCAGCGTCTTCCTCGAGGACGGTGCCGGCCCACGTCGCGAAACTCGTGGACAGCCCCACGTTGAGCGCCCCGGGAATATGTCCGCCGGCGAAGGCCTCGGGCGAGCGCGCGTCGAGCACCACCGCGCCTTCGTCGACCGCGCCGACGACCTCGTAGGGCTTAAGTGAAGGTGGCTCGGGCAGGACGCCGAGCAGCTTCGGGCCCGCGAGGTTCCGAGCGCGCATTCTTCGCCAGTAAGGAGGAACAGCGGGAAGGTTGTCCAGTCGAAGGCATTCGTCGACGAACTCCTCGGACGAAGACACTCGCGCCAGCACTTCGTTGGTCTTGCGTTCGTAGCCCACGGTGGTGGAGAGCCTGCTCCCGATGTTGGCGCCGCAGAGGGAGCCGGCCACGTGCGTGGGGAAGACCTCGACGTGATCGGGCAAACGCCACAGGATCTTCTCTTGAATCGTGTGGCAGAGGGCGCGCGCGGCGCTCCTCGCCTCGTCGGGCCCGCCGAGGAGGTCGGGACGCCCGAGATCGCCGACCAGCAAGGCTCCTCCCGACAGAAGCATCGTGGGCTCGTCCCCCGCGCTACGGTCGTGCACCAGTAGACTGACGTGCTCGGGGGTGTGCCCGGGGGTGTGCAGCACCTCGATACCGATGTCCCCGATCTCGATCAGCTCGCCGTCTTTGACCGTGCGATGGTCGTAGCCGAGGCGCGCCTCGTGGAAGCCCAATAACTCGACGTCTGAGCGCGCCGCCACCTCCGAGATTCCGCTGAGGTAGTCGTTGTGTCCGTGCGTGTCGATCGCGTAGCAGATGCGCAAGCCTTCAGCGCGCGCCGTCTCGAAGTAGCCGGTCACATCGCGCTGGGCATCCAGGATCAGAGCTCGTCCCGTCTCCTCGTCTCCGACGAGATAGGAGGCATGGCCGAGGCTGGGTAGGTAGAACTGCCTGAAGATCACTATCGGTCCCTTCTGGCCCGAACGGTTTGGGCCTTTCGGTGTGCTCCTCGCTACCGCATCATCGCACTGGTGCGTTCGATTAGGTCTCTCAACGAATCTGATTGTTCCACGCGATAGCGCTCCCGTTCAGTGAGAGAACGGAGAGATTCCGGCAACTTTTTGAGAGAGAGGGCGCACCTCTTCCTGATTTGTTCCAATGACTCGGCAGTCTCGCTGCGACGCCCGTCCGCCATCGCCTCGACGAGAACGGGGCGGGCGCCCGGCAGATCCTCGTGCTCGAGCGCAATGACGTCGTAGTCGATGACGCCGTGTCGCTCGTACCGCCACAACTGCTTGCATCCGGGCAGCGTGATCTTGCCCGTGGACAACTTCATCTTCGGTCCGCTCGAGTCGGCGACGAGCTTGTAGACACCTCCGAGCGAGGGCGCATCGCCACTGACTCCGAGTTGGGTGCCGACTCCGAAGGCGTCGACCGGAACGTCTTCGGCGATCAGTTGCGCGATGCGGTCCTCATCGAGATCTCCGGACAAGAACACCTGAGTGTCGGAGAATCCTGCGTCATCGAGGATTCTGCGGACGGTCCGGGACAACGGAGCCAGGTCGCCGGAGTCGATCCGCACTCCCCCGAGGCGGACGCCCTCGTCCGCCAACTCACCCGCCACTTGCGCGGCGCGTCGCGCCCCCTCCTCGACGTCGAAGGTGTCGATGAGCAAGACGGTGCGCTTAGGGAAGTCCCGCATGAAGCACCGAAACGCTTCAGTTTCACTGTCGAAGGCCATGACGTATGAGTGCGCCATCGTGCCGCTCACGGGAATGCCGTACGCCATCCCGGCGAGAACGTTCGAGGTTCCGCTCGCCCCTGCAACGTACGCGGCGCGCGCTGCCTTGAGAGCGGCATCCCCACCATGGTCACGTCGTAACGAAAAGTCGACAAAGCTTCGGTCTCGGCACGCAAGCGAAACGCGTGCCGCCTTCGAGGCGATCATAGTCTGGAACACGACGCAGTTGAGCAGAAAGCTCTCGACGATTTGTGCCTCGACCATCGGTGCTGTGACGCGCAATATCGGTTCCCCCTCGAAGACCACCTCGCCCTCGGGGACGGCGTAAACCGAACCCGTGAAGCGCAGGTGACCGAGGTAATCGAGGAAGGCATCGTCGAACAGTCCGAGTGAGCGCAGATATCCGATCGAGTCTTCGTCGAAGCGCAGATCCTCGAGATAGTCAAGAGCTTGTTCGAGTCCACACGAGATGAGGAAGTTGCGCCGCTCCGGCAGATGTCGCACGAAGAGGTCGAAGGTCGACTGCCCGGTCATGCCGTTGTTGAAGTAGCTCGCAGCCATGGTCAACTCGTACAGGTCCGTGAGCAGGGCCGCATTCGTGGAACTGACCCAGGTCACTCGATGCTTCCCCCGGCTGCGCGCACTGCATCGAGGGCTCGCTCGTCGTCCCCCGCCTCCAAATTCACTCCGCGCACGCCATCGGCCAGTACGGTCGTGTCGAAGCCGTGGCCGAGAGAGTCGATGGCCGTTTCCTTAACGCAGTAGTCCGTCGCCAGCCCCGCTATGGCGACGCGCTCGATGCCTCGCCCCCGCAGCATATCGACGAGCGGCGTCGGGAGCTCTTCCGAGGTCGAGGGATGACGTTCCGTGAAACCCGAGTAACCGTCGTGGCCCGAGGCTCCCTTTCGCACGACGTCGCCCTCGACCAAAAGGTCGGGATGAAACTCGGCCCCCCACGTGCCCATGACGCAGTGCACGGGCCAGATGCCGCCGTCTTTCTCGAAGTGAGGTGTGGACTCAGGATGCCAGTCCTGTGTGTAGACGACCAAGGCTCCCGCCGCGCGCGCTCCTTTGACGGCACGATTAACCACAGGGACGACCTTCTCCCCTTTCGCTACATAGAGGCTTCCCCTGGCATCGGCGAAGTCGTTCTGCACGTCGACCACGATCAGTGCGGTCTTCTCGTCGTGATTCATTGAACCTGTTCCCTCGACATCGCGGCCCAGTCAGTCTCCCACGGACGGGGCGCGCTTCAGTAGTCGGGCAACTCCTGTTGAATACGAAGGGCCTCGTCGAGAACTCCGAAGAACCCCTCGAACGCGGTTACGTCGAAGTGTGTCCCACGGCCGTCCCGCATGATGTCAAGCGCTTGGCCCAGGGGGAGCGCGGAGCGGTAGACACGCTCTGTGGTGAGAGCGTCGAAGACGTCCGCAATCGCTGCGATTCTGCCCTCCTGCGGAATGTCCTCGCCCATCAATCCATGGGGGTAGCCGCTTCCGTCGACCCGCTCGTGGTGAGATCGTGCGATGACGGCTCCCAGGGTCAAGAGCTGGGAACTCGAGCCGGACAATATGCGCCATCCGATCTCGCAATGCGTCTCCATCGTCGTGCGTTCCTCGGCGTCGAGAGATCCAGGTTTTCGCAGAATGCGGTCGGGAATGCCAAGCTTGCCGATGTCGTGCATCTGACTGGCGATGCGAATCAACTCGCTTCGTTCCGAATCGTGGCCGAGCGCGCGAGCCAAGAGCGCGCAGTAGCGGCTCATGCGCTGGACATGACGACCCGTCTCGTCGTCGCGAAACTCGGCAGCGATCGAAAGGCGCTCGACGGTTTCCTCGCGCGACTGCCTCAGATTTTCCTGAGTCGTCTCGAGATCCGTGATTGCACTCCAGAGCTCCGAGGTGCGTTCCTTGACCAGTTGCTCGAGTCGCTGCTGGTGGCCACGGTTCTCGATCTCAAGAGAGCGCCTGCGCAGAGCATTTCTTACATTGATGATGATCTCATTGGCCTCGAAGGGTTTGATGATGTAGCCGTAGGCCCCCAGTTCGAGGGCGGAGTTCGCAAGCTTGGTGTCATCCAAACCCGTGATCATGACCGTGGCCAGATCCGGATGCCGACTCGAGACGCTGCGAATCAGTTGCAGGCCCGACTCCCCGGGCATGTCCAGGTCGGTGAGGAGCAAATGGAAGCCGCCACCGTCGAGGAGTGAGTTCGCCTCGTTCGCGTCAGCGGCTTCAGCGCAGGAGTAGCCGTTACGCTCGAGCAACTTGCACAGGAGACGCCGCACCGACGCATCGTCGTCGACGACCAGAATACGAGCGCCGGCTCCCTGGTTGTCCGTATCGACCACGGCCACTGCCTCCCATCCGTCGGCCTCCCTTCATCCTAAGGGCGGCCTCACGTCGGTCCTGAGAGCGTGATCCACGCCGAGTTACCCAACGACGACGGTTTGTGGCCTATGGGCAAGCGGGCAGGATCGTTTCCGCGCGAGAGCGCGAGAGTTCTCCTTCGTGCCGGTGTGGTTTCAGGCGCGGTTCGTCTGTTACTCGGCGAATTGGTCGGGCATTTGCTCGACGATCGCACCGGCCAAGGCCGAAGCGGTCATCGGCATGTGCCTCTTCGCCGCCGCGTACAGCAGGTCGAATCCCTTACCGTCGCCGGCGATAACGGCGTCTACGGCTGCAACGAGGCTATCGACGTGCATTCCAAGGGCCTCGGCCGCGGCACCGACCTCGAGTTCTCCACCCGTCGCCTCACTGAGGAACGCACCGAAGTCCTCTTCGTATGCGGCGAGGTCCCTACCCGCCTTCTGCTGCATCTGGTTGTCGTTGGTCAGGCCACCGACGGTGTAGTCGACGAAGAAGCCGATGTGCTCACGCCACTGCTTGAGAAAGGCGTCGCCCGCCTCGGGTCCGTAGAGCGACTCGATCGCCGCAGCGAGATCCTGGGAGTTCTCGTCGAGAGCACCGGCCGCCGCCTTGAACTGCGGCGACTTCGGGTCCTCCGTCAGCACGG
Source organism: Actinomycetota bacterium (assembly GCA_030860505.1). Taxonomy (GTDB): domain Bacteria; phylum Actinomycetota; class CADDZG01; order CADDZG01; family WHSQ01; genus WHSV01. Next base: position 20,341 of record JALZIB010000114.1, read on the forward strand.
CCTGCTCGACCGCGATTCCCGCGAGGAACACGTGGCTGTTGAGGAGGTCGGTCAGACCCGCCTGCAGGTCGGACGCCGGGGACATGGGGTCGCCGTCGAAGTTCTCCGGCATCTGGGTCGCGATTGCGCCCGCCAGCGCAGCGGCCGTCATTGGCATGTGTCCGTGTGCCGCCTCGTAGAGCTGATCGAAGGCGTTCGGGTCACCGGCCAGAACGGAATCGACTGCTGCGACGAGGCTCTCGACGTGCATGCCAAGGGCCTCGGCGGCACCGTCGGCGGGAAGCTCGCCACCCGTGGCCTCGCTGAGAAAGGCGCCGAAGTCACTCTCGTACGCCGCGAGATCGTCGGCCGCCTTCTGCTGCATCTTCTTGTCTTTGCTGATCCCGCCGATCGTGTAGTCGACGAAGAAGCCGATGTGCTCACGCCACTGCTTGAGAAAGGCGTCGCCCGCCTCGGGGCCGTAAATCGACTCTATTGCTGCCGCGAGATCCTGTGAGTTCTCGTCGAGGGTGCCTGCCGCCGATTTGAACTGCTGCGACTTCGGGTCCTCGGTCAGCACCGCCTGCTCGACGGCGATGCCCGCAAGATAGACGTGGGAGTTGAGAAGATCCGTAAGAGTCTGACGAAGTTTCGCAGAACCTGTGTCGATGCTCGGTGCCGCAGACCCCTCACCGTTCATACCGGAATCCTCGGTGCTCTCCCCGTCCTCCGGTGCGCCGGCGTCGGGGTCCGCCTCGGAGTCGCCTCCACAGGCGGTGCCGACGAGCACTAGAGTCAGAGCGACTCCCACAAGTCTGAGAAGCCAAGACTTCTTGGACTTCATGAGGCTCCCTTCATATCCGAGGCGTTGATGATTGTGTCCAAACCGCGTTGCCGTTAGGAGTTGTTCGGTAAGAGCAGGCATCTTGGATGCGTTCGAATGCCGGGGAGGGCGATTACCGGACGATCACCTCTCCGGTCATGCTTGCGTGGACGTCGCAGAAGTAGGCGTAAGTTCCGGGCTCATCGAATGTGAAGCCGAACGTATCGGCTCGCCCCGGAAGGTTCTCGTCGAAGGTTCCGTCGGGCTGCGCTGGTTTGTCTTTCTCGACTCCCGGCACGCCCTGCTTGCGCTGAATTCCGCTCGTTACGGTGTGATCGACGTCGTCCTCGTTGACCCATGTCACCTTGGTACCGACCTCGACCTCCAGTTGTGAGGGCGCGAAGGCGATCCCTTTGATCAGCACCTCGTTTGCCGGTGAAGAGGACTGTGAGTCGACCTCCTCCGTAGCATCGGAGGTTTCCTCGGAGGCGCTCGGAACGGATTCCTCTCCGTCTCCACAGGCAGTCGCGAACAGGAGGATGATCAGCAGCCCGGTTGCAAATACCGCGCGTCGAAGGTGGTTGGTTGTCATGCTTGCTATTCGGGCGCTGCAAGGTGGCGGATTGTCGCGGGGTCAGTCCTCCAGCCCGAGTCCGAGGTCGGCAGGCGACGTTGGAGGCACCAAACCTCTGGCTGCGAGGCGTGCTGCCGCGGCGGCGGTGAGGCGCCACGTCCTGCCGCCCAGTGACCTTGACGGCACCCGCCGATCGCTTCCATCGCCTCGGTCACACCCGCGATCGACCAGCGCCCGGTCGTCAGCTTGGTCACCGGCGTGAGGCAGCGTAGAACCGCAAGTTCGTCCTCGCTCGCTACTCCGTGCTCGTGGCGGCCGGTTAGTTCACAACAGCGCAAGACCGAGCGCGAGGCCGCGTAGTCGACCGCTAGGTCGGCCAAGGTTGCACGATGTGCCGGCATCGTATGAAGCGGAAGCCCGAAGACCTCGCGCACACGCGCGTAGGAACGCGCCCACTTCAGCCCGCGCCCCAAGGCCCCCGAGGCACCGAGTGAGTTGTGAATGCGCGTGATGTTGAGCATGGTCGTCATTCTCTTGACGCCTGTTCCGAAGTCCGGTTCTCCGACCGGGTAAGCGACGCATCCTGCAACTCGAGCTCGGCGGTCGGGAGAGCGCGCGTTCCTAGCTTGTCCTTGAGCCATCGAATCACGATGCTGTTTCTCGAGCCGTCGTCAAGAGTCCGGTGAATGCGAAACAGCATGAGGCCGCGCGAACCGTCCGGTGCGCCCTCCGGTCGGGCGAGCGTCAATGCAACCTCTGAGGTCGTCGCCGACGTGAACCACTTGGTTCCGGAGAGACGCCAGATTCCGTCGGCGTCCCTGCGAGCGATCGTTGCTGTGCGGCCGACATCGGAACCGCCGGCGGTCTCGATCATTCCGCTGGTCCAGGCGCGCGCGGGATCACGTGAGGTGAGCCGTTCAACGACTTCGGCTTCCCGCTCCCTCCGTGTGTAAGCATCGTGCGCGCTGCGCCGTCGGTCATCGCGATCGGGCACGAGTAGAGAGCTGAGGACGGACCCATAACGACAGGACTCCGGCCCAAACGATGCGCGCCTTATCGCCGAAAGGCCGATCCTCGTAGGGGATGACCGCGACTCCGGCCTCGATGCCGATACGGCGGAGCTCCTTCAGGCCGCCGACACTTCGATGTCGTCGACGCGTTCGCCCCACGGCGCGTAACCAACGAGTCTCGGCACCTCCCGTTCGGCCCGTGCCCCGAGCGCCAGAACATCCGGCTCCGTCATCACGCGTCCCAACTCCGCGAGGGACGGTTCCGCAAGGTCGAAGAGGTCCGCACCCAGATGATAGGCGATGCCCTCTCTGAGCACTCGGTCACTCGTCCATGCATTCGGCAGCACCGGGGGCGTCTGCAGGAAGCTCGCCATGGCCGTAGCTTATGCTCCCGTCCGTGACCACCAGGGCGATCGACGTGAAGGGCTTGCGCAAGTCCTACAACGACGTCGATGCCGTTCGGGGAATCGATCTGCACGTCGACGAAGGCGAAGTGTTCGCCCTGCTCGGCCCCAACGGGGCCGGCAAGACGACCACGGTGGAGATCCTCGAGGGTTACCGCACGGCCGATGACGGTGAGGTCTCCGTTCTCGGCCACGACCCGCGCCGCAACGAGCGCACGCTCAAAGAACGCATCGGCATCGTGCTGCAGGACCCGGGCGTCGAGAGATTCCTCAAGGTCGAAGAGGTGATCGAGCTCCATCGTGGCTACTATCCTGATCCGCTTCCCCTCGACGAGATCATCGAGCTCGTAGGCCTATCAGAGAAACGCGACCAGCGAGTGCGGCGACTCTCGGGAGGCCAGCAGCGCCGCCTCGACGTTGCGGTGGGTCTCGCCGGCAACCCCGAGTTGCTGTTCCTCGATGAGCCCACCACCGGATTCGACCCATCGGCGCGCCGCAACGCGTGGGAGATGGTCAAGAGCCTGCAGGCGCTCGGCAAGACGATCCTGCTCACGACGCACTACATGGACGAAGCACAGTTCCTTGCCGATCGTGTGGCGGTGATCGTGCGGGGCGAGATCGTCGCCGAGGGGCCACCGGGCGAGATCGGGGGCCGAGACGTCGCCGGCACCCGCATCTCATTCTCGCTTCCCACAGGCTCGCCCCCACTCGGACATGAGCTGCTGGAGCACTTCATGGTGGCGGGCCCGAAGCTCCTCGTCGAGACGGACGAGCCGGTACGCCTACTGCACGACCTCACCGGATGGGCGTTGCACCACCGCGTCGACCTCCTCGAGCTGGACATCTCACGCCCCTCGCTCGAGGACGCCTACCTTCAACTCACAGCAGGTGGCTCCGAGGAGAACGGCGAGAACGAACCCGCGCCCGCGCCCGGTGCGCGTAGGAGAAGACGCCGATGAGCAACGCGGCTCTGGTCATACGGCAAGCCCGCTACGAAAACAAGGCGTTCTGGCGCAATCCGGCTGCAGCATTCTTCACCTTCGCCTTTCCGTTGCTCTTCCTGGTGATCTTCACAACGGTGCTTGGAGACCTTGGCGACAACACGACCTTGTTCGTGCCGCAGATCCTGTCGTTCTCAGTGATCACCGCGTGCTTCACAAACATCGCCATGAGCATCTCGTTCTCACGCGATGAGGGCATCCTCAAGCGGATACGGGGTACTCCGTGCCCTCCGTGGGTTTACCTGACGGCGCGCGTCCTGCATGCGATCTTCGTCATGCTGCTCCTCGTCGTGATCGTCGTCGCCTTCGGGGCGCTCGCGTACGGTGTGGAGCTCCCGACGGAAGCGATGCCTGCGTTCGCTCTCACACTGATAGTCGGTTCCGCCGCGTTCTGCGCCCTGGGGCTTGCCGTGACCGCCCTCGTTCCCAACGCAGAGGCGGCGCCGGCCATCGTCAACGCCCTCGTCTTGCCGCTGCTCTTTCTTTCGGGCACCTTCTTCCCCATCGACAACGCACCGCAATGGTTGCAGACGATGGCCGGTCTCTTTCCCGTGAGGCATCTGCTCGAGGCGACCACCGAGGCTTTTCTGCCCTCACCGGACAACCCCTCGGGCCTTCTGGGAACGTCTCTGCTCGTGATGCTCGTGTGGGCCGTCGCAGGTCTGCTCGTCGCGATCAGATTCTTTCGCTGGGAACCTCGCCGCTAGTCGGGACGAAAGGACGCCGGCGGGTACCCTCGTCGCCAGACATGATGAGCGCTACCACTACTTCGCCCGTCGTCCGGGCGGATGAAGTCGTCTTCGCCGTGGCCGGCCCCTCCGATCTAGTGGGGGTAAACCTCGTTCAAGAGGTCCGGCGACCGCGCCACGGCCCAGCCTTCAATCAAGGACCGTCCGATGATGCGTGGCAACTTCGGTTCCCGCGTGCTGACATCGATCGCATGGAGTACATGGTCGAGCTGATCCGCTCCGATGGCTCGGCCGAGCTGATCCCAGACCCAAACAATCGACTACGCGCCCCAGGGCCGTTCGGAGATAAGTCGGTCGTGGAGTGGCCCGGATACCGGAGTCCTGCGTGGATGGAGGGAGACCGCGGCCACCCGGGAACGCTCGTCGGCGGTTCGATCGACTGCCGGCCGCTGCGCGCTTCCCTTGACGTGGGGCTGTGGTCGAGCCACGGCGTCGAAAAGGGTGACTCGGTCCCTTTGCTCGTTGCTCACGACGGTCCCGAGTACTCCGAGTTCTCCCAGCTCGTCACCTTGCTCGGTCGCAAGACGTTCGAGGGAACTCTTCCTCCCATGAGGGCCGCGCTCATCGGGCCGGTCGATCGCAACGAGACCTACTCGGCGTCGGCGACCTACGGTCGCGCGCTGGCACACGATATTCTGCCGTGGCTGAACCGTTACGCCCCGACACCACAGGGGCGACGCTACCGAGTCGGCATGGGGGCCAGTCTGGGAGCATTGGCGATGCTGCACGCGCACCGCACCCACCCGGCGAGCTTCGGCGCCGTGTACCTGCAGTCGGGCAGCTTCTTCCGCCAGCGTTTCGACAAACACGAGGCAGGCTTTCCTCGTTTTCGGCGTATCTCGCGCTTCGTCGGGCGCATCATGGTAGCCGCTGAATCGACTCACCCGATACCGATCACGATGACCTGCGGATCGATCGAGGAGAACCTCGCGAACAATCGCGCCGTCCACGATGCGCTGACGCAGCAAGGTTACGACGCCCGCTTAATCGTTAATCGCGACGGACACAACTGGATCGGCTGGCGAGACACCTTCGATCCCCACCTCGTCGGCCTTCTGCAGAAGGCGTGGAGCTGAGCGTGAGAAGAGAGCACGCGCGCCTATGGGCCTCTTCCATCGGATCCGACGGAAACATCATCGCCTACGGCCACCACGGCCGACCCCTGCTGGCGTTCCCATCCGAGCAGGGCAGCGTGCTCGATTATGAGAACCGGCAGATGATCGATTCGCTTGCAGACCTCATAGACGAGGGCCGCCTCAAGGTCTACAGCATCGATAGCTTTGACTCCGCGAGCTGGAGCCGCAACGACATCGAACTAGAGGAGCGCGCTCGCCTCCACAGCCTCTACGAGGACTGGGTCGTCAACCAGGTCGTCCCTTGGATTCACCAGGATTGCGGTGGGGGCCTCGACATCATGACGACGGGCTGCAGCTTCGGCGCCTATCACGCTGCAAACTTCGCACTGAAGCGAGCCGATGTCTTTCCCCTCGCAATTTGTCAAAGCGGCGTCTACGAGATCTCGGGGGTCGGTCACGGTGAGCAAGGAGACGCCTTCTACTTCAACAATCCGATGGACTACGTGGTCAACCTCGAGGGCAACCATCTCCAATGGCTACGTGGACGGGTTAGCTTGCTCCTGATCTGTGGCCAAGGTCAATGGGAGGACACGACGGGTGCCCTCGCAAGCACAACTGCGTTCGCAGACAAGCTGAGACAGAAGGGCATCAGGCACGAGCTCGACTTATGGGGCCACGACGTGCCGCACGATTGGCCGTCGTGGCGCCACCAGATCGCCCACCACATGTCCCGCTTCTGCTGACCAGGCCGGAACGAGCAAGGGGGAACGCGTGACCCAACAGAGCCACCTAATCGGTCTGCTGCTAGGCACCGAGGAGGACTGGCCGAGCGCGTTCGAGGGCCTCATGCGCAAGCTCAACCCGCGCGTGTCGCTGAACGGCACGACCCACGACTTCGCAACGGAGCGCATCACCATCGAACCCTTCAACCTGCGTGCTCAACCCAGCTACTCGCTCGTCATCGACCGTCTCGCCCATTGGTATTACGTCCCGCGCGAGTGGCTGAAGAAGATCTCGCTGATGAACGACGTCTACCTGATGAACAACCCCTTCACCTTCCAGTCGATGGAGAAGCATGCCGCCTATTGCGCCATGATCCGCCTCGGGCTCAAGATCCCAGAAACGTGGATGATCCCTACGAAGCAGCCCCCGGAGAACCCTCGCTTTCCTTACACGGCGAGCAAGTACAACCAGCCATTCGATTTGGAGGATGTGGCTCAGGCCATCGGCTATCCCCTCTACATGAAACCGTTCGACGGCGGTGCTTGGGTGGGGGTCACCCGGATTCGAGACGATCGTGACCTGCACCGGCGCTACGACGAATCCGGTGAACGCCTCATGCATCTACAGGCCTCGGTCGAGGACTTCGACGTCTTCGCTCGCAGCTTGTCCATCGGGGCGGAGACGATGGTGATGAGCTACGACCCCGGCGAGCCCCTGCATAACCGGTACGACGTGCGACACGACTTTCTGTCCCCGGAGCTCGGCGAAGAGGTCGTCACCATCAGCCGCCTCGTCAACGCGTTCTTTCGCTGGGAGTTCAACTCGTGCGAGATCATCTGCAAGGACGGCGAGGCGTACCCCATCGACTACGCCAACGCGTGCCCGGACATGAGCCTGATCAGCCTCCACTACTACTTTCCCTGGGCGATCAAAGCGCTGGCGAAGTGGGCGATCTTCTGCGCTGCAACCAAGCGGGCCATGCCCGTGGATCAGAACGTCAGATCCTTCTTTTCGGTGGGTGATCGCAAGGATCTCGACTACCGGGACAAGATCGCTGAGTACCGAAAGCTCAGCGAGCGCTACTTCACCGTGGACGCCTACCAGGACTTCTGCGCCACACATCTCGGTCACATCGACGACGCGATGGTCGACTACGTGCGCAGCCGAGAGTTCGACGACCTGCTGGTCCAAACGGTCGTGAGCTCGTTTCCCTCACACGAGCACGAACAATTCGTTGACCACTACCGGGGCCTGCTGAGCGCATGGGCCGACGATCAACGCTGACGGTCGCTCGTCTAGTAGAGGATCGAGGAGTAGGACTTCAGCTTCTCACGCCGGTGCAACGCGTCAATGACCCGCACCGTTCCCGAGCGTGACCGCATCACGATCGACTGGGTCGTGGCGCTGGCGCGGCGGTAGCGGACGCCCTTGAGCAGATCTCCATCGGTAATCCCGGTCGCGGCGAAGAAGACATCGTCGCCCGCGCAGAGATCATCCGTCGTCAAGACATCGTTGATGTCGTAGCCGGCGTCCACAGCCCGCTGCCGCTCGTCGTCGTCTCGAGGCCACAACTTCCCTTGAATGACTCCCCCGAGGCACTTGATCGCGGCCGCGGAGATGACGCCCTCGGGCGTGCCTCCGATCCCGATCAAGAGATCCACGCCGGTCCCCTCCCTCGCGGCGGCGATGGCGCCTGCAACGTCGCCATCGCTGATGAACTTGACGCGCGCTCCCGCCTCACGGACCTCTTTGACCAACTCGTCGTGCCGGGGCCGATCCAAGATCACCGTGGTCAAGTCCGAAACGTCCGTGGACTTGGCCTTTGCGATTCGCTTGAGATTCTCTGCGATCGGGGCGTCGATGTCCACGACGTCGTGCGCCTCTTCGCCCGTGGCGATTTTCTCCATGTAGACGCAGGGACCGGGATCGAACAGAGTGCCGCGCTCGGCGATCGCGACCACGGCCAGCGCTCCCTCCATGCCCTTGGCCGTCAGGGTGGTTCCGTCGATGGGATCGACGGCGATGTCGACCTGGGGAGTCTCGCCGTTGCCCAACTCCTCGCCCCGGTAAAGCATCGGAGCCTCGTCTTTCTCCCCCTCGCCGATCACGACGACCCCGTCCATGGGGACCGTGTCCATGAGGAGTCTCATGGCGTCGACGGCGGCCTGGTCGGCCGCCTCCTTGTCCCCTCGGCCCATCCAGCGAGCCCCGGCGAGGGCGGCGGCCTCAGTCACGCGCACGAGCTCCATGGCGAGGTTCCTGTCGGGAGCCTCGCCGCTGCGATCGGGTGTCGGCACCTTTGCCTCCTGGTCTGTGGGGACGGCTTGCTACGAGTGGGGGCTCGGTTCGCCTCGCTTTTTTTGGATTGGCCTGGAGCGTAACGGGAAAACACTCATCCCATGCCACGACTCCGGAGGGTTGATTGCTCCGGCCCCGGGTTCACTCGTAAACGACAGGGCCGAGGATTCGCGTACTTCGACGCGCGGGGGCAACGAGTCGACGACGGCGAGACGATCGTGCGCCTCAAAGCTCTCGGGATTCCTCCTGCGTGGAAAGACGTCTGGATCTGCTCGGATGTTCAGGGCCATTTGCAGGCGGTCGGAACCGACGACGCCGGGCGCAAGCAGTACATCTACCACGAGCAGTGGAGAGCCCGGCGGGAGCAGGAAAAGTTCGATCACATGATGGAGTTTGCGGAGGTTCTGCCGGCCGTCCGAGCGACCACACTGGATCATCTTCAGCTCGAGGGTTACCCGCGCGAGAAGGTCCTCGGTCTGTCGGTACGTCTACTCGACAGGGGTCTCTTTCGCATCGGGACCGAGGGCTACGCAGAGCAGAACCAGAGCTACGGCCTCGCCACCATGCTGAAGAAGCATGTGACCATCAAGGACAACGAGGTCATCTTCGACTACGTGGCCAAGAGTGGTAAGCGTCGCATCTGGTCGACTATGGATCCGATCTCGCTCGAGGTCATCAGAGCCCTGAAAAAGCGCCGCAGCGAAGGACCCGACCTGCTTGCCTACAAAGATGGTCGTTCGTGGCGCGACGTGAAGTCGTCCGACATCAACGAATACGTGCGCGAGATCTGCGGTGATGAGTTCACGGCCAAGGACTTCAGGACCTGGAGCGCAACCGTGCTCGCCTCGGTCGCGCTTTCCGTGAGCGTTCAGGCCGCGTCGTCAAGGACCGCGCGCAAGCGGGCCATCACGCGCGCGGTCAAAGAAGTGGCCGAGTATCTCGGAAACACGCCGGCCGTGTGCCGAGCGTCATATATCGACCCGCGCGTATTCGACCGCTATCACTCGGGCTGGACCATCGCCGGAGCGCTCGCAGAGATCGGCGAGGGCATCGAGTTCGGAGAACCATCCACGCAAGGCGCCATCGAGCAAGCGGTCATCGACTTGATCGATGACCGAAAGACCTCCCCCGCCCTCGAAAAGATCGCCTAGCTCAAGCGGGGTAGACGGAGATCTCCGTGGCTTTAACTGCCGCCCACACCGCGCCGCCCTCGCCGAGTTCGAGCTCGTCTCGCGCCGCTCTTGTGACCAACGCGATGACGGGAATCCGTCCCTCGATCCGGACCCGCAACACCTCGCCACTCGGCTCGATCGCCGTCACGATCCCGGGCCACACGTTGCGGGGACTGCCCTCGGGGCGCTGCGCGTAGAGGGCGACTGCACGCGGATGGACGCTCACGAGCACCGTTCCAGTAGGAACTCCCGGCACCACGAGCTCGGCGCCCGATTCGAGCGTGACCACGCCGGCGTCGGCCACGCCCCGCCACATGTTGCTACCAAATAGTTCGGCCACGTAGGCGCTCCTGGGTCGCTCTCTGAGCTCCTCGGCCGTGCCCTCCTGGATCACTCGACCGTCCTCCAACACGACCAGACGATCGCCGAGGGCCACAGCCTCGACCGGATCGTGCGTCACCACGACGCGCATCCCCTCGAAAGACCGGAGGTGCGCGATCAGGTCCCGTCTCACGGACGCGCGTGCGGTTGCGTCGAGCGCCGCCAGTGGTTCGTCGAGCAACAGCACTCTGGGATCGGTGGCAAGCGCTCTGGTGAGGGCGACACGCTGAGCTTGGCCGCCCGATAAGGCCGAGGGGCGAGTGGTCGCCTCGTCGCCGAGGCCCACTCGCTCGAGCCACTCCTGCGCCCGACCCCTCGCCTCGGCGCGCCCTCGGCCCTGAGCTCGCAGTCCGAAGGCGACGTTATCCAGTGCGCTGAGGTGCTTGAATAACAGATAGTCCTGGAAGACGAAGCCGATGCGGCGAGACTCGGTCTTGACGCGAATGCCCGCTGAGGTGTCCTCCAGGACCTCGTGGTCGACGACCACCCGGCCGCGCTCGAGGGGCAGCAGTCCTGCGAGTAAGCGCAGCATCGTGGTCTTACCTGCGCCGTTGGGACCTACGAGAACGACGGTCTCGTTAGAGCCTGCCCGCATAGAGGCCTCGAGGTCGAGCGTCCCAAGCTTGAGCGCAACCTCTGCTTCGATCATGACTGAGAGGACACAAGGTGGTCGCGCATCGCGACGATGACGGCGAGAGACACAGCCACGAGCACCAGACTCAACGCGATCGCGCCGTCGAGACCCCGCTGCAGCTCGACGAACACCGCGAGCGGAATCGTCTGGGTCTCCCCCGGCAGGTTCCCCGCAAAGGTGATCGTGGCGCCGAACTCCCCGAGCGCCCGTGCCCAGGCAAGCACGGTTCCCGCGCCGAGGGCCGGCAGGATCGCCGGAAGAGTCACGCGCCGAAGCACCGTCCACGGGCGCGCACCGAGGGTCATGGCCGCCTCCTCGTAGCGGGTGTCCATCGCCCGCAGGGCCGCCTCGAGCGTCAGGACGAGAAAGGGCAGAGCCACGAAGGTCTCGGCGATCACCACCCCTGCAGTAGTTCCGAAGAGGCGCACTCCGAAGAGAGACTCGAGCGCCGACCCGACGATGCCCAAGCGACCAAGAACCAAGATGAGAGCAACGCCGCCGACCACCGGCGGGAGCACGAGGGGCAGCAGCGCGAGCGCGCGCACGAACGAGCGACCCGGGAACTCGACGCGCGCGAGAGCCAGCGCCAGCGGTAGTCCGAACAGCACCGCCAGGGCGGTCGCCGCCAACGAGGTCCGGAGTGAAAGCCACAACGTGTCTTGAATCGCCGGACGTGTGAGCTCGGAGAGCAGGTTCGCCCATGGCGCTCTGAGCAGCAGTCCCACAAGAGGAAGGAATAGGAACAAAGCGCAAACGACGGCGAGGGCCAAGACCGAAGACGGGGGTCTCCGATCAGTCCTTGGGGCGGCCCTCATGGAAGCTCGAACCCGTGGCCGGACAGGATCCGGCGGCCCTCCTCGGAGCGGACGTAGGTCACGAAGTCTGTCGCGCTCTCCGGGGCATCATCGAGAGTCGTTATGGCATACGCCGCGGTGACGTTGTCGGACTCCGGTACGTCGACGCCCTCGACATCGGGCTCGGCCTCGATGTCGGTCACGTAGACGATTCCTGCGTCCGCTTCCCCGAGCGCGACGCGCGTTAGCACGGCACGCACATCGGCCTCGACGGGCCCAGGCTCGATAATCAGGCCCGCACCTTCAAAGAGCTCGCGCGCGTAGCGCCCGGCGGGACACTCCTCGTTGCAGAGCGCGACCACGAGATCCGGGTTGGCGAGGTCATCGAGCTCTGTGATCCCCTGCGGGTTGCCGGCCGGAACCGCGATCGAGAGCAGGTTCAAAGCAAAGATGGCCGCATCCGAGGCGAGTCCCTCGGCCACGACCTTGTCCGCGTTGACCTCGTCTGCGGACGCGAAGACGTCGGCCGGGGCACCCTCGATGATCTGGGCGGCGAGGTCCGAGGATGCCAGGAAGTTGAACTCCACGGCCACGGCGCCCTCTCTCGTTTCGAACTCGTCGGCGATCTCTTCGAAAGCATCGGTGAGCGAAGCCGCCGCAAAGACGACGAGTCGGCGTTCGGCATCGCCGGAGGACCCGGAGTCGTCACCGCCGCACGCCGCCAGGACAAGCAACAAGGAGGCCAGCGCAACGTAACAGGCTCGCACTGTGCCACTCCCCTACTCGTCTGGGGGGATCTCGACCATCACGGTCGTCGCCTTGACGACCGCGACCGCGAGCACGCCCGGCTCGAGACCCAACTCGTCCGCCGCCTCGCGCGTCATGAGAGAAACGAGCCTGTGGCGCCCCGACTGAATGTCCACCTGCGCGGTGACCTCGTTGCGAAGGACGCGTGTGACGATGCCGCCGAAGCGGTTGCGAGCCGATTGCGCGACCGCGTCCTCGGCCGGGGCCGCCGAGTTGAACTCGGTCGCCAAGCTCGCCAGATCGACTCCCTCTACGACCCGGTGACCGCCCTCAGTCCGCCTGGAGGCGAGACGGCCGGAGTCGGCCCAGCGCCTGACGGTATCGACGCTGACGCCGAGCAGCGCCGCGGCCTGGCCCATCCGAAACTCCTGCATGCAAGGCACTCTACCCTCTATTGCCTCGCACTTGCGAGGGGCATTAGGGCCGAGAACGACATGGCTGGCGAAGGGGCGACGATTGTGTTGCCCGGAGCCCCGGTCACCTGAAGCCCGAAAACCGGGCCACGGCGGTGAGTGATGCCAAACGGCTGCTGTGCGCCTCAAACGCAGCAACGACTGGGCCGAGCCCGGTGTAACGACGCACTAAACCCAGATCAGAGCTAAGCGGGCTCGAGGTCCAGGTTCCGCAGGTGCAGTGCGAACAGGGCACCCCCGTAACCGGGCTCGGTCGATCGTGCGATCGTCACATCGCCACCGAGGTCGCGCGCGAAATGTTTGACGATGTAGAGACCCAGGCCGGTGCCCGGCACGCCGGAGGTGCCGGGCTCTCCGAGCCGGCGAAAGCGATCGAACACGATCTCCTCGGCCCCCTTTGGTATTCCCGAGCCACCGTCGTGCACTTCGATGCAGGCGCCGTCGGTCCGAGGGCGGACCCGCACCAGCACCGGCGAGCCCGCGGGTGAGTACTTTGACGCGTTCTCGAAGAGGTTGCGCAAGATGTGGTGAAGACGGAAGGGGTCCGTCACCAGCCCGACGCCGCTGTCGACGTCGCAGACGAGGCGATCCTCGGCTCCGGAAGCCTCGGCGGCGTTGGCGACCAGGTCCTCCAACAGTGCAAACTCGCGCCTTCGACGAATCTCACCCGACTCCAGTTGAGACACCAAAAGAAGGCTCTCGACGATGGTCGAGAGCCGGTTGCACTGGCGCACCGTGGCCTCGAGGAAGCTCCTTCGGTCCGCCTCCGTCAAGTCGTCGGCTCGAACGAGCATGGTCTGCGCGTAACCGTTGATCGACGTCAACGGGGTGCGGAGCTCGTGTGACACGGTCGCAACGAAGTCGTCCCTCAACTTGTCGAGTTCCCGCATGCTCTCGAGAGCGGTGCGCTCGAGCGCTGCGAGACGCGCTCTCTCGATCACGATCGACATTTGGTCCGCCAGCGTTGCGAGCAGCTCGAAGTCCTCGCGGCTAAAGACGTCGGGACGCGGACTCTCGGCGTTCAGCACTCCGAGCACTCGCTCGCCGGCTCGCAGCGGCACGCACATCTCGCTGCGGGTGGCGCCCACGATGTCGAGGTAGTCGGGATCGAGAGAGACATCCGGAACGAGCCTGCCCTTTCCCGATTGCGCCACGGCTCCCACGACACCCTCACCCGGCTTGAATGCGATGCGCGTCGAGTACTCCGGATAACCGAAGTAGGCGCGCGTGTAAAGCAATCCGTCGTCCCCGTACAAGATGAGTGCCATCGACTCCCACCCGAGCCGGTCCGCGATCTCGGTGATCATCGAGTGGAGCGACGCTTTGAGATCGTGCACCGACGCCACGCCCGCAAGGACCACGGCCGAAACGGCTTGAAGCTCCTGGCGGGCTTTGAGTTCGGCCGCGGCTCGCTCTTGAGCCTCTCTTCTAAGACGCGTGCCCTCGACCACCGCCGCGATCTGATCGACGATCGGCACGAGGACGTCGAGATCGCTCTCGTCGTAGCGCCTCGTGCGCGATTCGACATTGAAGGCCCCGATGACGCGACCCTGATAGCGCATCGGGACCGCCAGGGCGCTCTTGATTCCCGGGCCGGCGGGTTTGTAGTGCTCCGCCTTCGAGACGTCGGGGGCAACGATCGGCTCGCCGGTGACAAAAGCCCGTCCCGAGATGCCCTCACCCGGGCGCAGAAACATCTCCTCCGGCTTCGAGTAACCGAAGGACCCGACGCACGCGAGCCGACCGTCGGCGGTAGGCAGAGCCAGAGCCACCGAGTCGGCGTCGAACAGCCGCGCGAGGCCTGCCGACATCGACGCGAATGCGTCCCCTTGCTCCGCATGGGAGAGACCTTCGGAGACTATGGCGGAGGCGGCCGCGAGGGTTCCGGTCAGTCGATCGTGAGAACGGCGTGCAAACAAGACGCCCGCGGCGACTCCGGCAGTGACGGTAACCAGCCAGGCCACCGCCTCGATGATTTCGAGCCGCGTCTCGAAGAAGTCCATTTACCCTTTTCTGGTGGCCCGACAGGCGACATTGAAGTCTTCTGGCGGACCACTTAGGTGTCGTCGTCCGAGTCCCTCGGCTTGCTCTTCTTCTTTCCCCCGTCCCCGTCATTTCCACCGTCGTCTTGCCCGTCGGCGTCATCGTCGGCGTCCTCGGCGCCGTCCTCCGCACCGGGGATCGGCTCGAGGCTCCGAGGATCGAAGGGATCGTCGGAGTCGTTGGGACAGTCGATTCTCTCGGGACCCTTGTTGATAAAGGCGTCGACGTAGTCGCGCGCGACGCCTTCGTCGAAATCGTCGAGTCGCACCAGTTCGCCCCACGAGGTCAGCGTGATCGGCGTTTCCGTTCCTGAATAGGGCGCTGCGATGGTTCGTTGATCGAACTCGCCGACGAGGCTCTCGATAGCCCCGATGTCGTCCACCTCGACCTGCTGTGGGTCG
The DNA here is from genome assembly GCA_030860505.1 of Actinomycetota bacterium. Lineage (GTDB taxonomy): Bacteria > Actinomycetota > CADDZG01 > CADDZG01 > WHSQ01 > WHSV01. The sequence goes on from JALZIB010000114.1 coordinate 35,623, forward strand.
TAGAGGATCCCGATCGCGCCGTGCTCCAGCGAGTGGACGAAAAGCTCATCCTCGATCTGCGTGGAATACACGCCGCACGGCGCCACGCTCTGTGAGTGTTGGCCCGTCACGGGTGGAGTCATCGGGTAGTCGATGGGACCAATTTCGTGGCCGCCGGATTCCGTGAAGGTCTGGACCTCGAAGCCGCCGATCTCAGATGGCGTCTGGTTCCGCAAGAAGAAGAAGTAGATGGCGGCGACCATCAGGGCGGCGATCACCATCCCCCGCACGAGTCGCTCTCGAAAAGCGGCCCGACGCTGAGCCTTCGCCGCCGCCTCTCGTTGCCTACGTTTCTCATCGAGGCGCTCCCGGCGCTTCTCGTTCGGATCAACGCCCGGCGGTCGTTGCTGCTTTCGCTTCTTGTTCTTTTTCTTGGCCATGAGAGAGGGAGGCTATCGTGGACTTCACATGGACGAGAGCTGGCAGGTGGTCTTGGTCGCCGCCCTGGTCGTCAACGCGGCCCTCGGCTTCGGCTACCGGCTCTTCCGCATGAAGCGGGGCGGAGCGCGCGCGGACGTAGCCGGGCAGGCCGTTCTGGGCGTCCTGCTGGTGGGGCTGGCGTCTGCGCTCGGGCTGGGGGCCGGATGGACGCGCTGGCCGGCGCTCGTCTACGGCGTGTTCTTCGGGATCGTGGTCATGCCGCTTTGGGTCCTCGCCGTGCTCATTCCTGGTCGCCCGGGACCTCTCGACCTCTCGTTTACGGCCGCCTACTGGATCCTGCTGGCGGTGATAGCCGTGGCGGCGCTGGCCCTCTAGCGGTCCGCCGGCGAGGCTACGCGCTGCGGGACAGGAGTCCCCAGGAGGTGAGTTTTCGAGCCAGCTCGTCGGCGGATGTCTGGTACAGCAACGCCAGAGACATGAGGTCGTTCTCACGAATGGTCAAGACCCGGCCGTTGAAGTCGCCTCGCTGAAGCTGGATGGCCGACATGAAGCGGGAAATCGGGTCCCTGTCGGCCGCTGGGAGCCGTTCGAGACCGTCCAGGTCGAGCACCACCCGTCGCCTCGACTCAGTGTGGACGGGAATGGCGTCGCCCGCCTCCGGTAGGAGCTCGGAGATGGGAACGTCGTAGAAATCCGCCAGCTCGTGCAGGCGACCGACCGTGACGTTGCGATCGCCTCGCTCATAGGCGCCGATGACGGCGGCCTTCCACTCCCCCTTCGAGGCGGCCTGGACATCCTGGAGCGACATCCCCTTCTGCTGACGGATCTTGCGCAGATTCTCGCCCAGTGCCTTTGCGTACTCCCGAGCTTCCACGGACGGCCCCTCCCTCGTTCTCCTTGGGTGTTGTCGATTGGCTTGAGTTGATTGTCGCTCCACGCAGCCTCGCTAAGGTGGATTCTCGACACGCAGAGTGACCTTCTCTCCACTGTACGTCGATTTCGGCAACCCTGCGTGTTCGGAGGCAACTGAGGGTGGGACGGGCTCAGAACCCGTAGACTCAAACCATGCGACCAATCTGGAAGGGCTCCATCACCTTCGGGCTAATCAGCATCCCCGTGAAGCTGTTCTCCGCAGTTCAGGAAAAGGGCCTGAAGTTCAACATGCTCCACGACGAGGAGGCGTGCCCCGAAGGAGGGGGCCGGATCAAGTTCAAGCGGGTCTGCAGCGCCTGCGAACAGGAGGTTGTCTACGACGACATCGTCAAGGGCTACGAGTACACCTCCGGTCACTACGTGACCTTCAACCAAGACGAGCTTGCCGCCCTCGACGTCGACTCCATCAAGGCAATCGACGTGGTCTCGTTCGTCCCTCTGACCGACATCGATCCCATCTACTTCAACAAGACCTACTACGTCGCGCCGGATGCGACTGGGATCAAGGCCTACAAGCTACTGGCCGATGCACTCGAGGCCGAGGGGCAGGTGGGTATCGCCAAAGTCGCGCTGCGCGAGAAAGAGCACCTCGCCACGATCCGGCTAAAGGACGACGTCTTCGTGCTCGAAACGATGCACTGGCCGGATGAGATCCGCGAGGGCGAGTTCGAGGAACTCGATAAGAAGATCGACGTGCGCGACAACGAAGTGAAGATGGCCCGTCAGCTCATTCAGCAACTCTCCGGCGAGTTCGATCCCCGGGAGTTCCAGGACGAGTATCGCCTCAAGCTCGAGGAGTTGGCGAAACAGAAGGTCGAGGGCCGAGAGGTTACTGTCGCCGCCGAACCGGACGAGGAGCCGACCAAGGTCGTGGACCTCATGGAGGCGCTGAAGGCCTCGGTAGCCGAGGCAAAGAAGAACAAGGATGCCTCGTCCTCGGGGTCGAAGAAGAAAACCACCAAACGGCGGGCGTCCGCCTCGTGACGACAGCATCGGAGAGCAAGACCTTGGAGACAGTCTCGATCAAGATCCCGGCATCCCCCGAGTACCTACAGGTGGTGCGGCTCGTGGCCGCGGGACTCGCGGCGCGCATCTCGTTCACCCTCGAGGACATCGAAGATCTCAAGATCGCAGTAGACGAGCTCTCCGCCTACGTCACCGGGGCGCACGGTCGCAACGGAACGCTGCATGTCGATTTCACGCTCGACGGCGATCGCATCGCTATCAGGGGGGCCGGTCACTTCACCGAGCGCTACGAGGTCCGAGCGGACCTGACCGAGTTCTCGCGCATGATCCTCGAGACGGTGGTCGATTCGGCGGAGCTCGACGCAACCGACGGCTCGCCTGTCTTCACCCTCGTCAAGAGCAAGAACGCATGACTGAGAAGACCGCCCAGGCGAAGGCGTGAGCCACCGCGCCATGCTGGACCGAAGCGAGGTCCGCCGTCTTTTTCGCGATTATCAGGAGTCGGCCGACGGGGACCGGCTCCATTTTCGGGAACGGTTGGTCGAGCAGTACATAGGCCTGGTCGAGTTCCTCGCTCGCCGGTTCAGGAACCGAGGAGAGCCCCTCGAGGACCTGGTCCAGGTCGGAACCATCGGACTGCTGAAGGCGATCGAACGCTTCGACCTCGAACGAGAGGTCGAGTTTTCGACTTATGCGACACCGACCATCGTGGGCGAGCTCAAACGCCACTTCCGTGACAAGGGCTGGGCCGTGCGGGTACCTCGGCGGCTCCAGGAGTTGCATCTCGAGCTCACCAAGGTGGTCGGTAACCTCGGTCAGGAGCTGGGCAGGTCCCCCACCGTGGCTGAGATCGCAAAGGCGGCCGGCACCACCGAAGAGAACGTGCTCGAGGGTCTCGAGATCGCGCAGGCCTACAACTTCACATCGCTCGATGCGCCGATAGATTCGGACGACTCCGGTTCGACGACCTTCGCAGACCAGCTCGGCAGCGAGGACGACCAGCTCATAAACCTCGAGTACCGCGCCGCGCTGGCTCCCGAGATGGCCAAACTCCCCGAGCGAGAGCGCCGCATCCTCTATCTGCGATTCTTCAGTGGCATGACCCAGAGTGAGATCGCCGACCGGCTCGGCATCTCGCAGATGCACGTCTCGAGGCTGCTCAACCGAACCCTGATGCGACTGCGAGAGGCGCTCGAGGTCTGAGGCTCGCCCTCGTTACCTGAGGTCGCCGTCAGACAGCTTCCACTCGAGCCTGCGCTTCAGCGATCGTTCGCTCGTTGATCCACAGACCCATCGAGACGGTCACGATCACAACCGCGAGCCCTCCCGCCACGAACGGGACCCTCAGGCCGAAGGCATCCGCAAGCAAACCCCCCACGACCGCTCCCACCGCGCCCATGCCGTAGCTCAACATCCGAAAACCGCTGGTCACTCGCCCCATCAATCGGTCGGGGGTGAGAACCTGGCGCAGGGAGCGACCGATGACGTTGAAGATCCCGAGCGCGAGGCCCTCGACGAGCATCAAAGCTCCCGCAACCAGCGCGTCCGAGGTGAGCCCGATCCCCGCGGTCGCCAGTCCACCCACGGCCAGCGGCCACAGCATTCCTCGGCCTCGGCCTATCGCGCGAGCAACGCGCTCTCCGAGGAAGCTTCCTGTGACGCCGCCGACCGCGGTCGCGCTCACCAAGAGACCGAAGCCGACACCCGTCAGGTCCAGGATCTCGAGTGAGAACAGCACCAAGATCGCCCACGATCCCGAGGCGATGTTGATAACGCCGAGCCCGGCGGCGGTCGCCCTGAGAACATCGTGACCTGCAAGCCAGCGGAGACCTTCCTTTGCGTCCTGCCACACCGACGTCGTGACCGACCCCTCCGACTTCGGGGTGAAGTCCCCCGGGATGCCCTGCAGCAGCGCCCCGCTCGTTGCAAACGACGCCGCATCGACCACGAAGGGAAGCCACATCGACAGGCCGAACAACCCACCGCCGATGGGCGGGCCCGCAAGCTCGTTGCCGACCAGTTGCGCCGCGCCCAGCCGGCCGTTCGCCGCCTCGAGCTTGCCCTCGCTCACGATCCGGGGAACGAGCGAGTACAGCGCGCTGTCGACCAAGACCTCACCCGCACCGACTAGAAGGGCGACGACGACCAGCAGGGCGATGGACTCGAGCTCAACGAGCACCGCAATCGCGAGCGTGGCCAGCAACAGCGTGCGGGCGACCTGGACCTTCGTCATAAGCGCTCTGCGGTCGACCCGGTCGACGATTGCTCCGCCGAGGGGGCCGAAGAGGAGCCAGGGAAGCCACACCGCACCTCCCACCACTGCCACAGCCAGGGGATCCCTGGTCAGCGAGGCGGCCAGCAGGGGAAGGGCCGTTACCCGGATCCCGTCGCCCACCTGCGAGACGGCCGAGCCGACCCAAAACCGCCAGAACGTCGCCCCCAGAACGCTACGAGTCATGCCCCAGGCTCGCGCATCCACCCGTGGGCGGGGTTCCCGCTCGAGTCTCCCTCCGGCCGGTCGGGTTCAGTTGGGGGCCTTTCGAGCCGATTCATAGGCAGCGGAGAACCCTGGGAGGATCTCGTTGCCTCTGCGAACCATCGGACTTCTGAAGGCTATGTGTCATTCCAACCTCGAGCAGTGCGGGGTCTAGGCGCTCATGGCGCGTTTCGTCTCGGTACTGCTTGCGCTCGTCGCTACCATCGCGCTCGGGGCCTGTTCGCTCGAGCCCATGGACCTTCGCAACGAGCGTCCACTCGCGCTGCGCTCCACCATCCATGCGTCGGACGGCTCCACTCTCGCCCGCCTCTACAAGCAGAACCGCTCCTACGTTGCGTATAAGAAGATCCCCGACCCGATGGTCGACGCGATCATCTCGGCCGAGGACTCTCGGTTCTTCAGCCACGGCGGCTTCGACCTCAAGGCCATAGGGCGCGCCGCTCTCGCCAACCTCGACGAGGGGTCCGTGGTCCAGGGCGGTAGCACCATCACGCAGCAGTACGTGAAGAACACGTTCTTCAAGGAGGCGCCGAAGACGTTCGAGCGCAAGGCGCGTGAGCTCCGGCTGGCCATCGAGGTCGAACGCCGCTACTCGAAAGAAGAGATCCTCGAGCGCTACCTCAACACCGTGTACTTCGGAGAAGGCGCCTATGGTCTGCGAGCTGCGGCAGAGACCTTCTTCGGTCACGGCGTCGACCAGCTCGACGTGGCGGAATCGGCGCTTCTCGCTGCAGTTGTTAAGTCCCCCACCTCCTACGATCCGCGCTCGAACCCCAAGGGAGCGAAGGAGCGGCGCAACTACGTGATCGCGCGCATGGCGGAGCTCGGCCACATCGAGCCCCGCGGCGCCCGCAAGGTGAAACGGACACCCTTGGGCGTCACCGCAACCGCCCCTCCGATTACTCTCCGCCAGCCCTACTTCGTCGAGGCGGTCAAGCGTGAGCTTCTCGACTACAAGCGTCTCGGGCGGAGTGAGGATTCAAGAGCCAAGGCGTTGTACAAGGGGGGTCTCTCGGTTACCACCACGCTCGACCTCGACATGCAGCGCGACGCGGAGAACGCGGTGAAGTCCGTGCTCAACCAGCCCGGCGATCCGTCGGCCGCGGTCATCGCGCTCGACCCCGACACCGGCGAGATCCTCGCGATGGTCGGCGGAGCCGATTTCAGCACTTCACAGGTCAACCTCGCTCTCGGTGCCTCCGGCGGAGGCTCAGGCCGGCAACCCGGGTCGGTCATGAAACCGATCGTCGTCGCTGCGGCGCTCGAGACGGGTATCGGCTTGGATGAGACCTACGACTCCGGACCACTCAGCGTGACGATTCCCGACGGATCCACCTGGACCGTGGGCAACACCGAGGGCGACGCCAGCGCCCCCCTCCCGATCGACGAAGCGCTCGTCGACTCCGTCAACGGCGTCTTCGCCAGGCTCTCGCTGGATCTGGGGGCCGGCGCGATCGTGAACCAGGCCAATCTCATGGGCGTTACGGCCGACCTCCCGGCGGTCCCCTCCATCGCCCTCGGCTCTACCGAGGTGAGCGTGCTCGACATGGCCTCGTCCTATGCCAGCCTTGCGAACGGTGGCACGGCGATCGAACCAACGACCATCCGGTCCGTCGAGCTTGACGACGGTGAGGTGATCCGCCCCGAGCAAAAGGTGACGCCCGGTGTGGTCGCTCCCGGCAACGCCTACCTCATCACGAAGACCCTCGAGCAAGTCATCCAGCGCGGCACAGGCACGGCAGCGCGCATCGATCGGCCTGCCGCCGGCAAGACCGGCACGACCAACGACTACGCCGATGCATGGTTCGTCGGCTACACGCCGGATCTCGTCACCGCGGTGTGGGTCGGCTATCCGCAGGGGCGCGTGCCCATGACCAGCGTGCACGGCATCCGGGTCGTCGGTGGCTCCTTCCCCGCGCAGATCTGGCGCACCTTCATGGCCTCGGCGTTGGCGGGCACACCGGTCAGCGACTTCCGGCTACCCCGCAGCGAGCTGGTCGAGGTGCGCATCGACCCGGTAAGTGGGTTGCTGGCTGCACCGTGGTGTGAGGGAAAGACGAGAGAGATGCTGCGCCAGGAGGTGCCGGCAGAGACCTGCCCGCAACCACCGCCTCCCCCTCCGACACCGAGCCCTACACCGGCGCCGGCTCCCAGCCTGTCCCCGTTACCAACGCCGAGCGCAACACCGTCGCCCGTCCCCTCGCCTTCACCTCTTCCCACTCAGAGCGACGAGCCCAAGAAGGACCAACGGCCATAACGGCGACCGGTGTCTGAGTGCACGTGGATCGTGCTCTAAAGGAAAAGGTAGCGAGCATCGTCTGCGTTCACGTTCGCTCAACTCTCGAGCGGAATGCGAATCTCGCTGCGCGTGCCCCCGTTCGACGACTGGGTGAAGGCGCCGCCCAGCTCCCCGATCAGCGAGCGCACGATCTGAAGCCCCAACCTCGTGCTCTTGGCCGGATCCTCGGTCATGCCGACGCCGTCGTCCCACACGACCACGACGAGCTCGGAGTCCTCTCTTGCGAGATCGACTCCGATGGCGCCGGTGCGCGACTCGGGGAAAGCGTGTTCGATCGAGTTCTGAATCAACTCCGTTACGGTCACCGCGAGAGGAGTGGCCAGGTCCGCGCCGATGGCACCCGTGCGGCCCGACATCTTTACCTCGATCTGAGCATCGGGTGACAAAAGGCCGTCTGCGACCATCCGGCAGATGCGGTTCGCGACCTCGCCGAACTCGGCGACGTCCTGGGGCTGCTCGGACAGCGTCTCGTGAACGAGCGCGATCGAGCCCACTCGCATGACGCTTTCCTGCAGCGCCAGTTTTGCTTCCTCAGACGACACTCGGCGGCCTTGCAGCCGAAGGAGACTCGCGATCGTCTGCAGATTGTTCTTCACTCGATGATGGATCTCGCGAATGGTCGCGTCCTTGACCGAGATCATCCGCTCCTTCTGGCGAAGCTCGCTGACGTCGCGCGCCAGCACCAGCGCGCCGGTAATGCTCTCCCTCTCTGTAAGCGGCAGAACCCTCAACCTGGTGTACGAGTCACCTCTGGTGAGTTCGCCGTCGAGCATGGTCTTGGTGTTCAATGCCTCGCTCACGGGTGTCGCCCCGAGCCCGAGATCGTCCAGGTGGCGACCAAGCACGTTCTGCTTCACGCCAAGCAGATGTATCGACGACAGCGCGTTCGGTGATGCCCAGGTGATGGCGCCGTTCTCGTCGAGCACGAAGAGACCGTCGCTGACGCGCGGCCACTCCTGGGTGACGGGAGAATCCTTGTACGGAAAGGTCCCCTCGCAGATCATCTGACTGACGCGCTCGGCGCACTGCAGGTAGACCTCTTCGAGACGACCGGGCCGGCGAGAGGTCGCGGGGCTGCCCTCCTTGGTCACCACCGCGATGACTCCGTCGCCGAATCCGACCGGCACCGCATCCATCCTTATCGGGATGCCGTCGACCAGCACGGGGTCGTCCTGCATCCAGACTCGGCCCTCTCTAAATGCCCGCTCGACGATGGGCTGCTCGGGCTGGGTCACCCGGACGCCCACCATGTCTTGCGGATAGAGGGTTTGCGACGTGAACGGCCGCAGCTGGGCGGAGATCTCGAACAGCTCCTGGCCCATGACGCGCACGTAGAGCAGGAGATCGGAGAACGACAGGTCTGCGAGAACCTGCCATGAGAAACAAAGCGTCCTGAGGTGCTCACTCTGACGCTTGTTCAGCTCCGAGATCCTGTAGATGCGGTCGGCAAGGGTGGCCATCGCCCTGATGCTACGGTCGGCGACCGCCCTTAGTGGTCCGCACCATGAGTAAAGTTCCGTTTTGGGGAGTGAGAAACAAGCATGGCAAGGCCGCAGTGAGGGAGCGTATCCGGAGGATACGCGACCGAGCGAGAACGCAGCCAGGCGCAGCTTTCTCGCCGCCAAAACGAATGTGTATTTGTGGTGCGGGCCACTTAGGGTGAGCAACGACGCCGAGCCCGATCACCACCGACAAGGAGACCTTGCAGAGTGCGCCTCGCGATCCTGTCCGACATCCACGGCAACCTGCTCGCTCTCGAAGCCGTCATGGCCGACCTCGAGGTCGAGCAGCCCGATCACGTCTGGTGCGGGGGGGATCTCGGCTGGAGCGGACCATGGGCGTCCGAATGCATCGCCCGGGTGCGCGAGGCGGGATGGCCCACCGTCAAGGGCAACACCGACGTGTGGATCACCGGCGATCCGCAGACCGTCGAGTCCGAGGACGAGCGGGCCACCTTCAAAGCCATGGCCGAGGAACATGCCGTTTCGGGAGACGACGCAGACTGGCTCGCGAACCTCCCGCTCGGCCACACCGGCACGGGTTCCGTCCTTCTCGTCCATGGGACGCCGAACTCGCCGTTCAGGGCGCCGATGCCGGACGATCCCGCACCGGACTTCGCCGAGTACGAGGACCATGCTTCGGTCGTCGTCTATGCGCACGTCCACCGGGCTTTCGTGCGTCGTCTCTCGGGAGGGACACTCGTGGCCAACACGGGTTCGGTCGGGCTCCCGATGGACGGCGACACCGCAAGCTATCTCCTGATCGATCGCATCGGCGCGGACATCTCGCTGCGCCACCGCCGCGTCGCCTTCGACCGAAGGGCGGGCCTCGCCGAAGCCAAGCGCATCGGAGGCCTCATCGGCGAGCGCTTCGCCGAAGCGCTCGGTCCCGCCTAATGGCACAGAAGACTTACAGCGCCCAGGAGGCGAACGAGCTCCTCCCCTACCTCTCGCCGACGCTCACGGAGCTGCGGGACAAGTTCATCCGCGCATCGGACATGCGGGCGGAGGTCGCGCGCGAGGCGGGGACCAACGGCGGGGCGACGAAGCGCGCCGGGTTGCAGAAGACGCAGGCGCGCATCGCCGAGCTTCTCGCCCGCCTCACCGAGTGGGACATCGAGCTGCGCGACATCGAGGCGGGCCTGGTGGATTTTCCTGCGGTCGTGGACGGGGGCCCGGCGTGGCTGTGCTGGAAGCTGGGCGAGGATCGAGTCGCCTACTGGCACCCGACCACGAGCGGCTACTCCGACCGCCGCCCCCTCTAGGCATTGGCCGGAGCAAAAGTCTGCCGATCACTTGAGATCGGGACCAAGACGACGACTATCTCGTCGCCCTCGTCTTGGCGTCACAATCGAACGTCCTCGTAACCCCGAGATCGACACTTTGAGAAGGTGGACATGCACGGACTGAGAATCGTCAGCCCTCGCGACGCGTCGGTCTTGCTGGACTCTTAGTGGCCTACTAAGGAGCTCCTTCCTAGAAGCCGAAGGCGTCCAGGAGCTCATCCGGGGTGGCGGCCGACTGCAACAGCATCCTGTGCGTCGGGGCGACGAAGCCCTCGGTCACGGCGTGATCGAACAGCGCGAGCAGCGGCCGGTAGTAGTCGGACGCGTTGACGAGCCCGACCGGCTTGTCGTGGATATCGAGCTGCGCCCAGGTCAGCACCTCGCATAGCTCCTCAAACGTGCCCATGCCCCCCGGGAGTGCGATGAAGCCGTCGGAGAGGTCGGACATCAACTGTTTGCGCTGGTGCATGGACTCGACAACGCGCAGGTCGGTGATGTCGAGCTTGCCGATCTCGCGCGCAAGAAGGTCTTTCGGAATGACTCCGATGACCTCGCCGCCCTCGGCCATGACGGTGTCGGCGAGGACTCCCATGATCCCCACGGACCCGCCCCCGTAGACCAGTCCAAGCCCTCTTCGGACGAGGGCTCTACCCATGTCGGCGGCCGCGGCTGAGTAGCCCGTGCTCACGCCGGTGCTCGATCCACAGAAGACGCAGATCCGTGCCATCGCTAGTGTCCCTCGAATTCTGGCGGACGCTTGTCGGCCAGAGCCCGCATGCCCTCGGCGAGGTCGTCGCTCGCATAGGCCTCGGCAACCAGCGCATCGACCTCGAGCGCTGCTCGAGGGTTGCGCCTCCGCACGGCTCGCTCGTCCAGAACGGTCCTGATGGCCTGCTTGGCCCCTCGAACCGACAGCGGGGCGAGCGCGGCCATGTCCAGTGCAAAGCGCTCGGTTGTGCGTTCGAGGTCTTCGGGCTCGCACACCTCGGTCGCCAGACCGAAATCACCTGCCTCGACACCCGAGATGGTGCGACCGGCCATCAAGATCTCTTTGGCCCGGGCGCTGCCGATCAAATCCACGAGACGTTCGACGTTCTCGAGGTTGACCACGACACCGAGGCGCGACGATGGGATGCCGAGCCGCACATCGCCCGCGCAGATGCGGAAGTCGCACACCGTCGCGAGCTGGAGCCCCCCGCCGAGCGCCGCTCCATGGACGCGCGCGATCGTGGGGAGGGGGTGGCGCGCGACCGCCTCCAACATCCGCTCGAAAGCGGGAAGGAAGTCGACGCCCTTGGGCCCCGACACCGCGGCGAAGTCGGCACCCGAGCAGAACACCGGGCCGGCGCCGGCCACGATCACGACCCTGACTGCCGGGTCTCGCTCGGCGCTCTTGAGTGCGTCGACGATCGCATCGCAAAGCTCCAGCGACAGGGCGTTGCGCGCCTGTGGCCGGTTGAGCAACACGGTGACGACGGGTCCGCTGGTTGCCAGCTCGACCAAGCCCATCTATTCGATGACGGTTATGACGTCGCCCTCTTGGACGACGCCGCCTTCGGTCACATTCACTTCGGACACAATCCCGGCAGCGGTGGCCTCGACCGGAATCTCCATCTTCATCGACTCCAGGATGCAGATCGTGTCTCGGTCACCCTCGCTTGCTCCATGGCGGGCAAGGCTACACAACTCGTCGCCGTGTCCCGGAGTCGGTTGAGTGGTCGTGAGTCGGGCTCTAGGCGGTCACGCTATGCTGCCGCCGGGATGAAACCAACATGAGCGTGAACGTCGTAGACCATCCGCTGGCCACGCACCTCCTGCTGGCGCTGAGGGACCGAACGACTCCCCCCGCCCTCTTCCGGACGATCACCAAGCGACTCACCACGGTGCTGATGATCGAGGCCACGAAGGACCTGCCGACTGCGACCCGGACCGTGAGCACTCCGCTCGAGGAGGCGAGCGGCAAGGCGCTGGCGCAACCGATCGTTGCCGTTCCGATTCTGAGGGCCGGCCTCGGGATGCTGGACGCGGTCGTGGAACTGTTTCCCGAGGTAAGGGTCGGTTATCTCGGCCTCGAACGAGACGAGGCCACCTTCCAGCCGTCCGAGTACTACGCCAAGCTGCCCCTTCTGGACGACGCCACGACGTTCGTGCTCGACCCGATGCTCGCGACAGGAGGCTCTGCCAGCGCCGCGCTCGAATCAGTGAAGAAGGCGGGCGCCGAAACGATTCGGATGGTGTCGATCGTGTCGGCCCCGGAGGGCGTCGAAGTGCTACAGGCCGATCATCCCGACGTCGACATCATCACCGCAGGCCTCGACAGAGAGCTGAACTCGAGCGCCTACATCCTTCCGGGGCTAGGCGACTTCGGAGACCGCCTCTTCGGCACCCAGCCGTAACGGAGCCTCGTCACTCTCGATCAAGAGTCATCATCGTGGGATTAGGTTGCGACGCTCACAATCGACCGTTCGGAGAGGATCGCTCATCGTCGTCGAGATCTCAGGATGTCGAGAACGGCCTTGGAGTCGTCGTCGGACACCGTGATGGATCGAGTGGGAGGCGAGGTTCCTCCCGTTGCGCGGCGTACGTTCTCCTCGCTCCGAATGAGAGCTTCCTCGGCGGCCCGCAGTCGAATTCTCAGCTCCTCCTCGCGCGCGGTCGTGGCGCTTAGCTCGTCCTCGAGCTCAGCGATCCTGGCTCGCAGCATCTTCGCTTCGGCGTCGAACGCTTCGGCCTGAGCGGTGCGCAGACCATCGTCGCGCGCCAGCTCCAGGAGGCGGTCGACCATGGCGCGTCCGATCTCATCGTAGGTGAGCGAACCTCGCTTGCTTTGACGACCCGGAAGGCTGGCCTCGGCATCCTCGAGCGTTACGAGATCGGTCGAAACCACGGCGATGATCGTGTCCCGACCTCGGCGGCCCCGTTGAACGACGGTGATGCGCCCGAGCTCCTCGAGTAGCTTCACGGCCTCCGCGGTGCGGACCGAGTTCAGGCCGGCATCCGCGGCGACGTCGCGCAGCCTCCCCTCGAAGGTCCCACCGTGGGACGCGGCAGACAACCCCGAGAGCAGGCGGCTCGAAAGCTCATGCAGATTGGTTCGGGCCATGGTAGGTGGGACCCCGCAGCAGACGGCGATAAGGCTGATCGAATCCTATACAGGCGCAGCTAAGACTTCAAAGTCGCGTCCGCCGCCGTCTCTCCGTTTCGGAACTGGATTCAGACAACGTTCAGCCGACCGTGGCTTTACGGACGCTCGTCAGGAGAGAGAGGTTAGCGACTCTCGTGAAGCAGTGCGGCAATTCGGGACCGGAGATCATCGGGGCAGGGATGGCAGCCTTTGAGACGAGCGACGATCGTTCCGACCTCCCGCTCGAGACCCACGCGCTCGAAACAGGGCGCGCAGTCCTCGAGGTGTTGTCTCATCTCGTGGCGTTCGGTGGTCGATAACAGCTCGCCGTCGAGAAAGAGATAGGCGCGCTCGAGTGTCTCGCGACAATGCTCCTTCATCCTTTGCGTCCCTCCGCCGTATTCGCCGAGGCTCGCTGATGTGAATCCAGATCAGGCATTCCCTATGTCCCCCGTGTTCGACTGCGTTCGCTTCTCTGTTCTGGACTCGACTGCATCGTCCAACCGATCCTCAGCTCGGGCCGCTCGCCGAGTCCTTCACGATTCCCCGGTCTCGGGCTACCTCCCACAACCGCTTCTGCAGCGCTTTTCTTCCCCGGTGGAGGCGCGACATCACGGTTCCCATCGGGACGTCCATGATCTGAGCCATCTCGGCGTAGCTGAAGCCCTCGATGTCACTCAGCACGACCGCCAGCCTGAATTGCTCTGGAAGGTCGTCGATGGCCTCGATGATGTCGGAATCCACCAGCGAGTCGAGCACGATGGACTCAGGTGTGGAGTCGAACTGGGAGTCGTGGTTCTTCAGCTCCCGGTAGAGGTCGAACTCCTCGACCTCGTCGGAGCTCACCTTTTGTGGCTCTCGCTGACGCTTTCTGTAGGTGTTGATATAGGCGTTGGTGAGAATGCGGAAGAGCCAGGCCTTGAGGTTCGTGCCCGCCTCGAAGCGTCCGAACGCCCGGTACGCCCGCATCATGGTCTCCTGGACGAGATCCTCGGCGTCCTGGGGGTTGCGGGTCATACGCAGAGCCGCTCCGTAGAGCGAATCCAGCATCGGCAGGGCGTCGGCCTGGAACCGCTGACGCTCGTCCTCTGTGAGGTCGACCGGGGTAACTTCAGCCACTCGTCTTGTCCCCGCCTAGGCTCGACAGCATCGTGGATTCGAACGTGAACATCAGCTCGGACTTGTTCTTGTACCCGGCGATAGCGATCTCGACCAGCCGGTTCATGAGCTCGCGGAAGCTCATGCCCGACGCCTCCCAAAGGTAGAAGGCGAAGCTTCCGGGGACGGTGTTGATCTCCATGACCCAGGTTTCACCGCTGGACTCGTTGACGAAGGCGTCGATACGGGCGACCCCCGCCGCGTCGATGGCCCGAAACGCCCGCACCGCGTTGTCCTGCACTTGCTTGGTGAGCTCGTCGGAGAGGGGGGCCGGGATGCGTCGCTGAAGGCCGGCCATGCCCGCGCCGCCCGTGCCCTCGGGCTCCTTTGCTCCCGACTTTCCCGCCCGGAGGTACTTGTCAGAGAAGGTGAGGAACTCCTCCCAGGCGACCGGCTGCTCGCATACGGACGCTGAGGGCTCGAAGCCCGGCCCCCCCAGCACCGCACAGTTGATCTCGCTGCAACCCTCCATGGCGGTCTCGACCAGCAGTCGGCTGTCGTAGCGACGAGCGACGTCCAGCGCCTCGGCCAAGCCCGAGCGCTCGCGCGCTTTGCCGATGCCCACACTCGAGCCGAGCCGTGAGGGCTTCACGAAGGCCGGATAACCGATGTCTCGTTCGATCTCGTCGAGCACGGCGTTCTCGTCGGCAACCAGCTTGGAGGTCTCGACGACGACGTGGGGCACGACCGGGAGCCCGGCGGCGGTGAACACCGCCTTCATCGTGATCTTGTCCATGCCGGCGGCCGAGCCGGTGACGCCCGAGCCCGCGTAGGGGATGTCGGCCAACTCGAGCAGGCCCTGAAGGGTTCCGTCCTCGCCGAAGGTGCCGTGAATGGACGGGACCACGACGTCTAGGGGGATGCGGCGGCCCTTGCCGAAGCGGCTCGATGCGGGAGCGAGCAGGCCCCCGTAATCGGCGCTGGGAGGAATAAACGCCTCCTCGCCGGCCGTAGACCAGGTCTGGTTCTTATAGACGTCGAGGTCGTTGAGGCCGGCGCCCGTGTACCAGCGCCCCTCCCGGGAGATGTAGATGGGCACGATGTCGTGATCGTCGCCGAGCACGGCCATGACCTGATGGGCCGTCACGACGGAGACGTCGTGCTCGACCGAGCGACCCCCGAAGATGACTCCAATTGATAGCCGTGCCAGTTCTATCCTTCCCGCGATCATCCGGATGATCGCTGCCCGAAGGAGCATAAACGGGGCATGTGACACCCCGACCAGGCGCGCAAGCGCCTCTGGGGCCTGCTCCCAGCCTGCGGGACAGGCTTCCTCTCAGACCTCGTAGTGGTCGGGCAGGTCGTTCTCGAACAGGACCACGGCCCCAGGGCGCAGAAGTCCCTTCATGACCTCCTGAGCGTCGGCGAGGGTGTCCACCGTGACGATTTCGGCCCGACCCGAGCGCTCTGCCCCGGCGACGAGCGCGGCGCGATTCACCTTGGCCACCACTATCAGCGTGTCGGCCACGCGTCCGGCGTGCTCGCCGAAGCGCTCGTTGGCCTCGGCCTGGAGCTCGCCGAGCTCGATGATGCCCGGCGTGACGACGATCTTCGGGGTTGCCGGCATCGCCTCGACGACCTCGAGGGCGGCGGAGGCTCCTTCGGGGTTCGAGTTGAAGGCGTCGTCGATGACCGTGACGCCGCCGGCGCCGCGAATGATCTGCAGGCGGTGCTCCACGGACTGCAGTCTCCGCATCGGACCCACCAACTCGGCCAAGCTCCTGCCCGCTTCGATTGCCACGGCGGTCGCGCCGACGAGGTTGCCGATGGCGTGGCGTCCGAGCAACGTGGTGC
>JALZIB010000124.1 GCA_030860505.1 Actinomycetota bacterium
CACATCCTGGTCACGCAGAAGGCCGCCTTCAACTCGCCGGTGTGGTTCAACGTCGGCTGGCGCCCCCAGCCACAGGTCTCAGCTTGCTTTATCCTCTCGGTCGAGGACGAGATGAGTTCGATTCTCAACTGGTACGTCGAGGAGGGCCTGATCTTCAAGCACGGCTCCGGCTCGGGCCTCAACCTCAGCAAGATCCGCTCGTCCAGAGAGCTACTTCGTTCGGGGGGTACCGCCTCGGGCCCCGTCTCGTTCATGCGCGGCGCAGACGCCTCGGCCGGGACCATCAAGTCCGGAGGCGCCACTCGGCGCGCGGCCAAGATGGTCGTGCTCAACGTCGATCACCCCGACATCAAAGACTTCATCTGGTGCAAGGCCCACGAGGAGGTCAAGGCGCGCGCGCTGCGCGAGGCCGGCTTCGACATGGACCTCGACGGCAAGGACAGCCACTCGATCCAGTATCAGAACGCCAATAACTCGGTGCGTGTGACCGACGAGTTCATGAATGCCGTCATCGAGGATAAGGACTGGAACCTCGTCGGCGTCACCACCGGCCAGACCATCGAGACGCTGCCGGCCAAGGATCTGTTCCGCGAGATTGCACAGGCCGCGTGGGACTGCGCCGACCCTGGAATCCAGTACGACACGACGATCAACGACTGGCACACGTGCAGCAACACATCCCGAATCAATGCAAGCAACCCCTGCTCGGAATACATGCACGTCGACAATTCGAGTTGCAATCTGGCTTCGCTCAATCTCATGAAGTTCCTCGACGACGAAGATCGCTTCGATGTCGATGCGTACAAGCACGCCGTCGAGGTCATGTTTCTGGCGCAGGAGATTTCGGTCGGCTTCGCTAGCTACCCCACCGAGAAGATTGGCGAGAACTCGCGCACTTTTCGTCAGCTCGGACAGGGCTACGCGAACCTCGGCGCCATGCTGATGGCGCAGGGTCTTGCCTACGACTCCGACGAGGGCCGTGCGTGGGCCGCTGCGATTACTTCCATCATGACCGGTCACTGCTACGTCACGTCGGCCAAGATCGCCAAGCGCGTCGGGGCTTTCGAGGCATACGCGGCCAACCGCGAGCCGATGCTTCGAGTGATCAACAAGCACCGCGAGGCGTCATACAAGATACCGGATGGACACGTCCCGCAGACAATTGTGGACGCCGCTCGGACCAGTTGGGACGAGGCCGTCGCACTCGGTCAAAAGCACGGTTACCGGAACGCGCAAGCGACGGTGCTCGCGCCTACGGGATGTTTAGTGGGGGGTTCTCTCGTGCCAACGGAGCGGGGGCTCGTACGCCTCGGTTCGCTCGGCGACGTCGATGGACAGCAGTGGCAGAACCTCGGAATTGAAGTCAACACCGATGAAGGGGCGCGTACAGCGACGCAGTTCTACCTCAACGGCCTCGAGGCGGTAGTTACGGCGACGACTGAGCGTGGCTATCGCATTCAAGGGACGCCTAAGCATCGCATCAAGGTTGTGGACGAGAGGGGCCAGTGGATGTGGAAGCGTTTCGCCGAACTCGATTCGGGAGACGTCGTTCCACTGGCGCTGAATCAGCTCATCGGTGAACCACAGAATGTTGAGTTGCCTCCGCTGTCGCAGGCTTATTGGACCGGCGAACACAGCGCAGTAGCACCGAGGCTGATGAAGCCTGACCTCGCCGAGTTCCTCGGTTACTTCATGGGCGATGGGTCGCTGCACTCCAGGGGCATCCGGATGTGCGTCGCCGCAGGTGACTTTGATGTTGTGGAGCGACTGCGTCTCCTCGGGAAGGAGCTGTTCAATCTCGAGGCTCACACGGCTGAGAAAACGGGCTATACGGAGGTTGCGTTCCACTCGGTACGGCTGGTGCAGTGGTGGGAAGCGTGCGGGTTCGCCAAGTACTCACCCCGTGAGGGCCACAGCGGTAAGGGCTACCATCCACATATTCCGGGCGCAGTGCTGTACAGCAACGATCGGGAGGCTTACGCGGGATTCATCCGTGGTCTGTTCGAGGCCGACGGAACGGTGACCGGTGGCTATCCGAACTGGTCCACAGCGAATCTGGAGTTCTCTCACGACGTACAAAGCCTGCTCCTGGCCCTTGGCTACCCGACTACTCGTAAGTTCGACACCAGCGGGTGGGGATCAGAACTCGCCGTACTGAGGCTCCTAAACACCGGCTACAACGAGCGGTGGCTAAACGACATCGGCTTCATGAGCGACCGTAAGAACGCTGCGATCGAGATCAAGAACAGTGCTCAGTCCGCCCGCAAGGACAAGATTCCGTTCACGAGAGAACTCATCGATCGGTTGGCTCCGAGCAATGACCGCATGCGTAAGGTGCTGCTGCTGGAGTTCGCTAGGACGCGGTCCGTGAGTCGTCGTCTCGCGACCGAACTTCACGAGCTGACCGGAGACCGAGAGCTAGGACGACTCCTGCGCTTCTACTACGATCCGATTGCGTCGGCCGAGCTTGGTGAGGAGCAGTTAACTTACGACCTATCGGTGCCCGATAACGTCACATACATCGCGAATGGCTTCGTCAGTCACAACACCATCGGCCTCTTGATGGATTGCGACACTACCGGAATCGAGCCCGACCTTGCGCTCAAGAAGATGAAGAAGCTCGTCGGCGGCGGCACGATGTCGATCGTCAACCAGACGGTGCCGCGCGGTCTGCGCAAGCTCGGTTACTCGGACGAGCAGGTCGCCGAGATCGTCGCCTTCATCGACGACAACGGTCACGTCATCGACGCGCCGCACATGCGGGAAGAGCACATGGATGTGTTCGACACCGCCATGGGCGAGCGTTCGATCAGCTACATGGGCCATATCCGCATGATGGCGGCGGCTCAGCCCTTCCTTTCCGGCGCGATCAGCAAAACGGTCAACCTGCCGGAGGATGTCACGGTCGAGGACGTCGAGCAGGCTTACATCGAGGGCTGGCGCGGCGGACTCAAGGCGCTCGCGATCTACAGGGACAACTGCAAGGTCGCGCAGCCGCTGTCCGGGTCCAAGAAGGAGAAGGCCAAGGCGGCGGAGGTCGCAGGAGTCACCGCTCTGCCCGAGCCGGTGCGTCGTCGTCTGCCAAAGAAGCGCATGTCGCGCACCATCAAGTTCCGGGTCGCCGACACCGAGGGCTACATCACAACGGGGGAGTTCCCCGACGGCTTGATGGGCGAGTTGTTCCTCAAGGTGGCCAAGCAGGGCTCGACCCTCGCCGGGATCATGGACGCGTTCGCCATCTCGATCTCGATGGGACTGCAGTACGGAGTGCCGCTGTCGGCCTACGTCAAGCAGTTCGTCAACACCCGCTTCGAGCCGTCGGGCATGACCGACGACCCGGACTTCCGGATTGCGACTTCGATCCTGGACTACGTCTTCCGGGTGCTTGCGGTCGAGTACCTGACCGACGCCGAGCGTCACTCGCTCGGTATCCGCACCTCGGGCGAGCGCCAGAGCGAGATCGAGGCGAAGCTCGATCCGAACGTCACCGGCGACAAGCCCAACGGAGATGGCAACGGCAACGGACACGCCACAAAGCCCGAGAAGGACGAAGGAGTCATCGTGCTCGGCAATGTTGCGTCGGCCAGCCTCGGCTCCCATCCCTTCTGCGGGACGTGCGGAGTGCAGATGCAGCCGGCGGGATCGTGCTTCGCGTGTCCGTCCTGCGGATCGACGAGCGGCTGTAGTTAAGCCGGAGGGACTGTTTCGGGCCATGCCCAAACAAAAGTTATGCAGCGAGTGCGGGGCCGAGCTAACGGCCGGTCCCGCACTCTGCCCCCTGTGCGGAACGCCCTCGCACCTCGAGGAGTCGTGGGACGACAACAAGGCTGAGCCCAAGCCATCCGGCGTCGACGACTACCACAGCGATATGCGCAAGCTGCGGGCGAAGCTCAAGGCGCTGCGGGACGACGACGCTGAGGCGGTCTGAGTGACCGTGCCCGAACGAGAGGCCTGAGCATGCGCTGCCCCTACTGCGAATCGGACGAGGACAAGGTCGTCGACTCGCGCCTCGCCGAGGAAGGCCGGGCCATTCGACGCCGGCGCGAGTGCATCGGATGCGGTCGGCGCTACACGACCTTCGAGCGACCCGAAGAGGTGCCGCTTCTCATCGCCAAGCGAAGCGGTGAGGAGGAGCCGTTCGAGCGCGACAAGGTCGTCGAGGGCGTTCG
>JALZIB010000142.1 GCA_030860505.1 Actinomycetota bacterium
GGCGCGCGCCGGCGCGCGCCTTGGCCGCCTGATCGACTTTGGGGTGGGAGACCCGAGGGAGAGGACTCCGGACTTCATTCGCCGAGCCGTCGCCGACTCGCTTCCAACCGTATCGAGCTATCCCAAGGCGGTCGGGTTGCCCGAGGTGCGCGACGCCATTGCCGAGTGGCACGAAAGGCGTTTCGGGGTGGCGCTCGACCCGGCCACGGAGGTGCTTCCCACTTCGGGCAGCAAGGAGGCGATCTTCAGCCTCGTTCAGGTCGCCGTCGACCGCGACTCGGCCAAGAACCTCGTGGTCACGGCCGACCCGGGTTACCCGATCCCGGTCAGGAGCGCAGAGCTCAGCGGTGCTCCGGTGTGCACGGTTCCGCTGCTCGAGGACAACTCCTGGCTCCCCGATCTCGCAGCCATCGACGACGACACCTGGGAGCGCGTCGCCTTGTTCTGGGTCAACTACCCGAACAACCCGACCGGGGCGGTCGCTCCCCTTTCTTTCTACGAGGAGCTGGCGGCGAGGGCCGCGCGGCACGACTTTCTCGTCGCCTCCGACGAGGCGTACAGCGAGATCTATTTCGGGGAACCGCCCCACTCGGCGCTCGAGGTTTCGGACCGGACCCACGTCGTTGCATTCAACACGCTCAGCAAGCGCTCGGCCATGACGGGCTACCGCTCCGGAGCCATCGTCGCACACGAAAGCGTGATGACGATGTTCAAGCGCTACCGGCCGATGGCCGGCAGCGCGTCCCCGGAGTTCATCCAGCGCGCGGCCGCCGTGGCGTGGCGCGACGAGGCCCATGTCGAGGACATGCGCTCCATCTACCGCGCCAAGCGGGACATCATTGAACCGTTCCTCCACTCCAAGGGGTTGCGCATAGCCGCGAGTGAAGCGACCTTCTACCTCTGGGTCGAGGTCCCCGAAGATGAGACCGACGAGGGTTTCGCCGTTCGCCTGCTCGAGGGCGGAGTCGTCGTTGCTCCGGGAACGTTCTTCGGCGCTGCCGGAAGAGGCTACGTTCGTCTCGCTCTCGTTCCTGCGGTGGACGAGTGTCGGAAAGCAATCGAGTTACTGGACGACATTCTCTAAGCGGGCCACTAAGTGGTCCGCCCCATAAGTAGAGTGACGTTTTGGCGAGTGAGAAACAAGCATGGCAAGGCCGCAGCGGAGGAGCGTACCGGTAAGGTACGTGACGGAGCGAGAACGCCGCCAGACGCAGCTTTCTCGCCGCCAGAACGCACGTGTATTTGTGGGGCGGGCCACTAAGGAGCTCAAGTGACTTACGAAGACCTTGCGCAACGCATCGAGACGCTCTACGACGATCCAGCCGAGCCGAACGACCCCGACGCGACCCGCGCCGTGAGCGAAGTCATCGACCTACTCGACCGCGGCGAAGTGCGAGTTGCCGAAAAACACAACGGTGAGTGGACGGTCAACGAGTGGTTGAAGAAGGCGATCCTCCTCTACTTTCGTCACACGACCATGTCCACGATCGAGACCGGGCCCTTCGAGTATCACGACAAGATTCCGCTCAAGAGTGACTACGCCGGTCTCAGGGTGCGGGTCGTACCTCCGGCAACGGCGCGTCATGGGTCCTATCTCTCCCCCGGCGTGGTGCTCATGCCGAGCTACGTCAACATCGGTGCGTGGGTCGGGCCGGGGACCATGGTCGACACCTGGGCGACGGTCGGCTCCTGCGCGCAGATTGGGGCGAACGTTCACCTCTCGGGCGGTGTCGGGATCGGCGGGGTCCTCGAACCGCTGCAGGCGAAGCCGGTCATTGTCGAAGACGGAGCCTTCATCGGATCGCGCTGCATCGTCGTCGAGGGCACGATCGTGGGCGAACAGGCGGTGCTGGGCGCCAACGTCACGATCACCGGTTCGACGCACATCATCGATGTGACCGATGAGGAGCCAGCCGAGTACCGAGGCTACGTTCCACCTCGCTCGATCGTCATCCCCGGAACGCGGCCGAAGGACTTCGCGGCAGGCACCTTCGAGGTTCCCGTCGCTCTCATCATCGGCCGCCGCAAACCGGCGACGGACCTCAAGGTGAGCCTCAACGAAGCTCTCCGCGACCACAACCTCGTGGTTTAGCGCCGCACCACCAGTCACTGCGTTCTCAGCCCCCGTTCTTGCGGGTCAGAACCGCAGAGGTCGTCCGGCGTGCCGAGCGTTGGGTCAGACGGCGATCTCGCCGCGGAAGACCTCGATCGCGTCTCCCGTCATGAACACCGAGGCCGCGCTGTCGAGAGAGTCGCTCCACTCGACCTCGACCTCACCCCCCGGTAGGACGACCGTCGCGCGCCCATCGCCGCCGTGAAGGAGCCGGGCTGCAACAACGCCCGCGCACGCGCCTGTGCCACAGGCCATGGTTTCGCCGGAGCCCCGTTCCCACACCCGCATATGGATGCGGTCATGAGACTCAAGTGCAACGAACTCGATGTTGGCGTGATTTGGAAACAGCGAATGCTGTTCGAGCCGGGGGCCAAGCTCTCGGACCGGAGCGACGCCGGCGTCGTCCACGAACAGCACCGCATGTGGATTGCCCATCGACAGCACGGCGGCCTCGAACACCTCCGTCCCAAGGTCAAGCTTGGTGTGCAGGGCGTGAGGCCCGTCGGCCAGCACCGGTATCCGCGAGGGCTCCAAGATCGGAGGGCCCATGTCGACGCGGACTCGTCCGTCCTCGCCCACGACGACCGTCTTGGTCCCGGCCCCCGTCGCCACCGACAGGCCATGACTCTGCGTCAGTCCCTCGGCGCGCGCGAACACTGCGAGGCAGCGAATACCGTTCCCGCACATCTCGGAGGCCGAACCATCGGCATTGAGATAGTCCATGAGGAAGTCCGCCTCGTGCGAGGGCGCTACGCGGATAACGCCGTCCGCTCCGATCCCGAAGCGCCGGTCGCATAGCGACCTCGCAAGCTCCGGCGTCAGAGCCAGCGAGTCATCCGGGTCCGCGATCATGACGAAGTCGTTTCCCGTCCCCTGGTACTTGGTGAAGTTCATGACTCGACCAACCGTAGCTTCCTCCGGAACAACTCCGTCAGATTTGCAGCGCACCCGGGTTCGTCCGCATCGAACCACTCGACTCGGGGGTCCGCCCTGAACCAGGACTCCTGCCGGCGTGCGAAGCGCTTTGTAGCCCGCACGATCTCGTCGTGCAGCACGCCTTGATCCGCGTCGGGACTATCGTGAATCTGACGGTAGCCGAGGCCCTGCCGGGCGGTCCTGCCGACCCCGAGGTCGGCCAGCGTCCGCGCCTCTTCGATAAGACCGAGTTCGAGCATTCGCCCGACGCGCCGCTCGATGCGCTCGTAGAGCTGAGCCCGAGGTCGCGACAAACCGACGACCACGAGCTCGTAGATGCTGTCGTAACGATCGAACGAGTCGTTGTCGGAAAATGGCTGCCCGGTCAGCTCGATAACCTCGAGCGCCCGCACGATGCGGCGGGCATTTGCCGGTTCGATCTTGGACGCAGCGGATGCATCCAGTTGCTCGAGTCGCCGATGCAACGCTGGTGCGCCGAGCTCCTCGAGCTCGAGCTCGAGCGCCTCGCGTACGTTCGCCGAACGAGGTGGAAAACTGAGGTCGTCGACGACGGCCCGAAAATACAGCCCCGACCCACCGACGAGAACGGGCAGTTTCTTTCGCTTCGTGATGTGGTTGATCGCGCTGCGTGCCTCCGCCTGAAACTCGGACACCGTTACGTTGTGCGAAGGGAGCCAGTGGTCGAGCAGGTGGTGCGGCACTCGCCAGCGCATGTCGGTCGTCGCCTTGTCGGTGCCGATGTCCATGCCCGAGTAGACCTGCATCGAGTCGACCGACACGATCTCTCCCCCGAGGGCCTCGGCGACTTCGACCGCTATGGCGCTCTTGCCAACTGCGGTCGGGCCCACGATGGCAGCCACTCGGACCGTCATGCCGCCCACTCTCCGACCAGGTAGCCGACGCCGAAAACGCTCTCGGAGCGCAGCGACAGGCAGGACCAGCCACGGCACAGCTGCGTCAGCAGAGCCAGCGGTCCGACCCCGCAGGCCCCTTCGGCACGGCCCAGCTCATGCAGCGCCGCGCCCGCCTCGAAGGGGTCGCCGGCCAGCGCTCGAGTCACCTCGGCGTGCAACTCAGCCGCACCCGGGACCTCGGTGAGAGGGGCGCGGGAGCTCAAACCGGCGCTCGAATGAGCGCTGGCGACCACGGCGATGTCCTTCGAGCGGCCGGCGAGCTCGAGCGCGCCGGCGAGCTCCTCGCTCGCGTCGAGCACCTCGTCGAGTGGGTGCGCCCCGGGACCCGTAGCGTCGGGCAGCGCCACGCCGACCACGGGCCGGTCGCGGGCGAGTCCGAGAAGCAGGGGCACACAGACGCCGAAGTCGGCCGGTCGATCCAGAAGCGGTCGCCCCCACGCCCGCTTGAGGTCCCGGGCGAGCTCGTCGTCGCCCCGCGCGGTCACGGCGATATGGCCCATTCCGAAGTCATCGAGCGATCCCTGCGGGCGCTCGTAGACGCCCGCCCTGGTCCCGTGTGAGGACACGATCACGACACAGTCCGCATCTGCGAGCTCGAGCGCGCCGACGGCCCGCCGCAGTGAATGCGTCTGGAAGATATCCGGCCGTACTCCCGCGAGCAGTGCCGGTGCGTGGGGCACGACCGCCGACCGCCCGATCACGGCGCAGTCCTAGCCGCGACCGTCGCTGAGAGATCCCGCCGCGGCGTCCACGAGAGGAAGGGTGACCCGCCCCCGCGTTCGCTCTTCGCCGGGCTGTCCCTCGGACAGTTGTCCCTCTAGGTAGTGACCGTGCGCTCCGGCGATCGTGACGGTGCGAAAGGAACCCGCCGTCGCTCCGTCCGATGGGAAGTGAACGAGCTTATTGTGGCGCGTTCGGCCGGTTAGCCTCATCGGGTTCTTTTTCGAAGCTCCCTCGACGATGACCTCCTGATCGGTCCCGACGTGGCGCTGGTTTCTCTCGAGGGCGATCTCATCTTGCAGCGCGATCAGCCTCTCGAAGCGTTCCTGGACGATGGCCTTGGGAAGGTGTCCGTCCATGTCGGCCGCCTCGGTCATCGGACGAGCCGAGTACTGGAAGGTGAACGCGGAATCGAAGCGCGCCTCGGCGACGAGCGACAGCGTGTCGGTGAACTCCTCTTCGGTCTCACCGGGAAAGCCCACGATGATGTCGGTCGTCACGGCGACATCGGGTATCGCCGTGCGCACGAGCGCGAGCTTGTCGAGATAACGCCGCCGGGTGTAGGCACGCTTCATCCGTTTGAGCATGCGATCCGATCCCGCCTGCACCGGGAGGTGGATGTGCTCGCAGACGACGGCGCAATCCGCCATGGCCGCGACCGTGTCCTCCTTGAAGTCTTTGGGATGCGGGCTTGTGAAGCGAACACGTTTGAGTCCTTCGACCTCGTTCAACGCGCGCAGCAGTTGCGCGAACATCGGCGTGCCGTCGAGGTCGCGGCCATAGGAGTTGACGTTCTGGCCCAGCAGCGTGACCTCGATGACGCCGTCGGCGACGAGTCCCTCGACTTCACCGACGATGTCGCCGAGCCTGCGGCTGACCTCCGCTCCGCGCACCGCCGGCACGATGCAGAAGGTGCAGGAGTTATTGCATCCGATGGAGATCGACACCCACGCGTGCCAGGGCGACTCGCGCCGGCTGGGCAGCGCCGAGGGGAAGATCTCGGTCTGTTCGAGGATCTCGAAGGCGGGCCCCTCCGCGGACTCCGCCAGAAGCCGTGGCAGGCTCGCCAGGTTGTGAGTCCCGAGCACGACGTCGACCCAGGGGGCCCGGCGCTGGATGGCGGCCTTGTCCTTCTGCGCGAGACATCCGCCCACGACGACCTTCAACTCGGGACGCACGTCCTTGATCGCCTTCATGTGGCCGAGGTTGCCGTACAGCTTGTTATCGGCGTTCTCACGAACGCAGCAGGTGTTGAAGAGCACGAGCGACGCGTCGGCCGGCCTGCCGACCCTGGCGTAGCCCTCGGCCTCGAGCATGCCGGCCAAGCGCTCACTGTCGTGCGCGTTCATCTGACAGCCGTAGGTCTCGATACAGTACGTCTTGGCGTGGGCTTCGTTCATCCGTCCAACCCTATTTCGCGTAGGCGCTTTGCCGTAGCTCCCTGATGACCATGATCCGGATCTGACCCGGGTACTGAAGCTCTTCCTGCACCTTCTTGGCGACGTCGCGTGCGATGACCTCTGCTCGGAGGTCGTCGACCTGCTCGGGCTTGACCATCACTCGAACCTCGCGGCCCGCCTGCATCGCGTAGACCTTGTCGACACCCTCGAACTCCATGGCGATCTGCTCGAGGCGCTCGAGGCGCTTGATGTAGGTCTCGAGCGTCTCGCGTCTGGCCCCCGGACGTGCACCGGAGATCGCGTCGGACACCTGGGTGATGACTGCCTCGATGGTCCGTTGCTCGACCTCCGCGTGGTGCGCCTCGATCGCATGGCAGACTTCGGGCTTCTCGCCGAGTCGTTTGGCGATCTCGGCTCCGATGAGGGCATGGGAGCCCTCGACCTCGTGCGTCACGGCCTTGCCGATGTCGTGCAGCAGCGTGCACCGCTTGGCGAGTGCCACGTTGGTCCCGAGCTCCGAGGCGACCATGCTTGCGATGTGGCTCGCCTCGACGACGTGCCGCAACACGTTCTGCCCGTAGGAGGTGCGGAACTTCAGCCGTCCGAGCACCCGCACGAGCTCGGGGTGCATGTCCGTGATTCCCGACTCGAGCACCGCCCACTCGCCGGCCTCGCGTATCTCCTGCTCAACCTCGTCCTTGGACTTCTCGTGCATCTCTTCGATGCGGGCCGGCTGGATGCGCCCGTCACCGATAAGCCGCTCGAGGGTGTGGCGCGCCATTTCACGCCGGATGGGATCGAAGCAGCTCAGCACCACGGCCTCGGGGGTGTCGTCGATGATCAGGTTCGTCCCCGTTGCGGCCTCGAACGCCCTGATGTTGCGACCCTCTCGACCGATGATGCGGCCCTTCATGTCCTCGTTCGGGAGCGTTACCGTCGTCACCGTCGACTCCGTCGTCAGCTCCGATGCCACTCGCTGCATGGCGATGGCGATGATCTTGCGGGCGCGCCGGTCGGCTTCTTCGCGAGCCTGCGCCTCGACGTCACGCACGATAACCATGGCCTCGCGCTTGGCGTCGTCTTGGATCTTCTCGATGAGCGCCTGGCGGGCGTCGGCGGAGGACATGCCGGCGACCCTCTCGAGCTCGAGCTTCGCCTTGTCGGCAAGCTCCTCGAGCTCGGTCCTGGACCGTTGGAGGTGGTTCTCCTTGTCCTCGATGCCCTGCTCTTTGCGGTCGAGGCTTGCGGCCCGGGTGTCCATCGTCGCCTCGCGATCAGCGATGCGATCCTCCTTGCGCTCGACCTCGGCGGCCCGCCTCTTGAGGTCGACCTCGGCGTCCTTGCGCATCTGAAAGATCTCGTCTTTGGCCTCGATGAGCGCTTCACGCTTCGCCGTCTCCGCATCTCGTTCGGCTCCGTCCAGGATCCCCTTGGCGCGAGCCTCGGCGGATCCGACTTCCTTCTCCGCCTGTGATTTCCGAACGAAGTACCCGGCGACTACGCCCGCGAGGAGACCAACAACGAGACCGATCACGATCTCCATTCCTCGCTCCTTTCCGCCTCCTCAGGGCACGCCTAGGCCTCCCGGCCGGCGGCGACGAGCGAAAAACGGAGCTGGGATGTCTGCTGGGTTACCGAAGGAGGCGTCTGCACTCAGACGGCCCGCACCAGCGGTTGCCGCTCTGTGTCAGACGACGGCTATTCACTCTGGGCTCGGTCGATAATTCGGACATATCAGCTCGATTGTCGTTCGTTCGTGCCTGTTGAAGGGCAGTTTCGATACATGGTTTGACTTCACCCATGGTACGCCCTCACAAGCGAACAAGTTCCACTAATGGCAACTTCAGCCAGAAAAGTCGCGAAAAACGGCGGGCTGCCCTTCCGAACCGGTGGGTAGAGTGGCGGGATGGATCTCAAGACTCGCGCCAAGAAGCGCATCGACGCCGACACTCAAGATCTCGTCGCGCTATCGCATCGTGTCCATGCCACGCCCGAGCTCGCCTACGAAGAGCACGAATCGTCCTCCGCGCTGGCCGACGCGCTCGAGGTGGGAGGAATGAAGGTCGAGCGCCGTGCGCACGGCCTCGAGACCGCCTTCAGGGCCACGGCCGGCACCGAGGGTCGTCACGTCGTCATCTGCGCCGAATTCGACGCTCTGCCCGACATCGGCCACGCCTGCGGACACAACATCATCGGTAGCTCATCGGTGGGGGCCGGCCTCGCTCTCTCGGACCTCGCTCAGGATCTCGGCATCAAGGTAACCGTGTTGGGAACGCCCGCCGAGGAGGGCGGCGGAGGAAAGGTCGATCTCCTGGAGGCCGGAGCCTTCGACGATGCCGACGTCGCCATGATGGTTCATCCCGGGCCCATGGAGGTCGTGGACCTCCCCACGCTCGCGATCTCACACCTCGAGATCACGTTTCACGGCAAGGAGAGTCACGCATCTGCCTACCCCGAACTCGGTCGTAACGCACTCGATGCCGCTCACATCTCGTACGCTGCCATCGCAGCGTTGCGCCAGCACATCTCTTCCACCGAGCGAATACACGGCATCATCACCCACGGAGGCGACGCCCCCAACGTCGTCCCCAAGCTCTCCAAGGTGAGGTACTACGTGCGCTCCAAGGACCTCGATTCGCTGGCCCTTCTGCGCCAGCGCGTCGTGCGCTGTTTCGAGGCCGGCGCGCATGCAACCGGCTGCGAGGTCGAGATCGCGGACTGCGGTCATCCCTACGATCGTGTCGCGATGAACCCGACCCTGGGAGATATCTACGGCCGCAACCTCGAGGTGATCGGCCGCAGCGCGCTCCCGACCGGAGCGGTCGAGCGGTCGGCCGGGTCGACCGACATGGGCAACGTCAGTGCCGCGGTCGCGTCGATTCATCCTCTGATGAGCATCGATTCGCTCCCCGCCGTCAATCATCAGGCCGAGTTTGCGGCCCACTGCATCTCGCCGGCGGGAGACCGAGCCGTGACCGACGCCGCCACGGTTCTCGCCTACACCGTCATCGACCTGGCCACGACCAAGGGAGCCTTCGAGCAAATCCGAGCCGAATTCGAGTCCGGGGCGCACGCCTGACCGTCACGGGACCCTTCCAACACCTGAAGCTGTGTGTGATGGTGCCGTCGGCGATGCCCTCTAGAGTGCGACCCCTGAACAGCACTCTTACTTCAGTCCCAGCCCTCAGGAGGAAGAACCGCCCTGGCGCCAGCTTCCGCGTGCTCGTGGCTGAACCCCCGGCGACGCAGCAGCTTGTAGAGTCGAGGGCCTTGCTCGCCGAGAGGGAACCTGAGTACCCGGCGGACGAATCTCGACGCGACCTCTAACGCCTGGGTGTCCTCCTCCAGGCCGACCTCGGCCAGGGCCCCCTCCGCCACCTCTCGCCCGACGCCGCGTGCGCGCAACTCGGAGACCAGCACATCCGGGGCCTTGCCTTTGGTGCGGGCCCGCTCCTCGATCCAGCGCCGAGCGAAGTCCGCGTCGTCGACCAGACCGAGCCCGCGCAAGCGCTCGAGCGCAGCGTCGATCGTCAAGGGTTCGTAGTCCAGGGAGCGCAGCTTGTCGCGCACCTGGCGTTCGCTTCGGGGGCGGTGGGAGATGTAGTGTCCGGCCCGCTCGACGGCCTTGCGCAGCGCCTCGTCGACCTCCGAAGGGCCCGTGTCCGCGCGCTCGGCCGCTTGTTGGGTCAGTAGTGCGAGCTGATCGAGATCCATGACGTGAGGTGAGCGGTGGACGGCCCGGCGTTGAGCACTCTCGATCGTTCGAGCGCCGAGCCGGGCCGTCCTGTTCGCTCTACTCCCTGTCGAGGGCTTCGTCGCCGGCGGCGAGGTTCACGCCATCCTCTTCGGCCGGCTCCTCCCCACCCCCGATGAGCCCGAGCTTCTCTTTGATCTTGAGCTCGATCTCTGCGGCGATGTCCGGGTTGTCCGCCAAGAAGGTCTTCGAGTTCTCACGGCCCTGCCCGAGTTGGTCGTCGCCGTAGATGAACCAGGCTCCCGATTTCCGCGCGATGCCGTTTTCGATGGCGACGTCCAAAAGGCTGCCCTCCTTGGAGATGCCACTCCCGTACTGGATGTCGAACTCGGCCTTGCGGAAGGGAGCCGCGACCTTGTTCTTGATCACCTTGACTCGCACCCGCGAGCCGACGATCTCGGCGCCGTCCTTGAGCGAGTCGATACGACGAATGTCGAGCCGGACCGAGGAGTAGAACTTGAGCGCCCGCCCCCCAGGAGTGGTCTCGGGCGAGCCGAACATGACACCAATTTTTTCGCGAATTTGGTTGATAAACACCAGGATCGTCTTCGAGCGGCTGACGTTACCGGTCAGCTTCCTGAGCGCCTGGCTCATGAGGCGGGCCTGGAGGCCGACGTGGCTGTCGCCCATCTCGCCCTCGATCTCGGCCCGCGGCACCAGTGCCGCGACCGAGTCGACCACGATCACGTCCATGGCGCCGGAGCGAACCAGGGTGTCCACGATCTCGAGTGCCTGCTCGCCGGTGTCGGGCTGGCTGACGAGCAAATTGTCGATGTCGACACCGATCGCCTTGGCGTAGGCCGGGTCGAGGGCGTGTTCGGCGTCGATGAAGGCGACGAGGCCTCCGGACTTCTGGGCCTCGGAGATGACGTGAAGAGCCAACGACGTTTTTCCGCTCCCCTCGGGACCGAAGCATTCCACGATGCGGCCGCGCGGCAGGCCCCCCACGCCCAGAGCCAGGTCGAGCGCCAGCGCCCCCGTGGAGATGACCTCGACGTCGTGATGGGGGCCGAGATCGCCCATACGCATGATTGCGCCCTTGCCGTGCTGTTTTTCGATCTGGGCCAGCGTCATGTCGACCACGGACTCACGTCCCTTGAGGTCGCGCCGGTTGTCCTGCACCGCCGCTCGATCTCTGATACTCGCCACCG
>JALZIB010000149.1 GCA_030860505.1 Actinomycetota bacterium
TCGAGCGGGCCACGGTCTCGTTTAGCACCTCCGCCAGCAGGTCCACCGGATGGCGGCCGCTCAGCCGGCCGTTGCGCTTGCCGAGTGGGGTCCGCACTGCCTCCACGATCACGGCGTCACGAGCCATCCCGCACCACACCTCTCGTTTCCAAGAAAGTTGACCAGATGGTCAAGTATCGCGCCTTTGGGACGAGGGGTGGAGCACCCGGGCGACCCCCGGGCTGAGCGGTGTCCCAGGGGGGAAGACCTTATGCCTGAGGACAACCTTGGTCCCCTGGCCTGAAGAATCGAACGTGACCTCGTCCATGAACTCCTCCATGAGGAACAAGCCTCGGCCCCCGCCCGCGTAGCGGTCGTTCTCGCGTCCTTTGACCTCGTCCATGTCGAAGCCGCCTCCGTCGTCCGCCACGGTGACGACGACATCGGTCATGTCCAGCTTGACCCCCACGCGGACCTCGCTCCGTCCCTGCTTGCGCCGGCCGTGGCGCGCCGCGTTGGCGGCCGCCTCGCCGACCGCGAACAAGATGTCCTGGCTGACCTCGACCGGTGCCCTGATATCGGTCAGGAAGTCCATGACGAAGGAGCGGATCTCGCCGAGGCGAGCGGACTCGTTCGGGAGCACGACTTCTCGCTCGGGCTCCTCCAGTGTCGAGTCGGGAACTACCTGGCAGACCAGCAGCGCGAGGTCATCGCGCAGATCACCCTCGCCCACCCACGCGTCCACCCCGCGCCTGATCGCCTGCACCAGCTCTCCAGGCGTTCCCATGCCGTAGAGCTGAACGAGGTCGACGAAACGAGGCTGCCCGAAGGGCCTCGATCCGCGCGGCGCCTCGGTGACTCCGTCGGTGTACAGGACCAGCATGTCGCCGGGCTCGAGCTCGATGTGCCCGACCTTGTACTCGGCGTCCTCGTCAACACCCATCGCGATACCTCCCTCGCCGAGCCACTCGACCTCGGCGGAGCGGGCCCTGTACACCACTGGAGGAACGTGACCGGCGTTGACGTAGTCGAAGGTCGCCCGTTCGGGGTCGAGGACACCGAACAGCAGGCGGATGAAGCGATCGCTGTTGATCTGCTTGTAGACGTGGGCGTTCATACGGTTGAAGAGCGCGCCGGGATCCGCCTCTTCGCTGAGGAACGTCCGCAGCGTGTAGCGGGCGAGCGCCGAGCCGTTCGCCGCGGACGGGCCGATACCGCAAACGTCGCCGAGCGTGATGCCCATCTTGCCGTCGGCCACGGGGATGAAGTCGTAGAAGTCGCCGCACACGGCCCGGCTCCCGGCCGCCGGAATGTAGCGGGCGACGAAACTGACCCGGGGAAGGTTCGGCATGCCGTCCGGCAAGAGGCTGCGCTGGTAGCTCTCGGCCGTTCTGCGCGCCTCTTCGTACAGGCGCTCGATCTCTGCGGCGCGCCGGAGGCCCTCCGTGACGTCGGTGAAGACGTCGATGCGACCGACGAGCGCTCCGTTCTCATCGAAGGTCGGCCCGGAGAAGAGCCTGAGTTGACGGCGCTCCGGAAGGATCTGCTCGACCGTCACACGCAGCGCGCCCTCGGGATCGTCTCGCAGGTCCTGAAACGCCTCCATGAAACCCTCGGGATTCTCCGTCGTGCGGGCGATGGTGCGCAACAGCTCGGCCCCCGCGAGCCCAAGAAAATCGTCGGGATCGAAGCCGAAGAGCGCTCCCGCGCGCCGGTTGATGAGCCGCACCGCTCCCTGACGATCACGAAACACGATCGCCTCGTCGACCGCGTCGACCACGGCCACCAGCCTCTGGCGCACCGCGGTGGCAAGCCGATGCTCCTCCTCCTGGCCGTGGAACTGCTTGCGCACCTCGCGCGCCAAGAGCCCTGCGATCGAACCCGAAAGCAGAAACACGCCGGTGTTCAGAACCCCTGCGGCAGCCTCGGGAACTCCTCCCGTCACAGCGGCAACCATCCAGTAGGCGGCGCTGCCCGCAAGCCCGATGGCGAGTCCCCCGATTGGATTGCTCAGCATCGCCGTCGCCACGATTCCGGCGACGAGCACGAGTTGAATGGCGGGGACGAACCCTCGCAGAACCCCGAAGACGGCCGCGCCCAGACCAAGCGTCACGAGCCCGGCGGCGATTCCCACCAACCGCTCTTCGTGTGCGCGCTCGATGACCAGGGTGAAGAGGATCCAGATCCAGACTGCCAGAGCCGCGGTGACGCCGAGCCCCCTGAGGCGCACATCGCTCGGAAGGCCCGAGAGCAGGATGATGGCGGCGAGAAGAGCGACGGTGCCCCAGGCGATGATCTCGGCAACGTTGAGGGCCCACCCCCAACTCCCTCGTTTAACGCTCCGTCGATCTCTGAAGATCATAAGTCCCGTCTCGGCGTGTTCTGCGGTTCGGCCGACGCCACCCCTTCGCTTCCGGCCTCCTTACCCTAGTGGCAGGCCCTGCACCATCGTCACGTTTCCGACGAGTCAGTGTCCACTCGTTTCCAGTCTCCCCGGTGACAAGCGACGACGTTCTCCTCCTCGAGAAGCTCGAGCATCGCCTCGACCTGAAGGTGCGCTACGGGATGTAGGTGCTCGGGAGTGTCCGCATAGACGCGCGTCACGATGTCGTCCACGCTTGTAGCCGAGCCGAGCGCGGCGATGACGGCGCGCCGCCGCTCGGCGCGGTGGGCGAGGTAGTCGTCGATGATCGCCGTACCACCGTCGAGCGGGCGGAAGTGGCCGGGGTAGATGCGCTCGAGCTCCAAGCCTCGCAACCGGTAGAGACTGAAGAGGTAGTCGCGCATGTTGCCGTCGGGAGGAGCGATGACCGCGGTCCCTTCGCCGAGGATGTTGTCGCCCGCGAACAAACTCTTCGTGCCGACCATCTCGAAACAGAGGTGATCGGACGCGTGACCCGGCGTATGCAGGGCGCGCAGAGTGACGCCCCCGGCCCTTGTCTCATCTCCCTCCGACAGCGGCTCGACGGTGACGCCGTCGATCGGTTCGTCGCCGAAGGCCCGCACCGGCGCTCCGGTACGGGCGGCCAGCGCCGCCGCTCCGCCGGTGTGGTCGCTATGGCGATGAGTCACGAGGATGGACTCGACGGTCCCTGCGACAGCCATCACCGCGTCGAGATACGGAGCTTCATCGACCGCGGGGTCGACCACCAGCGTGGTCCCCGTTCCGACGACATAGGTGTTGGTGCCCGGCCCGGTCATCACTCCGGGGTTCGGTGCCAACACGAGCGCGACGTGGGGCGAGAGGCGTACGCTAAGAATCTCTCTGTCCGCCTGCCAGGTCGTGTCTCGGATCGACGAGAGAATCTCCTCAGTGTCGGAGTGACCATCGAGGCGCTGGAGCATCTCGATGGTCGGCGGCGCCATGACCGAGTTGCCGGCGGCGAGGTCGCCGAGCGCCTCGGCCGGAGTGGACCACAGCGCGCCGTCGACCTCCGTCCGGTCGGGCGCGGGCTCCCATCCGACCGGGGCACAGACGACAAAGAAGCGGGCGTCGAAGCGCACGGGTGAGCCAAGCGGGGTGACCCAGCGGCCCGCCGAAACGAGTTGATTCGTGCCCAGGACGATGCCCAGATCGAGACAACTCTCGAGCCACATCGCCGGTTCATCCTGGCGGCCCACCAGTTTGTCGAGCGGCCCTCGCCCGATCAGGAAGCCCACTTCCTCGAACGCCTCGCGCAGCGCGGCGACGTATGAGCCCAGTGCGGGGGCCTCATCCCGGACGTCGAGAGCCAGGGCCGCCTCACGGCGTGTCAGTACGGAGGCCTGTTCCCAGCGGGGGTCGAGGTCGGCCGTTTCGACCGCTCCTCCGGGAAACACGACCGCCCCACCCATGAAGCGCAGCGTCTTGGGGCGAACCGTCAAGAGGACCTGGGGACCGGCGTCTGAGTCACGGAGAATGACGAGCGTGGCCGCCGGGCGCGCCTTCTGATCGACGCTCGGGCCGGGCCGTCTGGTGCTGCCTGCGTTGGTGTCTCCCATTGCTCTCAGGGTATGTTTCGCAGCCAACGACGGCTTACCAAGGAGGCACCCATAGTGGCTGTGAAGTTTCTCTCGCAAGAATGGGCCGAGACCATGACGAGCTCTCTCAACTCGTCCGACGAGTTCAAGTTGGCGGCCGGGAGTCAGTCCGCCAAGCTCCAGCAGGT
>JALZIB010000037.1 GCA_030860505.1 Actinomycetota bacterium
TGCATTCTCAGGCTCCCAGCTCGGTCGACGCGGTCAACTTGAAGAAGACTTCTTCGAGACTCAGCACCTCGCTGA
The DNA here is from genome assembly GCA_030860505.1 of Actinomycetota bacterium. GTDB lineage: Bacteria > Actinomycetota > CADDZG01 > CADDZG01 > WHSQ01 > WHSV01. The sequence goes on from JALZIB010000037.1 coordinate 76, forward strand.
CCAGCTCGTACAACACGATTCGTTCGGCGGCACAGATCACGCCGATCTCTTCGCTGGAAGCGTCCGCCACCAACAAGACATCGGTGGACACGCGCTGAGGTGACTTGCCGTGTCCTTTCAAGAACGTCTCGAGTCGGTCGCCATCGGGTGTTCGCACGCGCACCGCGCCGGTGGCCTCCCCGACCAGTTCCTCCAGAGACGCGTGCGCGATCAACCTTCCTCTTCCGATCACGATCACGTCATCGACGGTTTGCGACATCTCGGTCAACACGTGACTCGAGACCAACACGGTCCGGCCCTCGCTCGCCAGAGCGCGCAGGAAACTCCGCAACCACCGGATTCCCTCGGGATCGAGACCGTTCGCCGGCTCGTCGAGGATGAGCACCTCGGGATCTCCCAGCAGCGCTGCTGCAATCCCGAGACGCTGCTTCATTCCCAGCGAGTAGCCCTCCACTCGTTTGTCACCGAACTCGGTGAGTCCAACGAGCGACAGCATCTCGTCGATGCGAGCGCGATCGAGTCTTCCGGCCGCAGCCACCACGCGCAGATGGTTGACCGCCGTCCGTCCGGGATGGAAGTTCGCACCCTCGAGGACCGCCCCGACCTTACGCGTGGGGTGCTCAATCTCCCTGTAGACCTGTCCGTCGATGGTTGCTCGGCCCGCGCTCGGCTTCACCAGCCCGAGCAGAACCCGCAGCGTGGTCGTCTTGCCGGCTCCGTTGGGGCCGAGGAAACCCGTGACCGATCCGGGTCGTACGGCGAAGCTGAGATCGTCGACCGCGAGCGTCGAGCCGAACTGCTTTCGGAGGGCTTCGATGGAGATGCTGGCGGAGGGCATCGGTTGGTGACCCTAAGTCCTCAAGAGGCGGTTTCTCCACCTGGGGCCTTGCCGTCCCCACGCCCTCGGCCCCCTCGCCTGCGGCGACGGGACCTGCGGCCGCGTGACGATGGCGCCTTTTCTCTCTGGGCACCCGGTTCTTCGGAGCCTCCCATGCGCGGCGCCGCCGGCGCCTTCTCGCGCTTCGGCTTGTCGTCTCCCCCGTCGCCGCCACCTTGAGACTCGGCCGACCTCTGGCTTCGGCCGTTGCCGGAGTCGCGCTCCTCGGCGACCTTGATGGTGAGCCGGTATTCCTGAGGGTTTTGCGGCACGCCCATCTCGGATTGCAGCGACCCGATGATCTCCTCCAGCCTGCGCTCGTCGGGAGGAAGCGTCAGCGTCTCCGGGCGCTTGCGCTTGGGCCCGCGCACGATGTCCTCGGACGACTTTGCGGGCGAAGACCCGCGCTCTCCGCCACTGCGCGCTCGTTTGCGTCCCCTGCGACGACGACCTCGGGACGCGCCCTGGGATGTCGATTGTTGTGGCGACTCGGTGGCGGAGCGCTGAGTCCCGGTCTCGGGCTGCTTGCGCTGCTGGCTTTGACCTCCGCCTCGACCGCGCCTCCTACGGCGCCTCCGCCGTGGCTGCTGGCTCATGGCTGTCCTCCGAGAGAGTCTGGTGCAGCTCGAGCATCGGGGCGTCCGCCCACAGTCGCTCGAGGTCATAGACGTCGCGCTCTTCCCTGTGGAAGACGTGCACGAGGAAGTCGATGTAGTCGAGGACCACCCAGCGAGACTCACGGTGGCCCTCACGACGCAGCGGTTTTACACCGTGCTCCTCGTTGAGGCGACGCTCGATTGCATCGGCGATGGCGTGGACCTGACGCTCGGAGCTCCCGCTGCAGATGACGAAGTGGTCGATGATGACTAGCTGCTTCGATACGTCCAAGACCACTATGCGCTCGGCCTTCTTGTCGACGGCCGCCTCGGCTGCGGCTTCGATGACTTGCGAGGCCTCAGTCGTTATCTGCTTCAGTTGCGTCAATGAAATCCTTTCCAACGACGATCGTGAGGTCCACGATACCCTGCTGCTGCACGGAAACCTGCACTTCACCGACCCCCAGGAGGTCCCGCGCTCGCTCCGCTTGAGCCTCGGCCTCAGGGGTCGACTCGTACACGACGATGCGTGTTTCCTCGTAATCGAGCCGGTCCGCGTTTCCCGACAACACGATCCTGAAGCCCTCGCCGACGAGCTTGCCGGCGACCTCCTCGCCGATGCCTGGCTGCCCGTTGCCGTTGAGGATCTGGACCCGCACCTCATCGGCGAGGTCGGGGAGCTCCCCGAAGGTCGCCTCCACGAACGACCGGACCTCCGCCTCGTCGGTCGAGTAGAGATCGGTCTCCCCGACGATCTCCTGATCCACGGGAAGTGATGCGATGGTCACCTCCTCGGGGGGCGTCGATGCGAGATCGGTGAAGAAGGTCACCTGTTGCTCGTTCGAAGCGTTCGACTCTTCCAACGCCCCCGACACCGCGCCGACCGCCGCGCCGAGCCCGTCCGGGTCGGCCGACTGGGCCTGCGTGAACGCCTGCCAGAAGGCGGCGTGACGCGCGCCGAGCGTGCTCTCGTCGCCGTCGGTTCCGATCTCGTAGAGAAGGTCGACCTGAAAGGCCGGAGACAGCACCTGCTCACCTGCGTCGAACAAGACCCTCTCACCGTCGGCTCCGGCCGCGACCCGCACCTCCTGCGGGACGTTGACGGTGAGGTCGCCGGTCTGCTCGAAGAGCGCCCGCGCGTCGTCAACAGACAGTTCGATGTAGTGGTCGAGCGGCAGGCCGAGCAGGTTCTCGACGCTGACCGTGACCAGCGGCATCCCGCCAGAGGCCAGACCGTCCCCGATGCTCTGCAGGCCGCGCCCCGGCACCTCGTACGCGGTGTGGGCGGGGAGGTAGGCGACCGAGGCTTGCTCGCCGGACCCGTCGACGCCGATCACCGTCATCCAGCGCGCCTCCGTTCCCGTGTCGCCCACGTCCGTGCCCACGAGCAAGAAGGTGGTGAAATCCGCCTCACTAAGAGGAGCGGCATCCTCTTGGCCTTCGCTCCGGCCGTTGTCGTCGGTGACGCGGTTGACCACGGCCCCCGTCCCCACCACGAGGCCGATCGCGATGACGACCGCGCCGATGATGAGCGCAATGCCTCCGCCGGCCGCCGACTTCTTGCGAAGAGAGCGACGGCGACGGGACAGCGC
>JALZIB010000050.1 GCA_030860505.1 Actinomycetota bacterium
CCGACGAAGCGATGCACGAGCACGAGGCGGAAGGCGTTCGAAAGGGTGAACGTGAGCGCGTTGGCGACGGCAGCTCCCTCCATGCCGTATCGCGAGGTGAGGTATATCGCCACCCCGACATCGAATAGCAGCGAGACCGCGTAGACGATCAGGTCCCATCCGGTGCGGCCGACCATGATGAGGATGAACCCGGCGCTCCCCGTTATGATGTTGGCGAACTGTCCCGCAATGAGAATCAACAGCGCGGTCCGTCCCGTGGCGGCGAACTCGGCGCCGAAGAGCCCGAGCACCCCGTCCGGTGTGACCGCGATGAGCGTAAACACAGGAAGGGTCGCAGCGACGATCCAGCGCGTCAGCGTCTTGTAGAGATCATCGAGGCGGGCGTGTTCCCCTCGGTTGTAGAGGTCGGCCACGTAGGGTCCGAACATCAGGTTGACGGAGGTCAGAAATAGGATCACGACTTGGCCGGCCCTCAACGCGGCCGAGTAAACACCGACCTCCACCCGGTTTGCGAAATAGCCAAGAACGAAGAGGTCGGTCCAGAACAACAATTGTGCGCAGAGGGCGGCCGGAGCACGCGGGCCCGCGTAGCGCACGAGCTTGCCGAGCCACCCCTTCCCGGGGGGCGTGGTGTCCCACGCCCGGCTCTCCTTTCGCCACGCGAGCCCGGCTGCACCCGCGGCCACGACCCACGACAGGGTGTACGAGAGGATGGATGTCGTCGGGCTAATTGAGATCTGCCACAGCAACAACGTGAGCGCGATCCACAGCAGGTTCTGTCCCGCCCAGAAGATATAGAGCGTGTAGCGCATGATCTTGAGCCCACGAGTCGCAGCGAGCCACACATTGGCCAGCGCGAGGAAGGGAAGCCCCGCCACCGCGGCCTCGATGGCCCAGCGATGCTCACTCCGGTCGAGGTTGAACAGCGTCGAGATGGGCTCGGCAACGGCGATCAGCACGACGCCGACCGCGATGCTGACCGCAACGGCGATCCCGGCGGCTCGCGCAACCGTGCCCTTGATGCGCGGCCACTCGCCCACGCCGGCGTCGACGGCGACGTCGCGGAGCACGGCCATGTCCATCCCGGCCCTGGTGGCGAACGAGGCCACGAACGCCGCCTGCGTCAGGATCGTGACGATGCCGTAGCCCGCGCTGCCCAGCGTCCGTGTCATGAGCACTTGAATCACCAGCAGGGCAATTGCGGCGCACCCGATACCGACCACGTTCTGGGCCGCCCCGGAGAGGATGGACCGATAGTCTCCCCCTGCGGACGCCGGTCGCGTGACGCTCATTCTTTGGTGGATCTCATCAACTCGAGGAAACCCTTCGGTTAGACGACGCTCCGTGACGTGAACGCCTAGTATGCTGCGGCGCCGGTTAGTCAGGGCGAAACTCGATCGAAAACGTAGGTGGAGAACGTGAAGATTCTGATTCTTGGTGGTGACGGCTACCTGGGGTGGCCGACGGCGATGTACCTCGCCAACAGGGGGCACGACATCAGCGTGGTGGACAGCTTCCATCGCAGGCTGTGGGACGACGAGATCGGCTCGGGCTCGCTGACGGAGATCAAGTCACTCAGGGAGCGCGTCAGAACCTGGAGCGAGGTCGGCGCTAAACCGATCCAAATGTTCGTCGGCGACATCTGCGACTGGGACGTGCTCGAGGATGTCTTCCTCAGGACCGAGCCCGAGGCGATCGTCCATTATGGAGAGCACCGAGCCGCTCCCTTCTCGATGCTCTCCCGCCGTCACGCGGTACTGACCCAGGTCAACAACGTGGTGGGCACGCTCAACGTGATCTATGCGATGAAGGAGTTCGCTCCCGCGTCTCACCTCGTCAAGCTCGGCACCATGGGTGAGTACGGCACCCCCAACATCGATATCGAAGAGGGTTACATCGAGATCAACCACAACGGACGCAGCGACATCATGCAATTTCCCAAGAAGCCGGGCTCCTTCTATCACCTGTCCAAGGTGCACGACAGTCACAACATCGAATTCGTATGCCGCGTGTGGGGATTGCGGGCGACCGACCTAAATCAGGGCGTGGTCTACGGGGTGCATACCGAAGAGACCGAGATGCACCCCGACCTCGCCACTCGCCTCGACTACGACGACGTCTGGGGCACAGTGCTCAACCGATACTGCGTGCAAGCCGCCATTAACCATCCCCTAACCGTGTACGGCAAAGGGGGCCAGACCCGCGGCTTCCTCGACATTCGCGACACCATGGCATGCGTCGAGCTGGCCATCGAAAACCCCGCGGATGCAGGTGAGTTTCGCGTCTTCAACCAGTTCACCGAGCAATTCACGGTTCTCGAACTTGCGGAGAAAGTCGCCGCCGCCGCGCGCAACCTCGGTTGGGAGCCGATGCTCGAGAACGTCGCTAACCCGCGCACCGAGCTCGAGGAGCACTACTACAACGCCAAGCACACCAAGCTGTTAGACCTGGGACTCGAGCCGCATCTCCTCTCGGAGACACTCATCGACGGATTGCTCGAAACCGTGAGGGCGAACGCCTCGCGCGTCGACCGCGACCTTCTCTATCCAAGCCACAACTGGACCGAGGGTCAGCTGACGAACAGGGGCTGAAAACCGGCAAAGCTCTACGGATACTGGCCGTGTTCGAGGCCCTCGAGCAAAACGACGGCTTTCGAGGTAGTGCTGAACGCATTCCTGCCGACCGGTCGGGTGCGAGAAGATCTCAGTCCTTCAAGCCGCGGTACCAATCGACCGTCCGGAAAAGACCTTGTTGTACGTCGATCGTCGGGTTGAAGTTCAACAGTCGCGTCGCCTTCGAGATGTCGACGCGACTCTTGTACACCTCTCCGGCTCGGCGAGGCTCGAAGTGGATGGCAACGTCCGCCCCGACCGCAGTCCTGACGATCTCCGCTATCTGGAGAATCGAAGTCTCTACACTTGTTCCGAGCTGAAAAACCTCGCCGCCCACCTCATCTGTCGTCACGGCCCGCAGGATCCCCTCGCAGAGATCCTCGACGTAGATGAAGTCTCGTGTCTGGCTGCCGTCACCGTAGACGTGTAGGTCTTCACCCCTGAGCGCCAGTGAGATGAAAGACGGTACGGCGTTCTTCATCTTGTGGGCAGACAGGGGTCCGTAGACGTTAGAGAAACGCAGGGCGACCGCGTCGAGACCGAACGAGCCGGCGTAGGCCTGGCAGTAGGCCTCTCCCACCAACTTGCCCGCCCCATAAGGGGAAAGCGGCCGGGGCACGATGTTCTCGTGGATCGGTGGCACCACATCCCCCACCGCCGCCCCTGAAGAGGCAAAGACGAAGCGACGCACTCCCTTCTGGCGACACCCCTCGAGCACCCTGAAAGTGGTCATCGCGTTGCCCTCGAAATCACGCACCGGGTTCTCGACCGAAGGGGCCACCCCCGTCTCGCTGGCCAAGTGAATCACGGCGTCGACCCCTTCGAGCATCTCGTCAAGCACAGCCGGATCTCCCACGTCGCCCTCGTGTACGTCTGTGGCTTCGACCATCTCGCGTCTGCCCGTCCGCATGTCGTCCACGACTCGCAGCAACCAGTCGGTCCGTTCTAGAAGTAACTTCACCAGGTTGGCTCCGACGAAGCCACAACCCCCCGTAATCAGAACGCGCTCGATCTTTGTCATATAGATTCACTCCTGTGACAGGAGAACTCGGCTACAGGCCATCGACCACATGAGCAGTCCGCTGATCATTCTGAGAATCATCGGCTTCGCCGTTGCTGTGGTCCTGCTGATCCTAGCGGCGCGTGGGTTCCGTCGTCGCTCTCTGAAGCGCATCGACGCTTTTATCATGGCCGGGGTCGCTCTCGCTCTGGGCTTCGTCTCCTTGACGCCGAGCTCGGTGGACCCCTTGCTGCGCGAGCTCGGCTTCCCCCCGGGCGACGCCCGACGGGTCATCGGAGTCCTGGTGCTCTCCAATATCCTGGTTCTGCTGCTTCTGTTGCGCGCCTTTGCGAACACCGACAGGCTTGAAGGAAAGTTCGGGGACTTTGCCGACCGCATTGCCGCCCGCAAGTTCGCCGAGGAATACGGACTCGAAGAGCGGCCCGGCGCCCGCAAGCTGGCGGTGGTGATTCCGGCGCTAAACGAGGAGGGCAGCCTCCCCGAGGTGCTTGCTTCGATTCCCGAGCACGTCCACGGCCTCGCCGTCGAGTGCATCGTTGTCTCCGACGGCTCCACCGACGCCACAGAGGATGCCGCGCGCCTGCACAACGCACTGGTGGTACGACGCGACCTTCGGCGCGGACAGGGCGCGGCGGTGGCGCTGGGCTACCGAATCGGATTGGCGCGCGGCGCCACGGTGGTCGCGACCCTCGACGCCGACGGCCAGTACGATCCGCTCGAGCTTCCGCAACTCATAGAGCCGATCCTGGACGGCGAGGCGGACGTGGTCCACGGCTCGCGGGTCCTCGGCAGGTACGAGAGTCCCATCAAGGGACGCCGGCATGGTGTCAAGGTCTTCGCTTGGATCACTTCGAAGCTCGCTGGAAGCACGATCACCGATCCCGCCAGTGGGTTTCGAGCATTCTCTCCCGCAGCGCTCAAGGCCCTCGAGTTTCGGGAGAACCAGTTTCATGCCAGCGAGGTCACCATCGCCGCTACAAAGCTGAGTCTTCGCGTCAAAGAGGTCCCCTGCACCTTTCGGGAACGGGCAGTGGGCGCGACCAAGAAGCCTGCGTTCCTCAGGTACGGATTGGGCTATACCCGTTCACTGCTGCGCACCTGGCTCGGCTAGGTTCGTCCGAATCTTTTCACCAGCGCAGTGAATCCGAGCGCCGCGGCCGTGCCCCCCAAGGAAATCGCGGGCAGCACGTAGCGAAAGTGGTACACGGCCAGCATCGTCGGAGCGAGCAGGAGGGCGATGGCCACCAGCGTGAACAGCAGGGTGTCGGGCAACAGCCAGCGGCCCTCTTCTGGACGTCGCGCCAGCGCCCCGCCGACCAGGCCGACGACGAGCATGATCGCGAGCAGGGGTCCGTAGGTGTAGAAGACGCCCTGATAGCTGCGTAGGAAGCCGGCGGACCCCTCATTGATCTTGAAATCGGCGTCAATCCCCGAGGTCGGCGGAGGACCAGCGTCGAACCTCAGCACCGTGGGATGTGGCTCCGCCTGTGCCACGCTGGTAACAAAAAGCCATCTCTTTACATTGGGTTCCCGCGACTCTGGCTCACTCGCCTCGAAATACTGAACGAAGTCGGAGAGCACCTCTCCCAAGTAAGCTCCGGGTTTGGCGACGATCATGGCACGTCCGAATCGCAAGAGCTTGGAGTTACCTTCGGGATCTTCCCGCACCGCCTTTATGTCGAGCCCCGAGGTGAACATCCCCTTGGTCTCCGATTCGATCGACTCCGATTCGATCGACTCCTCAGGGCAGTACTCACGGAGCTCGCTCTCGACCTCGACCTCATCGCAGTCGGCGAACTCAACAACCCGTCCGTAGAGGAAGAATCCGCTGCTGTCGGTGAGTCCGCCCGAGCCCGTTTCCGATGAGAACCACAGAGAATAGGCGCCGAGCGGAATGAGAAACCCTGCACCCAGAGCCACAACCCGCATCCAGCCCATCCGTCTCACCAGAACGTAGACGAGTGCGGGAACGATGGCCGCCGCCCCCACGAAGCGCAACAATGTGCTCAGGCCGATCAGCACACCCCCGGTACCGGCCACGAGCCAAGAGGGGCGGTCCGACCACGACAGCAAGACGAGTGCGCCGACGAGAAACAGGATGAAGAAAGTCTCGGTAAGCAAGTAGTGCTCGATGTTGAGAACGAATCCGTCGAGCAGGGGGGGCGCCACGCCTAGCGCGGCGACCGGTGCCGACACCCCTAGCTTGCGCATGAGCAGATAGAGGAGGACCGCGACACTCAGCCCGGACAGATGCTGGACTAAAGCGACCAATTCGAGACCTCCCGTCGCCAGCAACGGCTTCAGCATCAGCGGATATAGCGATGGGCGAAAACCGGATACACCCGTTTCAACGGCCAGATGCAGATAGGTGTAGGTGTCTCGCTGGAGCATCAGAATCGGCTCGTAGGCAAGCGTCACCACGATGCGGAGCACGGTCCCGGCGGTGAGGACGATCAGCAAGAACCAGTGATCGACGGCTAGCTTCCTCAGCCGCAATCCCCGCTTAATTGTTCGGGCCCTCGGGCGGCGTCTCGCGCAGACGGCGTTCGAGGTCGGCTATTTCATCGTCCAGGTTCGCCACCGGCCCCCGGCCCCTTCGCTTCTCGAAATCGCGCATGCGCTTCGGATAGCCGATGACCTGTGCGTCGTAGACGGGGATTCCGTGGCGCTCGCAGAACTTCCGCCCTTGATCCCCGTCCCGCAGCGGCGCGCGGGCGTGATCACCGTCGCGGTCGACGAGCAACAACGAGGTCGGGTTCGTCGTCGTCCGGGGTTCGATGTAACCCTCCACACCCCTGTGCTCCGCCACCCACTCGTTCAGGTGACGGAGCTCGGGGCCTGCTTTTCGGTTGAAGAACTCGCGGAAGCGGTCGCCGATTCCCAAGGGGCTAGCAGTCTCCTATCCCTTGCGGGATTTCACCTCTTCGATGAGCTGGGGCAGAATCTTCAGTGCGTCCCCCACGATACCCAGGTCTGCGATCTGAAAGATCGGCGCTTCCTCGTCCTTGTTGATCGCGACGATCTTCTTCGCGCCCTTCATGCCGACGATGTGCTGCGTTGCGCCTGAAACGCCGAAGGCGAGGTAAACGCTCGGCTTGACCGTGGTACCCGTCTGGCCGATCTGCATCGCGTAGGGAACCCAGCCGGAGTCGACAACTGCGCGGGTTGCCCCCACCGCGGTGTTGCCGATGCTCGCGGCGAGCTGGTCGAGGAGCTCGAAGTTTCCTGCCTCCTGCAATCCCCGGCCCCCGGAGATCACGACGGGCGCCTCCTCGAGCTTGGGGCCGGTGCTCTCCTCCTCGTGCCGCTCGAGTCGCTTCGCCTTCTTGAGCTCGTCGTCGATCGCCACGTCGACCGCGACGACGTTCGCCTCACCACCGCCGGGACTGGCCTCGAACGACTTCGGGCGCACGAGCACCAGCTTGGGCGAGCCCTCGAGCTTGACGTCCACGAGCGTGTTGCCCCCGAACATCGCGTGCTGCGCGCTGTCGAGGTCGGTGATCTCGCTCGCGTTGCTCATGAGCGTCGAGCCCGTCTTGGCGCTCAGCCGGCCCGCGATGTCGCGCGAGTCGTAGTTGGCGGCGAAGAGCACGAGCTCGGGCGAGTGCTCGGTGATGAGCTGATGGAGCGCCTCGGTCGCCGGCTGGGCGATGAAATCTCCGTAGACGTCGTCGTCACTCGCGTAGACGGTGGCGGCCCCGTGTTCGCCGAGCTGCTTGGCTGCGTCGGTCGCACCGGGACCGAGCGCCACCGCCTCGACCTCGGCGCCGGGAAGATCCCTGGCCTTGGTGAGGATCTCGAGCGCAGTGGAGTCAACTTTTCCGTTATGTACCTCGGCGAAAACCCAAACCTTCGGCATCAGATCACCTTCGCTTCCTTGAGGAAGTCGGCGATGCGGGCGGCGCCCGAGCCGTCGTCCTCGATCACCTCGCCGGCCTTACGCTCCTCGGCCTTACCCACAGCGGCGACGCTCTGGTTAACGGTCACGTCCTCGGCCGAGAGCTCGAGGTCGCCCAGCGACCACTGCTCGACCGGCTTCTTCTTCGCCGCCATGATGCCCTTGAACGAGGCGTAGCGAGGCTCGTTAACGCCCGCGGTGACGGTGATGAGCGCGGGCAGTGGCGATGCCACGACGTGGTAGCCATCAGCCGTCTGCCGGGTGACCTTGATGGTCCCCTCGGCCCCCTCGAGGCTCTTGGCGTAGGTGAGCTGAGGCAGGCCGAGAAACTCGGCCAGGGTCGAGGGCATCGTTCCGGTGTAGCCGTCGGTCGACTCGACGCCCGCAATGACGAGGTCGAAGTCGCCGGCCTTGCGGATCGCCGCGGCCAGGACGCGCGCCGTGGACAGGGCGTCGGCGCCGGCGAGGGCGTCGTCCGAGACGAGCACGCCCTTGTCCGCGCCCATCGACAGTCCCCGCCTGACGGCCTCGAGTGCGACCGCCGGCCCCATGGAGAACAGCGTCACCTCGCCCCCGTGCGCCTCCTTGAGCTGCAGGCCGGCCTCGACCCCGAACTCGTCACCCGGGTCGAGCACGCCCTGGACGCCCTCACGCTTGAGGCGCTCGCCGTCCAACTCGCCCGGGAGGTTCGGATCGGGGATGTGTTTCACGCACACCGCGATGTTCAAAGAACCCTCCTCGATGGTCGTCCTGGCGAGCGTTCCGGCTTCCAGGAGCTGGGCCGACACCGCTCGCCTTGAGTGCTTGCAATAGCAAGCACTGTACCCCGAAACCTCAGCCTGATGCGGCTGCGTAGTGGGCCACGCCGTCCCGCTTGGTAAGGATTGCGTCGCCGTCGTCCACGACCAGATCGAGGTGGGCCACGACCTCCGAGACGGCGAGAAAGACCTCGTATCCCCCGACCTTCGGGTAGAGGCGTGCGGCAAGTTCAAAGGGCGTGATCCCGTGGGGTCCGAGCATCCCGGCCACCTGAACCTTGCGGCGCAGGTGATGCGCGATAGTTCGCTCGATCAGCGGCCGAGGGTCGGCGACCGGGTCCCCGTGGCCGGGATAGACGAGGGCCGGGTCCATGATCGCCATCGCCTCGAGCGAATCGAGGTACTGGCGCAGGGAGCGCCTTCTTTCGGTCCCGTCCTCGACGCTCGGCTCCATCAGGGGGTTCGGCGACACGTTCGGGAGCAACTGGTCGCCGGCGAACAAGGTCCCGGTGGCGGCTTCGAGGTAGACGAGATGGCCGCCGGTGTGGCCCGGGCTGAAGTGAGCCTCGAGGGTTCCGCCGTCGAAGGCGAAGACGTCGCCTGGATGGACCGGCTTCAGCTCGTCGTGGCGCCACGGGGGCCGGGGCTCGCGCTTGCGCGCCTCGTCCATGGCCAGCAGCAACTCGAGCGGGAAACCCTCCGCAAGCAGGAGAGTGCCCCACTCCTTGCGCAGACTGGGCCGGTTGAGGCGCTGCATCTCACCGGCGGGAAAGTGAATCGTCGCGCCCGTACGCTCGGCCATGGCGTGCATGAGCCCGAAGTGGTCGGGATGTGCGTGCGTGATGACGATGCGCTCGAGCCTCTCGAGGTCGTCACCTATGAGCTCGAGCAGGAGCGCTTCCGACTCGGGCAGGTTCATGCCGGAGTCGATGAGCGTGACCGGCTCGGCGGTGATCAGATAAGCGTTGACCGGCCCGACTGAATAAGGGGTGGGCGTCTCGAGACGCCGCACGGGAAGTTGAGACACGGCCACGAGTCTAGTGGCTTCCCCGCACGGTCTAAGGGGGCCGAACCTCGATAAAGCCCGCGGCGGAGAAGTCCCCATCGAAAGCAAGGGCCTCGCGCATGCGGAGCCGCCGCATGAGAGCGAAGCTCGTGGCGTCTACGAACGAGTAGTCCCGTTCATCACGGCGTCTGAGCCAGCGAAAAGCCTCTTGTTCCAAATCCTCTTCGACGTGCCGAATCGTCAACGACGGAGATCGGGTGACCGCATCCAGGAAGCTCTTTGCATGGGCGTGGCCGCTTCGACGTCGAAAGAAAGTCCACGACTCGCCCACCACCAGCGTCGTGGTCAGGAGCGGCCCCGGCTTTTGGGCCCAGACGGCTCGTGCCTCCAGGTGCCTGCGATCGCGCGCGTAGCGAAGAGCAACCCAGAAGGACGTATCGACGAACCTCATGCGCCGTAGACGACGCTGTCGATGTCCCCGGCCTCATCGTCGATGTCACCCACGAGCTCATCCACGGGATTGTCGGCGCGCTCGCCTCCGAGGCGTTCTCGTACGAACCCGCGAATCAACGCCGCCTTGGAAACCTTCAGTCGCGCGGCCTCGATCGTCAGAGCGTCGTCGAGCTCCTCCTCGATGCTGATCTGGAGCCGCTTCATCCCCTGAGGTTACATCACATGACTTAAGCTTACATCATTGCCGACGCTCAGCCCAATGTCGGTTCAAGAGGTGAAGGCGCCCGGCGTACGCAATAGACCGATATGACGGCGGTAGACGTCCAGATGACCGGCCGCGATGTTCGACCGGTGAACAGGGTTGCCGGCGTTGGCTTCCCCCTCCATGTGGTCGCACAGGGCTTCGAGCCTCCGAGCGGCCGTCACGATTACTGCGACGGGGTCGTCGAGGCCGTACGTCTCACAGAACAGCGCCAGCCGGCGAGCGGGGTCGGAGCGAATCATCCCAATCTCCCGAGCGCAGTCGTCGTCGACGAGTGGTACGAAGCGATAAGCAGCGTAGGCGACGTCCCAGATGCGGGGACCGGGTCCCGCGGTGTCGAAGTCGATCAGGCCCACGGGGCGGTCGCCGCCGTAGGTCGTGTTGTATGGCGCGAAGTCGTTGTGGCAGATGACCTCGTGCGCCGACGCGTCCGGGTAGACGAAGCGCCAGACCGCACCGGACGGCCGGTAGGAAGCAGTTGCGTCGTGAAGGCGACGGAGGAAAGTCGCAGCGGCCACGAGCGCGTGATCCGACCACCTCTCAGCGCTTAGGGGATAGTGGCCGACCTCGCCGGGCACATAGGTCACAACCTCGCACTCCCCATCGATGCCGACGACGCGCGGAACGCCCACGAAGTCGACTGACTCGAGGTGGTGAAGAAGCCCATGCACCGCAGGCGTCCACGACGACAAGGGTCGTCGGACGACTTCGCCATCGATCTCGACGGGCTTTCTGGCGAGCCCGGCCGGCCCAATGCGTCGATCGCACGGCACTCGAGCGTTAGTCCTTGCGTGGGGTCAGGATGCAGAACTCGTTGCCCTCGGGGTCGGCGAGCACCTTCCAGGTCGCGTCGGGGTCGGCATCCTGGCCGATATCGACCGCCCTCGCCCCCAGCGTCAGCGCGCGCTCGACCTCAGCCCGCTGGTCGTCCGGGTTGAGGTCCAGGTGCACGCGGTTCTTGCCCCTCTTTGTGTCCGGGACCTTGACGAACAACACCGCAGGCCCCGCTTCGTCGTGCGCCTCGATCGCTACCTCTTCCTCGGAATCGAACTCGACCCAGTAGCCGAGGAGCTTGCTCCAAAAGTTCGCCAGCAACCGCGGATCGGCTGCGTCGATCGTGATGGTGTAGATCTGGCTTGTCATGCTCCCACTCCCTTCTGTACGGAGTGAATCCCTGCGGTCATGAGCTCCGTGCCTTCATCCCTACCAGACGGTCTCTCGCCCACTCGATCGTGTACTTCTTGCCGCTCCCTCCGAACTCGGCTCGGCGCGCCAGCCGCTTCGCCATCAGGCGGAAGATCGCCACGTGGAACGGCCACATGACCCACCAGTAGAGCAGGCCAAGCAAACCCCGCGGCCGGAAGTAGGCAGTCTGGCGCAGCTCGGAGCCTGGGTCGGTTTCGACGACCCTGAACTCGACCCACGCCTCGCCGGGAACGCGCATCTCTGCCTTCAGTAACAGCCGGTCGGGGCCGGTGTCCTCGACCGTCCACCAGTCGACGCGATCGCCGGGCCTAAGCGGGCGGTCGGGCCGTTCCCACTCGAGACCACCACCTCCGGCGAGGTCGTCGATGCGCGCTCGAATCCACCACGACCAGCGCAGCGGATACCACTGCGGGTTGCCTCCGATGCGTGCGATCTCCTCGCCGAGGATGTTCTCTTCGGCCCCCGATTGGGCCCGCTGCGTGTCCATCAACATTCCGTCGAGCGCTCCGGGCAGTGGCTTCAGCGCGGGATCGGCGGGCGAGTCGAGGAAGTCCACCTGGGTCCGCATCGCCTGACGAACGGACTCCTTGTATCCAACCGGATCGATGGCCGGGAACATCGCCTTCGCCGAGTCGTCCGACACGACGACCTCGTTGCGAAGTCCGTCGATCAGCGGCTGCGCGATCACCGATCGGATTGGAGTGACGAGGTTCACCCAATACGAACTGAGGCGCGGGGACAGCACCGGCACACTCACGATCAGCCGTTTGAGGCCGCGCACCGATGCGTAGTCGAGGATCATCTGCTTGTAGGTGAGCGTCTCAAGCCCGCCGACCTCGACGATCCGGTTCTCCTGCAGATCGACGGTCGCCCCCGCCAGCAGGTAGCTCGTCAGATCCCACTCCCCGATCGGCTGAATGCGGGTGCTGAGCCAGCGAGGGGCGATCATCGCAGGCAACCTTTCCGTGAGGTGGCGCAGCATCTCGAACGCGACGGAGCCCGATCCGATGACGATCGCGGCCCGGAACTCGAGGACCGGTACGTCCCCGTCGGACAGGAGCCTCCCGACCTCCTGGCGCGACTTCAGATGCTGAGACAGTCGATCGTCACTCGATCCCAGACCCCCGAGGTAGACGATGCGACCGACCTTCGCCTTCGCCGCGGAGCGCGCGAAGTTCGTTGCCGCCTGCTTATCCTTGGCGGCGAAGCCCTTCGCCTCCATCGAGTGCACGAGGTAGTAGGCGACGTCGATGTCGTTGAGGACGCGCTCGAGCGACGACTCGTCTTGCAGATCAGAGGGAATCGCCTCGACCTCGGAGTGGCGCTTGCCGATGTCTTCGGGATGACGCGAGGTCGCGCGCACCTCGTGTCCCCCGTCGAGGAGCCTAGGAATGAGCCGGGAGCCGACGTAACCGGTCGCCCCCGTGACGAGGACGCGCGTCACTTGCCGGTGAACTTTGCCTTGCCGGGCCCGTTCGCGACGAATGACTCCATCCCTATGGTCTGGTCATCGGTCGAGAAGAGCCCAGCGAAAGCCTGGCGCTCGATGGTGAGGCCCGTGCCTATGTCGACGTCGATCCCCCGCTGAATTGCCTGCTTCGCCGCCATCAGCGCGACCGTCGGCCCGCTCGCATAACGTCCGCCAAGCTCAAGCGCCCGCTCGTAGACCACCTCGGAGTCGACCACTTCGTTGACAAGCCCGATGGACAGAGCTTCTTGTGAGTCGACGAAGCGACCGGAGAAAACGATCTCCTTGCCGCGGCCGACGCCGACGAGGCGAGGAAGACGCTGAGTACCTCCCGCACCCGGGATGACGCCGAGCAAGATCTCGGGCTGGCCGAGCTTCGAATTCTCGGCGCAAACGCGCAGGTCGCAGGCGAGCGCGAGCTCGCAGCCTCCGCCCAGCGCGTAGCCCGTAATCGCCGCGATCGTCACCTGGGGAAGTTGTTCGAGGCGCGTGAAGACGTTCTGGAAGCGACCGATGTAGCGATACATCGTGGTCGCGTCCTGGGTTGCCATCTCGTTGATGTCCGCTCCGGCCGCGAAGACTCGTTCGCCGCCCCACACCACGACGGCCCGCGCGCTCTCGTCGAGCGCCAGCGCGTCGACCGCCTCGCCTATCTCCCTCGCAACCTGCTCGTTGAGCGCGTTGACCTTCGGCCGGTCGAGCCGAATCGTTGCAACGCCGGTGTCGGACACCTCATAGTTCACGAACTCGCCCACGTGGCGGCCTCCGAAGTGGTTGTCGGTCGGTGAGCCCTCAACGTTAGTGCCCGCGGGCGATCCACTCGTCCAGATGCGGCGCCTCGGCCCCTATCGTCGTCGTGTCGCCGTGGCCCGGATAGACAGTGGTGTCACCGGGCAGGGTGAGCAAGCGTCTACTGATCGATTCGATGATGGTTGGAAAGTCCGAGAAGGAGCGCCCCGTGGCCCCCGGTCCTCCCTGAAAGAGCGTGTCGCCGACGAAGACGGCCCCCTCACCGTCGTAGATCGAGACACCGCCCGGCGTGTGGCCGGGAGTGTGCAACACCTGGAGGCGCGCGCCGCCGACTGTGAGGATCTCGCCGTCTTTGAGATCGAGGTCCCAGCGTTTGTTGGGATAGACCTGCTTCCACAATTCCTCGTCTGCAGGGTGCAACGCGACCGGCGCGTCGAGTTGGGGTCGCAACTCGTCGAGCGCGTTGATGTGATCGTTGTGAGCGTGGGTGCACAGGATCAGCCTGACCCTGCGGCCGCCGACCCCTTCGATTATCGGATCCGCCTCGTGCGCCGCATCGATGACGATGCACTCATCGGAGTTCCCGATGATCCAGATGTTGTCCTCGACGTCGAAGTCCTCGCCGTCGAGGCTGAAGACTCCTTTGGTTACCACTTTGTCGATCTTCAAGCCGGCTCCCCTCTGTTCAGATCATCACGACGGAACGCAGGACCTCGCCGCGCTCCATCTTGTGGAACGCGTCCTCGATGTCATCGAGACCGATGCGCTCGCTGACGAAGCGATCGAGGTCGAGACGCCCTTGCAGATAAAGGTCGATCAGCATCGGGAAGTCGCGCTTCGGCAGGCAATCCCCGTACCACGACGGCTTGAGCGCGCCGCCCCGCCCGAAGAACTCGATCATCGGCAACTCGATGGTCATGGTCGGATCGGGCACGCCGACCTGCACGAGCGTGCCGGCGAGGTCGCGCGCGAAAAAGGCCTGCTTCATGACCTCTGGATGCCCGACCGCCTCGATCGCAACGTCGACTCCGAATCCTCCGGTGAGCTCCTGAATCGCCTCGACCGGATCGCCGCTCGACGCGTCGATGGTGTGCGTCGCGCCGAAATCCTTGGCCCACTCGAGCTTGCTCGAGTCGAGATCCACGGCGATGACGATCGCTGCTCCCGCAAGCTTCGCTCCGAGAATTGCGGCGTCCCCGACTCCCCCGCAGCCGAACACGGCGACGGAGTCGCCGGTCGTAACTCCCCCGGTGTACATCGACGCGCCGATGCCGGCCATGATCCCGCAGCCGATGAGGCCCGCGGTCTCGGGAGGCGCAGCGCGATTCACCTTGACGGCCTGTCCCGCCGCCACGAGCGTCTTTTCTGCGAACGCTCCGATACCGAGCGCCGGGCTCAGGGCGGTTCCGTCAGACAGCGTCATGGGCTGCGCGGCGTTGGCCGAGTCGAAGCAGTACCAGGGCCGTCCCCTGCGGCACGACCGGCACTCACCACAGGGAGCGCGCCACGCGAGGATCACGAAGTCGCCTGGCTCGACCTCGGTGACGCCGTCGCCCACCGCCTCGACGATGCCGGCGGCCTCGTGTCCGAGGAGGAAGGGAAAGTCGTCGTTGATGGCGCCCACCTTGTAGTGCAGATCCGTGTGACAGACCCCGCATGCCTGCACGGCGACCAGCGCCTCGCCCGGACCCGGATCGGGAACCGAGATCGTGGTGATCTCGACCGGCTCTCCCTTCGTGCGCGAAACGACTCCTTTGACCTCGTGGGCCACGTGCTCCCCCTGTCTCATGGTTGAACGAGCATTCAGTAGCGTATGTCAGACCGCATACGTATCTTCGGCGTCCACTAACGTCGAAGCAACATCACCAAACTAGGAGGCAAGCGCGTGCCGGACAAACTTCTCGAGCAGCTCGTTGAGTGGCTTCGCATCCCTTCCATCTCTTCGGGCGGCGGCGATCCGCACGATCTCGTCCGAGCGGCCGAATGGGCGCGCAACTACATCACCGCGGCCGGGGGCGAGGCCGGGATCATCGCCACCGATCTCAACCCGCTGGTGGTGGGCGACCTGCGCGCCGCCGATCCCGAGGCTCCCACGGTCATCATCTACGGGCACTACGATGTCCAGAGCGCGGACCCGGTCGACGCGTGGACGACTCCTCCGTTCGAGCCCGAGATTCGCAACGACCGCCTCTACGCGCGCGGCTCGGCGGACGACAAGGGCAACTTCTGGCCCCTTCTCTACGTCGCCTGCGAGCTGGCGCGCTCGGGCGAGCTGCCGGTCAACGTGCGCGTCCTCGTCGAAGGGGAGGAAGAGGTCGGCGGCGACAGCGTCGGGAACTGGGTGCTGGCCGACGAGCGCGGCGCTGACTGTGCCATCGTGTTCGACAGCGAGATGCTCGACGACACCACGCCCGCGCTGACGCTGGGTGTGCGGGGCATGGTCTCGATGGCCGTCGACGTCCGGACGGCGCGCGGGGACCTGCACTCCGGTCACTTCGGAGGCTCGGTGCTCAATGCGACTCACGCGCTCACTCACATGCTTGCGGCCGTGCTGCACGGACCAGACGGCAAGCTGCGCGAGGAGCTGCGGGCGGGTCTCGTGGGGCCCACGGAGGAGGAGCTCGAGGCGTGGGCGAAGCTCCCGCACGCCGGCGACCTCTTCGCCCAGGTCGAAGCCACCCCGATTCACTCGGGCTCGGCGGACGCCTACAGGGAGCGGAGCTGGGCGGACGCCGCCATCGACGTCAACGGCCTCGCGGGCGGCGACGCGGTCCAGAAGCGCACCATCATCCCCGCGGTGGCGAGCGCGAAGCTGTCGATGCGACTCGCCCCCGACCAGAAGGCAGCGGACATGGGTCAGGTACTCGAGCGCTTGTTGCGCGACGCAGCGCCCGAGGGGGCCGAGGTCACGACCTCGTGGGACGGCGCCGACCCCGCCTCGTTCGACCCGACCGATCCCGCTCTCGCCCTCGCGATCGAGGCTCTGGGCGAGGCCTGCGGGAAGCCTCCAGCCCTCATCCGCTCGGGTGGCTCGATTCCCGTACTGGCGGCCTTCGCCGAGAAGGGCATCCCCACGATCCTGAGCGGCTTCACGGGCCCCGAAGACAACTTCCACGCGCCCGACGAGAGCTTCCGCCTCGAGAGCCTGCGCCTGGGCGAGGCCTCGGCCCGGTCGCTGTACGCCAAGTTAGCCACACTGCCCCGCCGCTGAGTCCTCATCTGGGCCGAGATACCCAACGACGACAGCATCTGTGGCCTACGGGTAAGTGAGCGCGAGCGCGGCTCGCCACCCGGTGAGCCGAGCTACGCGGGCGTCGCTAGCATGGCCCGATGTCCGAGAGTTTCGAACGCCGGCTGCAAGCGGCATTGAACGTCCGGCCCCCTCGCCATGAGAGGCAGAGGGGATCGCGCGACGCGGCCGTCCTCATTCCCATCGTGGGAATAGAAGAGCCCGCGCTTGTCTTCACCGTTCGCACCGACACACTTTCGAGCCACAAAGGCCAGATCTCGTTTCCCGGCGGCGCGATAGATCCCGGTGACGTCAACGCCACTCACGCCGCGCTGCGGGAGGCGCGCGAGGAGATCGCCCTCGATCCCCACTCGGTCACCGTCGTCGGCGAGCTCGACACCTTTCCCACCTACGTCACCGGCTACAACGTGACGCCGATCGTGGGATTCATCGAGCCGCGTCCTCGGCTCACCCCCAATCCCGCCGAGGTCGCCGAGGTGCTGTGGGTGCCGCTGTCGGAGCTGGACGACACGATTCGTTCCGAGCCCGGCTTCGTCCACCGGGGCCGCACCTATCCGACCGAGGCGTGGGTGTGGAACGACCACGTCATCTGGGGAGTTACGGCGCGCATCATTCGCTTGCTCCTTCATCGCCTGGCCGACGCGGGGTTGGTCGCCTCTCCGGGCCCGGATCCCTGGCTCGCGTGGCAGCCGCCCCTTCCGGAAAGTGGGAGCAAGTGATCGTCCAAACCCCCACCCCGGAGGCGGGGGTCAGTCCCTCTCCGAGCCCCAGCGTCGTTCAAGCTCCGGGAGCCAGCGGTCTTGAGACGGCGGGAGCTATCTTTGCGATCGTCTTCGCGCTCGCGGCCGCGGTGCTCGGATACCGCATCATGCGCGGGGGTCGAGGCATCTAGACTGAGTTGCATGGCTAAGATCGCGTGGCTCGGGCTCGGCGCCATGGGCTCGCCGATGGCGTCCCGACTGATCGAAGCGGGTCACGAGATGACCGTCTGGAACCGCTCGCCCGACAAGACCGAACCCTTTGCCGAACGCGCGGCGATCGCGCCGTCTCCGGCCGAAGCGGTGCGCGGCGCAGACGCGGCCATCACCATGATCTCGACGCCCGACGCCGTGTCCGAGGTCGTGCTCGGCGACGACGGAGTGCTTGCCGGGATGTCCGGCGGCACGCTCATCGACATGTCCACGGTCGGCCCCGACTACATCGCGGAGCTTCGCCGCAGGCTTCCCGACGCCATCGAGTTGATCGACGCGCCGGTGCTCGGCAGCGTCGCCAACGCCGAAGACGGCTCGCTCAAAGTCTTCTTCGGCGCCACCGACGAGGGCTTCGAACACTGGAGGAACGTGCTGTTGCCGTTGGGCAAACCGATGCACATGGGACCAACTGGGGCCGGCCAGGCCATGAAGCTGGTCGCGAACTCGGCGCTTGCCGGCCTCATTACGCTCACCGGCGAGACACTTGCGCTGGCGGACTCGTTCGGCCTCGACGAGGAACGCTCGATCGCCGGGCTGCTCGAGTCGCCGCTCGGTCCCGCCATGGAACGCAAGCTCGACAAGATCGAGAGCAACTCCTATACGCCGAGCTTCAAGCTGGCGCTGATGTTGAAGGACATGCTCCTGGTTCACGACGCGATCGAGCAGCGCGATCTGGAGCTGAAGCTGGTCCCCGGAGCGAAACAGTGGATCGCAGCCGCAGAGGAATCCGGCTTCGGGGATCTCGATTATTCGTCGGTCGTTGCGAAAGTGCGTGGGCGAGAAGCGCAAGGGTGAGTCGGAGGAACCGCAGCGTGCGCTCGAGCGACCTGTGGATGATAGTCGTCTACCGCTTCTATCCCGAGCGCGATCTCGTCGCGCTCCTCGCCATCGTTGACGGCCGAGCGAGTACGTCTCCGACGGCGAATCGTTGATGGCCGCCCTATAGCGCTAGAACTAGGCAGGCTTCCGCGTCGCCGACCTCGCCCGCCGGTCGCAACTGGTAGAGCCTGTACTTCGACCCGTTGTGGACGAGGCAGCTCATCGGATCGCCTTTGATCTCCTTCGCATAGCTCGGCTCGACGTCGTAGGCGGGCTCTAACCAGGAGGCCCCTTTCGCGACCTCTCCGTACACCGGTTTGCGAATCAAGGCCCAGCCGATGTTGCGCCGTTCGAGCATCGCCTTTAGCTCGTCGCGCTCCCAGGTCAGGTAGGAGACGAACTCCTCTTCGGTGAGCAGATCGGCGTAGGAGACGTGTACGTCCGGCGCTTCGAGCAGGAGCACGGTGACACTCCGAAGCCACGATGGAGCCTGTCGACGATGATTCAATGACTTCAGACCACTTCGTCGGAAGGAACTGATTGCGCAAGGCGACGGCTGCCGCCGGCACCTCGATCTTCTTCGCTCTTGCTCCGAGCGTGGTCGCGGGACTCGTTCCTTGGTTGCTGACGGACTGGGAGGTCAGGGGATCGAGCGGAGTTTGGCCCTTTATGCGTCTTGTCGGGCTGTTCCTGCTTGTCGCGGGGGCCGGCGCGCTCGTGGGCGCATTCGTGAGGTTCGTAGTGGAGGGTCTCGGGACGCCCGCTCCCATCGCGCCGACGGAGCTTCTCGTCGTGGGGGGACTTTACCGGTACGTCCGCAATCCCATGTACCTGGCCGTGGTGGCCACGATCGTCGGGCAGGCGCTCATGCTCGGCCAGCCGGTGCTGCTCCCCTACACCGTCGTCGTCGCTTTGGCGGTCGGTGCATTCGTGATTCTCTACGAAGAGCCCACTCTGACGCGGTGCTTCGGCGCCGAGTACCGGGCCTACCAGCGGGCGGTGCCGCGCTGGGTGCCTCGACTGCGACCATGGAGGCCGGACCGCAGCACCCGGCCCTAGGATGGCTCGGCCAACCTCGAAACGGGTTATCGGCTCTCATGACCTCTCACCATGAGGGAACCACATCCCCAAAAATGCTAGGGGATTCATGTACTGGATTCCCTTAGTCGAGGGTTGGGACGACTAGAAGCGCGGTGGTTCGGTGTAGACGCCCCATTCCTCCTTGAGGGCCCCCGTCATCTCACCGAGGGTGACGTAGGCCTTCGCGGCCTCGACCAGCACAGGGATCGAGTTCTGTGAGTCGTCGTGCGCCATGGTCCGCAACGCCGCGATGGCGTCCTGGGCGCGCTGCTCGTCTCGGTTGGCGCGCACCTCGGCAACGGACTTGCTTTGCCGCTCCTCCATCTCCGCGCTGATTTGGAGCACCTCGGGCACGGCCTGGC
>JALZIB010000069.1 GCA_030860505.1 Actinomycetota bacterium
GCGTTCGAGGCGGGACACATGCCCAACCTCAAGGCGCTCTTCGAGCGCGGGACTTCTGGAGTGCTGACCTCGACCGTTCCTCCCTACACGCCTCCGGGATGGACCTCGATTTTCACCGGAGTCAATCCCGGCAAGCATGGGATCTTCGGCTTCACGCTGGGCAACGCGCAGCGCAAGGAGGGCCTCGTGCGGCTCGACCGGGTGAAATCTCCTGCGATCTGGAACGCGGTGAACGCCCAGGACGCGCGCATCGGCCTGTTCAACATCCCGATGACCTTCCCGCCTCCCGTGGTGGACGGCTGGTCGGTGGCGGGGATGCTCACACCCGAGGGTGGCGGACAGACACCGCAGGACTACACCCATCCGGCGTCGATAGCCAAGACGATCGCAGACGCCGTGGGCGACTACGAGATCGATATCGAGGTCAATTACGACGAGGACTGGAAGTCCACCGCGATCATCGAGCGCCTCGCGCGCAATCTAGGCAGGAAGCGCGCGGCGCTGCGAGCGTTGCTCGAGGCCGACGGCGATGTTCCGATCCTGTTCACCGTCTTCGAGGCACCCGATCGTCTGATGCACGTTCACTACAAGTACATCGACCCCCGCTGCGAGCACTTCTCTCACCCCGAGGCGGGTCCCATACGCGAGCGCGCGTGGACCTTCTTCGACGAGATCGATGCCGCGATGGGCGACTTGATCGAGTGGGCCGGCCCCGACGGCCACGTCATCACGATGTCCGATCACGGTTTCGGCCCCAAGGACAAGGCCGTCAACGTGAATCGCGCGCTGCACGAGTGGGGACTGCTCGGCATTACAGGTGCGGGGTCCCTCGCCGGGTCCTCTACGCTGCGCAAGGCGGCGCGCAGGGTCAAGAAGGTCGCCCCCAAGTCCGTGTGGAAGAAGGCCAAGGGCGCGGCCCACTCGACGATCGACTGGTCGGCCACCACGGCGTTCTCGTCACCCAACCCTCAACAGGGCATCTACGTCAACCTTGAGGGACGCGAGCCCCACGGGATCGTTGCCGCCGCCGACTATGACAAGGTGCGAGACGAGATCATCGAGCGCTTCGGGGAACTCGTCGACCCGGACGACGGCAAGCCTGTACTCGATCACATCCACAGGCGCGAAGAGGTCATCACCGGCCCGGTCGCCGACGGCGCCCCCGATCTCTTTCCTGTATGTCGCGACTACACCTACGAGCTGTCCGACGGACTCTTCTCACCCTCGATCCTTACCGACTACCGGCACCTTCCCCGAGGCTTCCACCACATGGACGGCGTCTTCGGCATTGCGGGCCCCGAGGCCGGGACGGGAGCCGGCGCGCGCGCCTCTCTGTACGACATCGCGCCCACCGCACTGCACCTGGCCGGACTCAGGATTCCTGAGATGGACGGGCGCGTGCTCGAGGAGTTCCTGACCTCGGATCGCCAACCGGTGATCGAGGACATGGATCTCCCCCTCGCGGGTGAGGGGGCCGAGGCCGCGCCGTACTCGGCCGAGGAGGAGGCTCAGATCGAGGAATCGCTGCGCAATCTCGGTTATCTCTGAGCCGCGCCACTGGGCCGGGCCCTTAAAGGTAGCCGAGTCCCCTCAGCGAGTCCTCTATCTGCTTCTCCTCGGCCTCGGAATATGGAGAGGTAGAGTCGCGGGGTGCCGCGGTCGGTGCCGAGGTGCTGCGGGGGGGGCGCTCGGATAGGGTCGCGGCCTCGAACGCGCCCTCGAGCACTCTCCCGTCCAGTCCCTCGGGGATGGCCACGTCGCCCAGGTAGAGCATGGTCGGCGTAACGTCCATAACCGAGCCTCTCAGTGTGGAGGACGGCTTGACTCCGGGTCCGGACACGACGACGACGCCGTCCGGGTGATGGACGCCGCGCGGCAGGTGGCTGAGATCGGTGAAGGGCTGGGCGTGGAAGAGCTCGTCGTCGAGCTCGAAGCGATGGTCTCGCATGACGGGGAGCAGGTCGGGGGCGCCGTCGAGAGCATCGCCCTTGAAGACGTCCTCCGAGAAATGGACGCGATCCGTCACCGGCTCGCCGGTGGGTCCCCGCAAGGCATCGAAGCGACCTGCAATGTCCTTCTTCAGAGCCTCTAGGTCGGCCGGATCAACGACGCCGTAGCGCTCCCTGCCCTTGAGGTTGGCGAACACGCCCTGCTGTGGAATCGGGGACGCGAAGGCTCGGGTCTTGTTCCAATCGATCGCCGCAAAGGTGCGGTTCTTGGCTTCACGGGCAACGCGCGCAGGGAGCAGGCGCTTGGCCAGCGGGACGGCTTTGCGCGCTGCGGCGGTTTGCATCAGCCGTGCGCCGGGCTTGAGCTTGAGATAACCCCAGCGCTGGAGCAACGTGTTCGTGTGCACGCTTGCTTCCCATGCGGTGAAGCCGTGATCCGAGCACACGATCGAGCCGCCGTTGTCGCCGGCGTAGTCGTCGAGCAACCCCACGATGCGATCCATTGCCTCGTAACAGCGGACGATCTCGGGCCTGATGGCGCGCCCGGTGGCTGAGTCGTACATCGAATCCGAGGGATCGAGATAGCGGTAGTAGACGTGCTGCAGCCGGTCCGGAGTCTCGAGGACCGTGAAGAGCACATCGGGAGGGTCGAGCTCGAGCAGTCGATCGAGCACGGTGTAGCGCTGCCGCAGGACGGCGACGGCGCGTTCGCAGAGCGCGGCGTCACGCCAGTCACGCTCCCAGTCGGCGCTCATGTCCACGACGTAGTCCGGCGCCCACCCCAGGATCTGAGCCTCGAGATCGGCGTCGCCCTTGTCCCAGGAGGCGAACCCCCGCTGGCTTTCGCCCCAGCCCGGCGTCATCATTCCCGAGACCATCCAGCCGTCCAGCTGCTGGGGCGGATAGGTCAACGGGACGTTGTAGATGCCTGCCCGAAGGCCTTGGGCGTTGGCCATCTCCCAGATCGTGGGCGCCTCGATTCTGCCCGCGTGCGCGAGCTGCCGGCGTTCATACTGAGCGTGACCCTCTATGAAGCCGTAGATTCCGTGCCGACCGGGGTTGACGCCCGTGATCGCCGAGGTCCACGCTGGAGGGGTGTAGGTGGGAACGGTCGAGTCGAGCGTTCCCCACGCTCCACGCGCACGCAGGGACGCGAGTCGCGGCATGGATCCGTGCTCGATAAGGGGCTCGAGCAGGCGCCACGCAACTCCGTCCAATCCTATGACCACGGTCCGCGGGCTCATCGTCTCACCCTAACGGCCCACCTTCACCGCAAGGGGATCCTGAAGGGCCTGCGCGGATACACAAGGATGGCGCGCCTGATCTTGTAGCGCATGTGGCCTCGCACCAATTCCATCCCGCGCTGGGAGAAAATCGTCTCCCACTCGTCCAGCAACTTCGTGACTTTGGCGGGACGCGGGCCTCCCTCCCATTTGACGTTCACGCCGTCCACCCACGCCGCCACGCGCTCGCCTAGCGCGCCAAGTGGGAAGTTGGTGCGACCTACCTGGTACGCACGCTGCGCGGTTAAGTTGGGCTGCACTCGCCACCCGAGCTCGTCCGGCGTGACGCACAGCGTAAGATCGTCACGAAAGAAGCACACCCGCTCGGTGGCGAGCGTCTGCTCACGCTCCCTGAGCGAGTCCTCCACCTCGTTGAGGGTCATTCCGCCCACCTCGAATCCGCTCACGGTGACGCCGTGATGCACCTGCCCGGCGCTGAGCCCGAACTCGACGATGAGAAGGAAGCCGAGTCCCCCCAGAATGGCCCCCGCCATCAGAAGCAACCTAGTCGCCATGGGCACGCTGCTCATCGTTTGCGCATCGCTTGGGCGGTGTCGAGGACTCCAGACAGCGTGACGTGCCAGAGGGCCTCGAGGACGATCTTCGGACTCATCTTGGAGACTCCGACCGCGCGCTCGGAGAAGGTGATGGGGATTTCGGCGACACGCCCTCCCCGCCTTACCAATCGGCGCGTTAACTCGATCTGGAAACCGTATCCCTCGAAGTGCACACTCTCGAGTTCGAGCAGCGGAACGATCTGGGCACGGTAGGCGCGAAATCCGGCGGTCGCATCCCTGACCCCCAGCCGAAGCCACCAGCGCACATAGAAGTTTGCACCGCGAGAGAGCAGCCGGCGCACGAGCCCCCAGTTCTCCACGGATCCGCCGGGCACATAGCGGGACCCGACCACCAGGTCGGTGTGCTCGAGGGCATCGAGGAGACGCGGGACGTCGGCCGGATCGTGACTGAGGTCCGCGTCCATCTCGACCATCGCCCAGTAACCTCGTTGAAGCCCCCACCTGAATCCCTCGATGTAGGCGGTCCCGAGGCCGAGTTTTCCGGCTCGCTCGATCAGAAAGACGTCGTCTCGCTCCGCAGCGATGTGCTTGACTTGCTCCGCGGTGCCGTCGGGAGAGCCGTCGTCGACGACCAGCAAATGCGCGCAGTCACCGACCGCCTCGAAGAGTCGGCTAACGACGATGTCGACGTTGTCACGTTCGTTGTAGGTCGGGACGACGACGAGGGCCCGACGCCCCGGCGGATCCTTGGGCATCGCGTCACCCTACCGAAAGGCTTTCGACCACTTAGACTTCGCGCCATGGCACTCGAAGTTCCACCACCGGACCTCCTCCGTGCCCAGGCGCCGTCGAAGACCAGCACCCTCATCTCGCTCGTGCTGTTGGTGCTGAGCGTCGGGTTTGCCACCGCGGGACAGCTCACCTTGAAGGCGGCTATGAACGAGGTGGGGCGCATCGGCACCGCGCAGGTGTCGGATGCAGGCTCCACGCTGCTGCGCGCCGCGAAGGAGCCAAAGCTGTGGCTCGGCCTGGTGTTGTTCGGCGTCTCCTCGCTCTTCTGGCTCGTGGTGCTGTCGCGCGTCGACCTCTCGCTGGCCTATCCGATGGTCGGCTTCTCTTACGTCGTGATCGTGGTGCTCGCAGCGTTAGTGCTCGACGAGAACGTCCCACCTCTGCGTTGGGCGGGCGTCCTGATTATCGCCGTCGGAATCGCGCTTATCGGGATCTCCTCGAGAACCGTCTCGGGCTCTTAACCCTGCCGGAGCGCCGACTGTCTGTAAACCAATCCGGAGATACTTCGTCCTACGAATGACCTCAACGGGTGGGTCGGGAACCAAGGCGCGTTCACGGTTGCCGTCTCCGAAGATCCGTGTGATCTGGTCCTTTTACAGGTATATGTCAGTGTCAGAGCAATATTCGTAGGGTGAGGAAAGGGGCAGAGAATGTCTACTGCTGCACGAGGTACGGGAACCGACAAGACGCCGGGCCAGTTGTTTGCGCTGGTCTTTGGAGCCGTGTACGTACTGATCGGGATTCTGGGTATGTTCATCACCACGAGCGTCGACGAGACCGGAACGCTCATCGTCTTCGACGTCAACCTGATTCACAACATCGTCCACTTCGCCGTGGGTGCGCTATTGCTGGTCGGTTCGCGCACCGCCGCCGGCGCAAAGACGGTGAACCTCATCATCGGTGTCGTCTACCTATTGCTTGCGCTTCTGGGCTTCCTGGAGGTCGGTTTCCTGGTCGATCTGCTGACCGAGATCAACCTCGCGGACAACCTGCTGCACCTCGTCACCGGTGCGGCGGCGCTCTACTTCGGTACCGCCGGCGCGGGAGTTGGAACCACGACCGCGCGCGCTTAAGCGGTCACGTAAGCTCATACGAGAGAGGGGCCTGCCGAAAGGCGGGCCCTTTTTTTCGCGGCTACGCCTTGGTGGCGGCCTCGAGGTTGTCGACCGCGAAGATGAGCTCGGTCTCTCCGCCGTTGCGGTGAGCCATATAGACCGATGAGATCGAAACGCCGGCCTTGGACAGCCTCCGGCAGTAGGTTCCCAACTCACCCGGACGGTCGTCGAGAGTCACCGTCAGGACCGGCCTGCTCCCCTCGACCTTGAAGCCGTGAGAAGCGAGTATCTCCGCCGTTTCGTCCCCGTCGTCCACCACCAGGTGGATCACGCTGCGCCCATCGTGGCTCGAGCCCGCCAGGGTCTCGATGTTGACGCCATGCTGACCCAGGAGCTCTCCCAACTCGGCGAGAAGGCTCGGACGATCGTCGACGGTGACGATGATTTCCTCCAGCATGAAACCAGGGTAAACCTTCGAGGCCGCCGGCGCGACGCCGCTCGGCGGGCCGGGGGGATCGGCGTCAGTGCGCTCCTTCGGCGGACATCACGGCCCTGAAGGTGCGCCACAGGATCCAGATGTCCAAGGTCAGCGACCAGTTCTGGATATAGAAGAGGTCGTAGCGCACGTAGTCGGCGAAGCTCGTCTCGGCACGACCACTCACCTGCCACAATCCCGTCATGCCCGGCTTCACGCGCAGCCGGTTGCGGACCCACTCGTCGTACTGCTCGACCTCACTCGGGAGTGCGGGCCGCGGGCCCACCAGGCTCATCTCCCCTCGCAGGACGTTGATCAACTGAGCCAGCTCATCAAGCGAGTAGCGCCGGAGCCATCTACCCGTGTTCGTGATGCGCGGATCCTCCTTGAGTTTGAAGAGCATGCCGGGTCCCTCCGAGAGATGCTCGAGCTGCGCGAGCTGTTCCTCGGCGTCGGCCACCATCGTGCGGAACTTCCAGCACACAAAAGGCTGACCGTCACGCCCCGCTCTGACTTGTTTGAAGATCGCTGCTCCTTGCGAGTCCCGCCGGATCCACACCGCAATACCGATCAACAGGGGCGCCAGCACTGTCAGCAGCGTGAGCGATCCGAGGATGTCCAGCGCGCGCTTGATCGTCTGCTGCAGCCGGCTGATGCCGGTCCGTCGCACGTACAGCAGCGGCACGCCCGCCACGGACTGAACCGTCATGCGGGAGGCGAGGAGGTCGACCGTCCCAGATGTGATCTGAAGGTCGACGTCACAATCCTGCAGTTCCCAAAAAAGCTTGTTGAGACGCGTCGTCTCGAACGCAGTTGCTGCGATGAGCACGAGGTTGACGTTGCTGCGCGCGACGATCTCTTTGACATCGGCGACCGCCCCAAGCACTTTGTGACCCTTCTCGATCACATCCCCCGCTGGACGGTCGTCGTCCAAAAAGCCGATGATCTCGTAGCCAAGCCACCCTTCTCGCTCCAGCGTCCTAGCGACGGTGCGGCCCTCGTGGTTCGCTCCCAGAACCAAGGTGCGGGTCGCATCGCCTCCTCGGCGACGCAGAAAGTGAAGCGTTTTGCGCACCGCCAGCCTCTCGCCCCCCATTGCGACGAAGCCGCAGAACATCCCCAACAGCGCCCACCCGCGCGCCATGTTCATGTTCAGCGCCGAGTCGCTGATCAGCAAAACGACGGTACCTGCGACGACGCCGTGAAACACTTGTTTGAACTCGTTCACCGGACTCAGCACTTGGCGAGGTTCGTAAAGACCGTAGAGCCAGAACAGCGCGAGCCAGATCGGCACCGAGACGAAGGTTAGGACGGGATAAGTCCAGCCGTTCTGGAGCGCGGGCGCGGTCCCCATGATCTCGAAGCGGATGATCGAGGCGCCGAAGAGAGCAACCATGACCGCCAGCGCGTCGATGAAGACGCGCAGCGCGATCCGCAGGGCGCTTTGCCGCTGCATGGGTCGGCGGTCGACGTCCGGCGTTTCTGCGGGAAGCTTGTCGACGGTGCTAGCCATGTGACGTTGTTGTCCCCCGGCCCGCTCCCCAGACGAGCAGCGGTCCTCTCGGTGAAGCCTAGAGTTAGATGATAGGGGGCGCGGGACTCTGGGGGCCGATTCGCGTGAGCGGCTCGTGGCGATGTTGGTCAACAGCCGTTGGCTGGGCCCCAGATCCGACGAACGAGCTTCAAGGCGCCGGCTTCGTCGAGATTCGCCTCCTCGATGATCGTGAAGCGCCCTGGCCGGGTCTCCGGGGACTCGAGAATGACCCTCACCACGTCACCCTCGGTCAGCCTCAGCTCGCGCGGGTGGTGGGGGAGACCGACGAGAGCGAGCTGGCGACGGAAGGCTCCGAAGTCCTCCCCATAGAGAGCGACGGAGACGATGCAGCCGAACGCCACCTGAGCCCCGTGTAACGCCCGGCCCCCGAAGAGAGCGTCGATGGCGTGGCTGATCTCGTGCTCGGCTCCCGACGCCGGGCGGGAGGTGCCCGAGATGATCATCGACATGCCGGACATCACGAGGGCGTCGGCGAGGTGGCGCAGGAACTTGGGATCATGGGCGAACTCCGACGCGTCGCGGCTCAGATACCCCTGAATCATGTCGAACGACTGTGCAGACAGGTCCCAGGCTCGCTGATCGGTGCTGGCCAGGCCGCGCTCGGAGGCCAGGGCCCAGTCCCGCAGGGCGAGGGGGTTGGCCATGAGGTCGCCCAATCCGGCCCGCACCGACGCAACCGGGGCCTTGACCAACGTCGGTATCGAGAGATACACCGTGCGCGGCGGAATCGCCCCGAGGCTCTGCGTCATGCCCGAGTCGTCTGGAACCACCGCCACGGGTGAACAGATGCCGTCGTGACTCAACTGAGTGGGAACCGCAATAAGCGTGAGGCCGGCGCGCGCCGCGGCGAGCTTCGCGACGTCGAGGACGCGTCCTCCGCCGACGGCCACGACCCCATCGGCTCGTGAGCGTCTGATGTGTGCCCCGAGCTCGATCGAGTAGTGCTTCGTCGCCCCCGAGGGGGGCGTGACCGTCGCCCCACTCGCCGCGGTCCTAAGGGCGAGCCGCTGCCCGTGCATCGAGCTCACGACAAAGGGGGCCTGGATTCCCACCTCGCCCACTTGCGCGGCGAGATCCACCGACGCGTCCGACTCATCGTCGCTGGCCTCGTAGACGAAGATCTGGGGCGAGTCCAAGAAAAGGTTCTTCAGCGAGACGCGCTAGGCGGGCTGAGGGTGGCCGTCGAACGAAGCGCGATGCCGTTCGATCACGTCTAGGGCCGCAGCAACGTCCTCGGGAGTGTCGATCTCCGCGTATTCACCTGGGTGCACCTCGGCCGCGCTCGCCATCACTAGCCCGAGCATCTGCTTGTAGACGTCCTCGTAGTAGATATCTGAAGTCCTCTGCCACTCGATCGAGGTCGCGAGCTCCCGGTACAGGGCTTGTGCGTTCCCCCGCAACAGGGACACCCCACAAAACTCACCGGCACTGAACTGCATCTCGAGGTCCTTGCCGATGTCGGTGACGCGGCGACCGTCGAGCCGCACCCGCATGTCCTCCTTGTCGAGCCCATAGCGTTGCTCGACCGCGAGGACGAGATCGCCGTCGGTCGCCGTCACGCGCTCGTAGACCTCAGGGTTGACCACGACATCGCAGTTGACGATCATCAAGTCGAAGCTGGGCGACTGATCGAGGGCGAGGCGGGCGGAATGGAAGTTCCCCCACGAGGCGTAGCGCGGGTTCCGGACGTATGTGACGTTGGCTTCGCCCCAGTGCTCCGTGACGTAGCTCTTGACGGCCTCCGGCATGAACCCCGTTACCACCATGAGGTCGTCGATCCCGGCGCGTTTCAGGCCCTTAAGGATGTAATGCAGGGGAGGTTCATGGTCGCCCATCGGAATGATGGTCTTCGGCTTCTCGCCTCCCATGCGCACTCCGCGCCCCGCCGCTAGGACTACCGCTCTTAGCTTCGCCACGAAACCTCCACTACGGTGTCGGTTTTCAACGGACGCTCGTAGGTCAGCGTCGACCCGTCCTTCTTAAAGCCCGGCGCTTGGATCTTGCGCGCCTCTGCGGGCAGCCTGAGTTCTATCAGAAGCTCCTCGGGATGGAATTTTGCCTGGCGCTGCACCATCAGACGGTAGACGGTGCGGTCGCCTCGTTGCTCCAAGACGTCGGGACTACGGTAGTCGACCGAGAAACTGCCCCTCTCCCGCGGCGGGATCTGCAGGGTTGCCGACCACACCTTTTTCCCCCGCTCACGGTGCGTCGGCGGGATCGCGCCCGACCAGGTTGCGAGTCCAGGCGGAGTGTCGATGCGACCGTTGCAAGAGCGATCGAGTGGAACGGGACAGAGCCTGCCGGCGCGAGCCGTCATCAGCTCCGCGCCTGGAGGGACGTAGAAGTTCAGCATCGGCCTGTGCGCGGTCTTGGAGTCGCCGAGCACCCAGCGCGGCTGCGGCTGTACCACGTCGTTGCTGATTCCGACAGAGGTCGAGTGGATGGCGTCCTCGCCGTCGATGGTGACGTCCATCTTGTTGATTTGACTTGCGAAGTAGTCGAGCTTGTTGCCACCTACGTTTTGCTCCACGACTTGAAAGTAGTCGCCGCTCTCGATCTCTGAGATGCCGCCGTCCCACTTCATGCGCTCGATGAAGGCCTGCTCTTCGGCATCGCTCATCCAGATCTGCATGTTCTTGTTGGCCAGCGAGGTCCCCATGCCCTGCACCAGCCGGGTAGGCGCCTTGGGATCGAACATTTTGGTGAAGAGATCACTTACGACGTTACCGAGGAAGTTGCGGCGATGAGCCGGTATGGGGAACCTCTGGTAGGCGCGGTTAAGGAGGAGGTGTACGGCCGTTATGGTCCGAAATTGATAGGGGCCGCGGCGAAAGGGACCGATGCCGGACATCAGGTCTTCGATCACGACTGGGTCTAGCGCAAACACACCGTCGACGTCTGGAAAATCGGGGCAGGACCTCTCTCCGGTCGGCACGCAACGTTGGGAACTCCTTTCGCCGTAATCCACGGCGAGGCGAGCCGAGAGCGGCCAGTCGGGCGACCAGTTCGAGTTACCGAAGCGCTGGGCGTCGCTGAGACCTCTGACGTACCAAGCATCCTTTGGAAGGGGGATGTCGATGGGCTCGCGCTCCTGGTCGAGCTTGTAGATGGATCCGGTCTTGTCGCTGGCGAGCTCTGGCTTGCCGTCGTCGATGGTCAGGAACTCGAACTGGAGCATGGCCCCGCCCGCACCTCGCAACTCCGCAGAGTTCTGAAAAGCGAGCATGTACGTGCGGGGGCCATCGGCCCCCAGGATGCCGGGCAGCAGCTCGATTCCCGCCTCAGCGTCCCCGAGAACCTCGTCGCTTGCGCGCGCTTGTTCGATTCCGTCGGTGATGGGGGCCCGCAGCCTTTTCGGGAGGTTGGCGAGCCTGACCTCGCTGAACTCGTCTCCCGCAGCGTTGATGTCGCTGCGGACCTGCTCGACCACCTCGCCGAGGTCCTCGACGCGCTCGATCAGAATGATCGATCCCTCGCCGTCGGGACTCTGGCCGATGATCCGGTCCGGGCCCTTGAGCGCGTTCAAGCCGATGTCGAGCGTGCCGCCCGCGGCATCAGTTGCGTGGGCGGTTCCCACGACGATGTGGTCGAGCTCGCCCAAGAGGCCGTCGACGCTACCCGACAGCGTCGCAAGGTCCATCAGGGGGCCGGCCGTCTCCAGACCCCGGAGTGCCTTCGTCGCTCCCGCCCTGGCCGAGAAGGTGTCGAAGACCGCAGGCCGAAAAGTCCCGGCGGTCAGCTCTTTCTGCGCCTGGTCCAGATGGAAGCGCGCCTCGAGCAGACCCGTGCCGAGCTGCACGGGGCCGGACAGCATTAGCAGCCACAGGGCTACGCCCCCCAGGGTGAGCAGCAGCGCTGCTCCGCCTACGAGGCCCGACGGCGCCGGGGGGGACGAGGGTTGGTGTTGAGACATCCATCCATTGTGGCCCACCGCCGGAATCACGTAGAATCGACGCTATTCGGGTGGCGGCATCTCGAGCTCCGTGGCCCGCCGCTCCAGCCGTCGGTGCTGCTTTTGGGGCGTCCGGCAGCCATTTGGCAGCACCGACCGCGGATGCCCCCGCCCGCAGCGGCTAGCGGCCGATGAGGTCTGCGATCTCGCCGATCATCTCGGTCAGGTCGAAGTCCCTGGGCGTGTACACCCTGGCGACGCCGAGCTCCAAGAGCTTGGAGGCGTCCTCGTCGGGGATGACGCCGCCGACGACGACCGGAATCGCTCCGGTGTCGACGCCCTCGTCCCGCAGACGGTCGATGACGTCGGGCACGAGGAGGCCGTGCGCCCCCGAGAGAATCGAGATCCCGATGACGTGCACGTCCTCGTCGACCGCGGCTCGTGCGATCTGCTCGGGAGTCAACCTGATGCCTTGGTAGACGACCTCAAAGCCGGCGTCGCGTGCCCGCACGGCGACCTGTTCAGCGGCGTTGCTGTGTCCGTCGAGACCGGGCTTGGCCACGAGCATGCGCAGCTTGACGACGCCTAGTCGTTCGCCGGCCGCGACGACGCGTCTGCGAACACCCTCGATTGCAGCGGCCTCGCCCCAGGATGAGGTCGCGCCCATGCCGGTGGGGGCGCGGTACTCACCGTAGGCGTCTCGCAGCGCGTCGGCCCACTCCCCGGTGGTGATCCCGGCCTTGGCGGCGGCGATGGATGCCTCCATGAGGTTGGCCCCCGACTCGGCCGCGCGCCGGAGCTCGTCGAGGGAGCGCGCAACGGGCGCCTCGGCGCGCCCGGCGCGCCAGCGCTCGAGCGCCTCGATCTGCGCGGATTCCGCCCCCGGATCGATCTTCTCGAAGGCCATGGTGTCGAGTCCTTCGACGAGGGGCGACGGTTCGGTCTCGACGTATCTGTTGACGCCGACCACGACCCGCTCGCCGCTCTCGATGGCCCGCCTACGCTCGGCGTGGGCCCCCACGAGTCGATCCTTCATATACGACAGCGCCTCGACGGCACCGCCTCGCTCGAGCACCCCGTCGAGCTCGTCAGACGCCTCGCCCTCGATCTCCGTGGTCTTGGCCTCGATGACCCTCGATCCCTCGAAGATGTCGTCGTACTCGAGCAGGTCGCTCTCCAACGCCAGGATCTGCTGCGCGCGCAACGACCACTGCTGATCCCAGGCGCGAGGGAGGCCGAGCGCCTCGTTCCACGCCGGCAACTGCACCGCCCGGGCGCGCGCAGCCTTGCTCTGCGTCAATCCCAGCATCTCGAGAAAGATGCGGTAGACGTTGTTCTCCGGTTGTGCTGCGGTGAGACCGAGTGAGTTGACTTGGAGTCCGTAGCGGAGACGCCTGAACTTCGGGTCGCCGACGCCGTAGCGATCGAGGGTGATGCGATCCCAGAGCCGGTGGAAGGCGCGCATCTTGCAGGTCTCCTCGATGTAGCGGATGCCGGAGTTGCAAAAGAACGAGATGCGTCCCACGAGGCGCGGGAAGTCGTCGTCTGTGACCTCGCCGGTCGCCCTGACCGCATCGAGTACGGCGACGGCAGTGGCGAGAGCGTAGGCGACCTCGAGGACGGGACCGGCCCCCGCTTCCTGCAGGTGGTAACTGCAGACGTTGATGGGGTTCCACCTCGGGGTGTTGTTGAGCGTCCAGATGATGATGTCGGTCGTGAGCTTCATCGAAGCCTCGGGCGGAAAGATGTAGGTCCCGCGCGAGAGGTACTCCTTGAGGATGTCGTTCTGGGTCGTTCCCACGAGTGCGCGTCGCGGCGCCTTTTGCGAATCCGCCACCGCAACGTAGAGGGAAAGGAGCCACATCGCGGTTGCGTTTATCGTCATCGAGGTGTTCATCTCTGCGACCGGAATGTTCTGGAAAACCTCTTCCATGTCGCCCAGGTGCGAGATTGGGACGCCGACCTTGCCGACCTCGCCTCGGGCCATGCCATGGTCGGAGTCGTAACCGGTTTGGGTGGGGAGGTCGAAGGCGACGCTGAGCCCGGTCTGGCCCTTTGCGAGGTTCGCTTTGAAGCGGGCGTTAGTCAACGTCGGGCTGGCGTATCCCGCGTAGGTTCGGAAGATCCAGGGACGATCGGGTGTCATAGCGTCATCGTAATTGGCAACGCGGCCGCGCAATTAGGATGCCTCTCCACAGAAGACATAAGGAGTCGCGGTGAGCGTCGAGATCAACAAGGTCGGGGTCGTTGGGTGCGGCACCATGGGCTCCGGCATCTGCGAGGTCGTGGCCCGTAGCGGATACGATGTCGTGTTCGCCGAGATGGACGAGGAGGCCGCACGGGCGGGCCGCGAGCGAATCGAGCGCAGCGTTGCTCGCGCCGTGAAGCGCGGCAAGCTCGACCAGGGCGCAGCCGACGACTTACTGAGACACATCTCGTCGACTACCGATCTCGCCGGTCTCGGTGACTGCGACTTGGCGTTTGAAGCCGTGCCCGAGAAGCTCGAGTTGAAGAAGCAGACCTTCGCAGCACTCGACCGGGTGTTGAAGCCCGAAGCGATCCTCGCAACCAACACCTCGTCCCTTCCCGTCATCGACATGGCGGTGGCGACCAAGAGGCCCGATCGGGTCGTTGGTTTCCACTTCTTCAACCCGGCAACGGTCATGAAGCTCGTCGAGCTCGTGCACACGGTCGCCACGGACGAGAAGGTCGTTGAGTCCGCCAAGCAGTTCGCCCTGGGACTCGGAAAAGTCGCCGTTCCGTGCCGGGACCGCGCCGGTTTCATCGCCAACTTGCTGCTCTTTCCCTACCTCAATGCAGCGACGCGCATGTACGATCAGGGCTACGCGCTGCGCGAGGACATCGACGCAGCAATGCAGCTCGGGTGCGGACACCCGATGGGCCCGCTGGCTCTTCTCGATCTCATCGGACTGGATTCCGCCTACGAGATCTGTGAGGCCCTGTGGCGCCAGTGGCGGGACTACGCCGACGCGCCGCAGCCCCTCCTCAAGCAGTTCGTGACGGCCGGATACCTCGGCCGCAAGACGGGTCGCGGGTTCTACCGCTACGAGTCGCCCGAGTCGCCGAAGATTGCGGACGCGATCCCCGAGAGCGAGGGCGCGTCCGCATCGAATGTCGGGATGGTGGGCGTGGTGGGGACGGGTCTCATGGCTTCCGGGATCGCCGAGGTGATCGCCAAGACCGGAGGCGAGGTCGTTCTCCGAGGACGAAGCGATACCGCGATCGACAACGCCAAAATCGCACTGAGCAAGAGCCTCGAGAGAGCAGTGAACAAGGGCAAGCTCGAGGACACCGACGCGAGCCTCGCGCTCGCGCGGGTATCGACGACGCTCGATTTCGAAGACTTCGCCGAATGCGATCTCGTCATCGAGGCGGTCGCAGAGGACCTCGAGGTAAAGAGCGCGATCTTCGGAGAACTCGATGACGCGACCAAGCCCGATGCGGTGCTCGCGACGACCACGTCCTCTCTATCGGTCGTTGATCTCGCCGCCGCGACCACCCGACCCGACAAGGTCATCGGGCTCCATTTCTTCAATCCCCCCGCGGTCATGAAGCTCGTCGAGGTCGTTCGTACCGTCGCCACCTCCGACCATGTCGAGGAGCGTTGCAGTGCGTGGGTTCGAACACTCGGCAAGCGCCCGGTGCGGTGTCGAGACCGGGCCGGGTTCGTCGTCAATTTCTTGCTGTTTCCGTACCTCAACGACGCAGTGCACATGCACGAGGAGGGCTACGGAACGCCGGCCGACATCGATGCAGCGATGAAGCTGGGCTGTGGGCACCCGATGGGGCCCTTCGAGTTGCTCGACATCGTCGGGCTCGACGTCACCTATGCGATTCTCGAATCTCTCCACGAGGAGTTCAGGGAGCGACGTTACGCGCCCGCCCCGTTGCTGGAGCACATGGTGCGAGCAGGATACCTCGGCCGCAAGAGCGGTCGGGGCTTTTACGACTATTCGGAATAACCCCGACTTTAGAAGTCCGCGCGTGGTGCCGAAGTCCCTTGAGCGTTTGGACATCCACCGGTAGCGTCCGATACATGGGGGGCATCGACTCGACAATGTTGAAGGTGTTTTCGCTCATCGTGGCAGCGTTCATTTCGATGACCCTGTTTGCGCCCGGCGCCGAGCAGCTCCCCGGTTCATCTCCTGCCGCTGCCAAGATGAAGTGGAAGCGAACCGTAGCACCCGGCGTGTCCTACCGTCTCTACCGTCTTCCCAAGCCCAACAAGGTCCGTGTCGTCACCTTTGTGCCCTCGTCGGGACCCACCCTCAGGCCGGTGCTCGGCTCCAACCGGCTGCCCGGGTTCGAACGCACCTCGTCCATGGCGAGGCGCAGCGGAGCGATCGCCGCCATCAACGGTGACTACGCCCGCTCCACCGGGCACCCGGTCTTCACCTTTGCGCGCAAAGGTCGGCTGGACCAGATGCCCGCCATCGATCCCTATTCGGGTGGATTCGAGTACGGCCGCAATTTCTCAATCGACGTTCACGATGAAGAGACTTACTTCGGCCACCCCGAAACGACGGCATGGGTCTCGTATTCAAGTCCCGAGGGCGGAGCGTACGAAATCCATCGTGTAAACGGGTCAGTGAGCCGCGCCCCGGCCGACCAGTTGCGCGCGTACACGACTGCCGGAGGCGGAACGGATAAGCCACCCGCGCGCGGCTGCTTCGTGCGTCTGCGACCCTTCGGTCCACCACAGGCGACGGATGCCACCACGGCCCCCCTCGACGCTTGGAAGGAGTCGATCGCCCCCGTCGGGGTCGAGCGTCCTCACTTCGTTGAAACGGCGCGCTGTGGCCCGGGACGTGTCTATCCCGAGGGAGGTGTCGTTCTCCACGCACCTCGAGAGGGCCGCTACGCGGACGCGCTGAAGGCGATGCAGCCGGGCGATGACGTCGTCTTCGGCTGGTCTCTCGGTTGGCCCGATGTGTTCGAGACGATCGGAGGAAATCCGACGCTCATCGAAGATGGGCGAGTCCAACATCAGAGTATCGACGACGGTAGCTCGTTCACGAGTCATCGCCATCCCCGCACCGCGATCGCGTACAACGACGAGAATGGGAAGCTCTTTTTGGTCACCGTCGACGGCAGGCAGCCGCGTTACAGCCGGGGCATGACACTCACCAACCTGACCTGGTTCCTGCGCCATCGACTGGGTGCCACCGACGCGCTCAACCTCGACGGAGGGGGCTCGACGACGATGGTGCTCGGAGGCAAGGTCAAGGGTCGCCCGTCGGATGGAGTCGAGCGACCCGTCAGTTCTGCTCTCGCGATCGTGCCGCGCGGCGTGACGACTAAGTCGCAGGGGCTCAGCGCGGCCGCGCCGGAGGTCATCGAAGGTGCGGCGGAAGACGCTTTCACCGAGATGGTCGAGGATCCCGCTTCAGTGGGCGGTCTCTCGGCTTACCTCGACGGCCACGATTACGAGCTTCCGGGATTTCTCGAGCGCACGGCCGACGACTTTCGGGCGACGCGCTGAGGGCAATCTAGTGGCCCGACAGGCAACATTGAGGGTGCTCTGGCGGCAAAGCCGCTGCGTCTGGCGGCGTTCTCAGTCGGCGAAACAGTTCCACTGTTCCGCCTCCCTGCGGCCTTGCCATACTTGCGTTTCGCACCGCCAGAGCATGCAAACGTTATCTGCCGGACCACTAGAGAGGTCGTCCCGACCGGCGCAGCGAGGTGAAGCGATGGACTTCCGTCCAGCCGAGCGAGCGGTACAGGTGCTGAGCACCAGGGTTGTCCTCATCGACTACCAACCACGTTTCTGAGACGGAATCGAAGCCGAACATCCAGTGGAGGCCCGTGCGCACCAGGTCGGCGCCGATTCCTCGACCGCGCGCGGCCTCGGTGGTGCCGACGAACTCGAGGGAGGCCGATCCCGTTGAGTCGTCGACCTCGAGGTAGACGTAGCCCAAGACCTCGTCTTCGTCGGAACGCACGAAGCAGGTCTTGGTGTCACCCAGGCCCGCCACCATGCGCGT
>JALZIB010000084.1 GCA_030860505.1 Actinomycetota bacterium
ACAGCTTGAGACGCCGCCTCCGGTGAGCCTCGTTGGCCTCCTGCGCGGTGATGGCGCGCCGCCGGCGAGCGAGTGACGCCAGTTGCGGGACGCTGAGGCCCTGAGCGCTGTGGGCGAGCTCGGCGTCGGTCTCAGGCGTGGCGATCTCGATCAGTGGCAGAAGCTGGTCCCAACTCAGGACACCCGCCTCGAAGGCCCCCGCGATCTCGGGCAGGTCCTCGAGCGCGTGGGCGACCCTGAGGAAATCGCGCGCCGAGCTCCACGACATGCTGAACTTGGCCCGCAGCCACTCCTCCATGCAGCGGGCGCCGTCGTCGGTCCACAGGGAGCGCGCGTCGTAGATGAAGGTGAGGTGGAGGCGCTGGCGTCGGGTCGCGTTCTCGATGGCGTGGAGC
Organism: Actinomycetota bacterium; assembly: GCA_030860505.1. GTDB lineage: Bacteria > Actinomycetota > CADDZG01 > CADDZG01 > WHSQ01 > WHSV01. Next base: position 396 of record JALZIB010000084.1, read on the forward strand.
TGGCCCATGGCGCCTTCGATCTGGGCCGGGCTGCGGGGATCGAGCGGGACGATGGCGGTGGATTCCGAGGGGCGTGTCGTCGAGTCCATGAAACAACGCTAGTCAGCGTCTGTGACACTTTTCGCGACTTTTGGGGCCTATCCAGAAAAAACCCTTGCCCTTGAGTACGATTTCTAGGTGCTCGATCGGGGCGAGGAGGCGGGTGAGCTTCCGGCCTCCGCGAGGTTCCGCACCTCGCGCAGCGCAACCGACAGCGTGGCCAGATCGAACCTGCCGACGGCTCTGATGTCGTCGAGCATCTGCCGGTAGCGTTCGTGAGCGTGGCCTTTGTGTTCGAACCAAGCGTTGATTCGATCCTCCGCGTCTTGCTCGGCATTCGTAGACTTCAGAGCTTCGGCGGTCAACATTCCGTGCCAGCCATAGAGGTCGTTACGCAACGCGTCCCGGGCCAGCGTCTGCCACCGGTCGTCGCGCGGCAGCGCCAGGATCCGATCGCGAAGCCAGTGAAGCTGCAGCCGGTGGCCGAGGAGGAAGTAGGCAGCCGCCGCCTTCGCCACGGGTTCGTCGACCGCACCCGATACTTCGACCAGGTCCAGAGCCGAGAACAAGGCGTTGAGCCCCGCCACGCGAGTGGCCAGTTCCTCGGACACCCCCTCCTTCACGAAGCGTTGCGTCGTCTCCTCTCTGGCGGTCTGATCGGGCCCAACGAGGACTTCCGATAGAAGAGCGGTGAGCTCCTCAGGACCCTCCTCGTAGCGCTCGACCGTGGCGGAGATGTCTAGCGGTCGGGGACAATGGCGCAGAAGCCAGCGAGTTCCACGCTCGACCAACTTGCGTCCCTCGAGGATCATCGCCGTCTGAGTGGCCGCGTCGACCTGATGGTCGAGGCGCTCTATCTCGCTCCACAGGCTCCCCATGTCAAAGATGGCCCGGGCCACGATCTGTGCTCGGGCTATGTCGGGGGTCGCGGCCCCCGTCTCTTCCGCGAGCCGGAACACGAACGTCATCCCGGACGTGTTCACCACAGCGTTGGCGACGCGAGTGGCGATGATCTCTCGGCGCAGCCGGTGACGTTCCATCTCCCCGGAGAAGCGGTCGCGCAGCGGCTCGGGGAAATAGCGCACGAGCTCTCGCGCCAGATGCGGATCCTCGGGAAGGTCGGAGGCAAGCAGCTCTTTCTCGAGGCCGATCTTGCAGTAGGCCAGCAGGATGGCGAACTCCGGGGAGGTCAGACCCTGCCCGTTGGACTTGCGTTCCTCGACCTCCTCCTCGGTGGGAAGGAACTCAACGGCTCGATCGACCTTTCCGCGCTCCTCCAGGTCACCGATGTAGCGAGTATGGACATCCACCATGGAGACGGCTTGGGTGACCGAGTTGCTGAGAGCCTGGATCTGCTGGTAGTTGTCGCGCAGCACCAGCTTTCCGACTTCGTCCGTCATCTCGGCAAGCAGCGAGTTGCGCTGCTTGGTGGTCATGTCGCCTTGGTCGACCACCGCGTTGAGCAGGATCTTGATGTTCACCTCGTAGTCGGAGCAGTCGACTCCGGCGGAGTTGTCTATCGAGTCCGTGTTGATGCGGAGACCCGAGAGCGCGTACTCCACGCGCGCCAGCTGGGTGAAGCCGAGATTGCCTCCCTCGCCCACGACGTGACAGCGCAGTTCCGAAGCATTGACCCTCACCAGATCGTTGACCTTGTCTCCCGCCTCGGCATGAGATTCGCTGCCGGCCTTCACATAGGTGCCGATACCGCCGTTCCACAACAACTCGACGGGAGCTCGGAGCAGCGCCTTGACGACCTCGTGGGGAGCGAGCTTTGCTTTGTCGATACCAAGCGCCTGCTGGGCTTCCTTCGACAGCGAGATCGACTTGGCGGTGCGAGGATAGACGCCACCTCCCGAAGAGATGAGCGCTTCGTCGTAGTCGGCCCAGGACGAGCGCTCCAGGCCGAACAGACGCTCGCGCTCCTCGAAGCTGGCGGCGGGATCGGGGTCGGGATCGATGAAGATGTGGCGGTGGTCGAAGGCGCCGATCAGCTTGATGTGGCGCGACAGCAGCATGCCGTTCCCGAACACGTCTCCCGACATGTCCCCGATACCCACCACGGTGAAATCGGTGGTCTGAACGTCGACGCCGCGCTCGCGGAAGTGGTGCTTGACCGATTCCCAGGCCCCCCGAGCGGTAATCCCCATCTTCTTGTGGTCGTAGCCGACCGACCCACCGGAGGCGAAGGCGTCCCCGAGCCAGAAGCCGTACTCCTCAGAGATCGCGTTGGCGACATCGGAGAAGGTTGCCGTGCCCTTGTCCGCGGCCACAACCAGATAGGGATCGTCGTCGTCGTAGCGAACGACATCCTCGGGAGGAACGATCTTGCCGTCGACCAGGTTGTCGGTAACGTCGAGCAGGGCGCGGATGAAGTTCTCATAGCAGCGCTTGACCTCTCCGAACAGCTCCTCCCTGTCGCCGTCCTCGGGCGGCTGCTTCACCACGAAACCACCCTTGGCCCCCACCGGAACGATGATCGCGTTCTTCATCTGCTGGGCCTTCATGAGGCCGAGGATCTCGGTTCGAAAGTCCTCCCTGCGATCAGACCAGCGAATACCGCCGCGTGCCACCTTTCCACCGCGCAAATGCACGCCCTCGACGCGCGGCGAGTAGACGAAGATCTCGACCTTCGGGCGCGGCAGGGGCAGGTCCTCGACCTTGGAAGGATCGAGCTTGAAGGCGAGGTGCGCCTTGGGACGGCCGTCGCACGACTGGTAGTAGTTCGTCCGCAGCGTCGCCAGCACCAGCATGAGGAAGCCGCGCAGAATCCGGTCCTGATCGAGACTCTGGACCGCATCGAGCGCTTCCTCCAATTCCTTGACGTGACCGGCAACCGCCTCGGGCGCGTCGACCCGAGTGGCCGGGTCGAAGCGCGCGTGAAACAGATCGATCAGCAGGCGGGCGATCCGGGGATTGCCGATGAGCGTGTCCTCCATGTACGCCTGGCTGAAGCGGCTACCCGTCTGGCGGAAGTACTTGCTCAGGGCGCGCAGCACGGCGATATCTCGCCAGGGAAGGCCGGCGCTCAGTGTCAGACGGTTGAAGCCGTCGTCCTCGATGTCGTGCCGCCACACCCGCGCAAAGGTCTCCTGGAACTCGGCTTGGAGTCCTTCGCTCTCCAACTCTTCGAGGTCCCCGCACGCCAGGCCGAGGTCGTAGATCCATCTCGTCTCGTCGTTAGGAAGCCTCACCTCGTAAGGGCGCTGGTCGATGACCCGAGCCCCCATGTTCTCCAGCAGCGGGAGGATCTCCGAGAGCGTCATCGGGTTGCCGGACCGGTACAGCTTGAACCGCAGGAAGCCCTCGGGTGCCTCGAGCAGGTGATAGAGACCCATGCCGAGGTCCTCGCCCGGTTCGAGCGCCTCGAGTCGCTTGATGTCGAAGACGGCGCGCCTGGGGAGCGTGTCGTCGCGGTAGGCGCCGGGAAACGCCTCGCCGTAGGTGCGGAACAGTCCGATGCCCCGCTCTTCGCCGAGCTCCTCGACAAGCGCGGCGCGCAGGTCGTCGCTCCACGAGCGCACGGTCGCAACGAGTCGCTTCTCGATCTCCTCGACGTCGTAAGAGGGGTCGGCTTCGGGTTTGGTCCGGATGATGAAGTGAAGGCGGGCCAGGACCGATTCTGATACGCGCGTCGTGTATTCGACACCCGTGCCTTGAAACGCCTCGGTCAGCAGATCCTGCATTCGTAGGCGGATCGCCGTGTTGTATCGATCTCGGGGAATGAACACGAGGCAGGAAAAGAATCTGCCGTAGGTATCGCGACGAACGAAGAGACGGACGCGCTGCCGCTGCTGCAGGTGCAAGATTCCCATCGCAATGCGATAGAGCTCGTCGGTACTCGCCTGGAACAGCTCATCGCGCGGATAACTCTCCAGAATGGCCTCGAGGTCTTTGCGACTGTGGCTGGCGGGCGGGAACCCCGAGCGCTCGACGACGCGACGGACCTTCCTGCGGAGAAAGGGGATCTGGGTCGGGCTGGTGTTATAGGCGGTGGATGTGTAGAGGCCGAGGAAGCGCCATTCTCCAACGACCTCGCCCGCGTCATCGAAGCGCTTGACTCCCACGTAGTCCAGATAGCTCGGGCGGTGAACCGTGGCGCGCGAGTTCGCCTTCGTCAGCACGAACAGCTTGCGTTCGCGCGCGCGCTTCTGAGCTTCGGGGGGCAGCTCGACGACGTTGGGAGGCGCATCCGAATCGGCCTGACGAAGAATGCCCAGACCGGAGCCGGGCGTCACCATCAGAGCGTCCTTGCCGCCCCGTTCGAGCAGCTCATACTCGCGATACCCGAGGAGCGTGAAGTTGCCGTCGTAGATCCACTTCAGGTAGTCCTTCGCCTCGGCCACGTCGTCGGAATCGACCGGCGGAGGATGCTCGTCGAGCTCGGAGTTCACCCGGCGAACTCGATCGAGCATGTCCTGCCAGTCGTCCACCGCGGCGCGCACGTCGCCAAGCACTCGTTCGAGGTCGTTCTTGAGCTCGTTGATGAAGTCTCGATCGGTCTGCCGGTCGACCTCAACGTGGATGAACGACTCGGGGATCGAGTCCTCGGCGTTCTCTTGGCCCGGCTCGCAAACGTCGAGGAGGGCTCCCTCGTCGTCGCGGCACACCGCGATCATCGGATGAACGACCAGGTGAATCCCGAGCCCGTGCCGGTTGAGCTCGTTGGTCACCGAATCGACCAGGAAGGGCATGTCCTCGTTGATGATCTCGACGACGCTGTGGCTGGACTGCCAGCCGTCGGCCTCGAACTGCGGGGTGTACACGCGCACTCGCGGGGCACCGAGCGTGCGCCGCCGCCCCAGGTTCCAGTGCGCGAGAGCGGCTCCGTAGACGTCGATGACGTTTCGCTCGACGAGGTCGGCGGCCGGAACCTGAGCGTAGTACTGACGAAGGAAGCGCTCCGCCTGCGCGACGTCGTCTCGGGGCACGTGCTCTCTTACCTGGGAGGCGGCCTCGTCTACAAGACCGGCCTTCGCCTCTTCCACATCGACCGTCATCTCGGGCACCCCCCCGGTACCTTTACGCGCCGCCCCTTCGCCGCGCGACCCGGCGCCGTCAAGCGCACTGACGCGAGCGTAACGCTAGTAGCCGCTCGGCGGGAAGGGCGCAGCATGAACCCGGCCACAAGCCCGATGACGAAAATCAAGGAGATCGAAGCACAAGAGCGCTCGGGAAGGACCCCCTACGTCGACGAAGTGCGGACTCGTCACAACATCACAGATGCCACGCGATGACCGCGACGACCGTGGAGGGGCCCTTGGCGACCACGAACACCAAGCAGGATCTATCGACGCTCGAGGGGTGGCTCTGGGATGCGGGGAGTTACCCCACCGGGTCGGAGGGACTTTCGTCTCGAGATTCTCTGCCCGGCGCGGGCGGGCTAGTAGCCTTGCCGGCATGAGTGAACCGATTACGGCGTTCCTGCGCGTGCGTCTCTCTCAGGTGGACGCGCACTACGGGGGCAATCTCGTCGCCGGGGCGAAACTGTTGGAGCTGCTCGGCGATGTCGCTACGGAACTCTGCATCCGAAGCGACGGCGACGAGGGGCTCTTCGCCGGCTATTCCTCGGTCGAGTTCCTGGCCCCCGCCTACGCGGGGGACTTCGTCGAGGCCCGCGGCGAAATCACCCGAGTGGGCAACTCGGCGCGCGAGATGAGCTTCGAAGTCGCCTGCTATGCCCGGCCTCGTCCCGATGTCTCGGATTCCGCTGCGGATATCCTGGAAGAGTCAACCATCCTTGCTCGGGCGACGGGCACATGCGTGGTCAAGCCGGACCGCCAACGAAACTAATCGAGCTTCGAAAAAGCAGTGTCGAGTCGGGCCTCCATCCGGTAATGTCGAGGTGGCCCCGGCCCTTCGGGTCGGGTCGGAAAATGAGGCAACCGCCGCATGCGTCGTCGAGCCGGCCTTCGGTCGAGGGGAGTGATGCACGATCAAGAGAGTCGAGGGGATTCGAGCAGTTACCTACGACTGCTGGAGCACGCTTCTGAAGGACAGGGATTATGAGGGCGCCATGGCCACTAGAGCAGGCGCCCTTCGTCGTTACGTCGACATGACCGAGCAGGAGGCGAACGACCTGCTCGCGGAGGCCTGGTCGAAGCACGACGAAGCCTGGAAGCAGATCGAGACCTTTGGCCCGGGACGCATGGCGGCCTATTGCCTCGAGGCGCGCGGGATCGACGACGACGACTCCATAGGAGCACTGACGAAAGAGTTCGAAGAGGCTTCGATCAATGCGGGCGTCGCGCCCGTTGAACATGCAAAGGAAACCCTCGTCGCGCTGCAGTCCGCGAACATCCGCCTCGGTCTTGTGTGTGACACCGGCTTCACCCCGGGCCGCGTGGTGCGCAACCTCCTCGACGAAGCGGGCCTCTGCGACTATCTCGAGGTCCTCTGTTTCTCAGACGAGGTCGGCGTGCCGAAGCCGGGCAACGAGATCTTCGCCAAGGCGCTTGCGGAGCTCGGCGCCAGGCCCCCCGAGGCGATTCACGTCGGCGATCTCCGCCGCACCGACATCGCGGGGGCCTCCGACATCGGCATGCACGCGGCTCGCTTCAAGGGCGTGCACGACGATAAGTCGGACGCCACCGACGCATCCATCGTGATGTCCGACCACCGTCAGATCCTCGAGGTGCTCGGGCTCGACTGACCTCCGTTCATCCCCGGCGGAGACGCTCCTCTAGCCCGGCGTCGAGCCGAGGTACTTGGTCGAAATGCGCGCCCGGCGCGCACCACGCCCCACAATCCACTCGACCCCGCACGTCGAGCCCAGTTTCTCGGTAGATATGCGCGCTCTGCGCGCCCCACGCCCCACAATTCACTCGACCTCACGCCGAGCAGTTAAGGCGTGGCGGGAGTCGCAACCCACTCGGCGAGAGCGGAGCGCGCCCTTCGTTCGTCCGCTCCACCCACTAATCCTCGCAGCGTGGGCGGCGGCTGGTTCGACTCGCAATCCTCGAAGGTCTCTCCGTTCGTGCACCAGTCGCTTCCCGTCCCCCCGTGCAAGAAGTCGTTACCCGGGCCCCCGTCGAGCCAGTCGTTTCCACCCCGACCCCACAACTGATCGTCGCCGTTGTAGCCGAAGATGGCGTTATTGGCGTGGTCTCCGGTGATGAGGTCGTCCAGGTTCGTGCCCGAGACGTTCTCGATGCGCTCCAGGGTGTCGCTTCCATGACCGGTCGCCGTACCGGCGGCGAGATCGACGTCGATGGGAGTCGTGGCCACGAAGTTCGCCAGCTTCCCGTAATAGAAATCGACCCAGTCCGCCCCGGCGCCGCCGTCAACCTTGTCATCGCCGGCGCCCGGTCCGAGGAGGTCGTCCCCCTCGCCGCCGTTCAGAACGTCGTCCCCGTCCCACCCGAAGAGCTCGTTGTCGCCCGAGTCGCCTATCAGGACGTCCTCGTGCACCGACCCCCACACATTTTCGATGCCGGTCAACGCGTCGGCGCCCTCACCGCTCGCCGTGTCCTGCGCCAAGCTCACGACCACGCCCCGCTGCGACAGCGTGTAGTCGACCGTGTCGAACCCGGAGCCTCCGTTGATGGCGTCGTCTCCCGGGCCCCCGAAGAGGAAGTCGTTGCCCGGCCCTCCGGACAACCGGTCGTCGCCGCCCCGGCCGAAGATGAAGCTGCTCTTCTTGGTTCCGATGAGGACGTCGCCGAAGCTCGTGCCGCCGATGTGCTCCACAGCGCGCAGGCGATCCTTGCCCCAGCCCGTGGCCACACCCCGCCGTAGGTCGACCGTCACAGGCTTGGGGCCGCCGAGGTACTGGGCGAAGTCGCGGCCCTTGCCCCCTGCGAGGAGATCGTCTCCTCCGGCGCCCGCCAGGAGGTCGTCCCCGCTCCCGCCGTCGAGCTTGTCGTTATCCCCGCCACCGAACATCTGATCGTTGCCGGCCCCTCCACAGATGAGGTCGTTGCCGCCCCTGCCCCTGATGATGTCGTCGCCCCCGCGCCCGACGATGACATCGCGCCCCTGCGTCCCGACGATGAGATTCGGTCGGTCGTTGCCGATGATGGTGGACCGCTCGCCGAAGCACTTCGGGATCCTGGCTCGAGCCAGCGCGGGGGAGGGGGCCACAGCCGGGGCCAGCGCTCCGAGCAGGACGCCCGCGCCGAGGAGACGACCCACCCACATGCGGGTGCCGACCACCATTTTGCCCATAGCCCAAAAGGTACAACGAACAGCACAGCGTTACCAAGAGACAACACAGAGTTAGATGGAGATATTTACCTTAGTAAGCCTTGGCCCAGGTGGCCAGCTCGGTTCCGGGCTTGTCGCAGTGCATGCAGGCGGCTCCGGGATCCTCGGGCTCGATCGGCAGAAAGCGGATCGTGGCCTTGGTTTGTCCCGTGATCCGGATCTCGCAGTCCGAGTCGCCGCACCAGGCGCCGACCCAGAAACCGCCCTCGGCCTCGACTCCCTGCGCGAAGTCGTCGAAGCTCGAGATCGTGTGGGTGTTGGCCTCCCTGAAGGCCTTGGCGTCGTCGTAGAGCCCGCTCTGGACCGCGTCGAGCATCGCAGCCATCGACGCGATGGCCTCGTCGGTGCTCAGTTGCTTCTTGTTACCGTCGATCCGGCCGGCCACGACCACCTGGTCGTCCGCGACGTCACGGGGGCCGATCTCGACACGCAGAGGCACACCCTTCAACTCCCACTCAGAGAACTTGAAGCCGGGACGATGCTGATCCCGGTCGTCGAGACGCACCCGGATGTTGTGCTCGCCGGCGAGGGCCGCGCGCATCCGGTTCGCCACCCCCAGCACCGCGCTGCGCTCCTCGTCCGTCTTGTAGATGGGCACGATGGCGACCTGCACGGGGGCGACGGCCGGCGGCAGCCGCAGTCCGTTGTCGTCGCCGTGAGTCATGATCGTCCCGCCGACCATGCGCGCGGAGAACCCCCACGACGTCGCCCACGCATGCTCCCGCTGGCCCTCGGCGTTGAGAAAGGTCACGTCGTAGGCCTTCGCGAAGTTCTGGCCGAGGAAGTGCGACGTGCCACACTGCAACGCTTTGGCGTCGCGCATCAGTCCCTCGATCGTGAAGGTCTCCTCGGCCCCGGGAAAGCGCTCGGTAGCGGACTTCCGGCCGGCCAGCACCGGGATCGCGAGGACGTCCTCGGCGACCTCACGGTAGACCTCGAGCATCTGCAGCGTCTCGTCTCTGGCCTCCGCCTCGGTTGCGTGCGCGGTATGGCCTTCTTGCCACAGGAACTCACTCGTCCGCAGAAACAGGCGCGTCCTCATCTCCCAGCGCATGACATTGCACCACTGGTTGTAGAGAAGGGGGAGGTCGCGGTAGCTCTGGATCCACTTCGAGTAGGTGTTCCAGATGATCGTTTCCGACGTCGGGCGAATCGCCAGCGGCTCCTCGAGTTCCTGGCCCCCGCCGTGGGTTACCACCGCCACCTCGGGGGCGAAGCCCTCGATGTGATCGGCCTCCTTCTCCAGCAGCTTCATGGGAATCAGCAGCGGAAAGTAGAAATTCTCGTGTCCCGTCGCCTTGAAGCGGTCGTCGAGCGCGCGCTGGGTGTGCTCCCACACCGCATAGCCGTGGGGCTTGATGATCATCGAGCCCTTGGCCGGACCGTGCTCGGCCATGCCGGCCTGCCTGACGACCTCGTTGTACCAGCGGGGAAAGTCCTCTGCCTGTTTCGGAAGTTTGTTCTTCGCCATGCGCCCTAGTGTCTCAGCTTCTCGCCGGGCCGCGCTCCTCGATCTCGCGCGGGGGCGGTCTCTACTCGCCGACGACCTGAATGACGACCGAGCGCGTCGCAGGCTCTCGGAGCTCGACCAGAAGAACCCGTTGCCAGGTGCCGAGGGGCACGCGGCCGCCGACGACGGGGAGAACGACCGAGGTCGCCCCAAGCATCCCCGCCCGCTGTTCGGCCCCATTCGGGTTCAGCCGGGTGATCGTGCGCTTGATGTCCTCCAGCAATCCCGATTCGCGCTCGTTGACGAGTAGCGCACAGGTCGTCTCGGGCGAGAACACCGTCACCTGGCCGTTGGAGATACCGGACTCGATCAGCGCTCGCTGGACCTCGTCTGTGAGGTCGACGAACCCGGGCGCAGTCCTGATTTCGGCTGCGTGTTCGCTCTGATGAGTTCGCATGACCGGCAAATGTTCTCCGTTCCACTGCCGTTCGGCAAGTGCCGAAGGAAGTGCGAGATCGTCCGCTCCGAGAGAAATCTCAGCTTATCCACAGCGATCGCCGTCTACCTGTCGATAAGCCTGCGGACACATTGTGGGTGTCCTGCGGAGCATTAGAAACTTTCGCGACACCGGGCCTTAATGCTGAATTCGTATTGACGGGCCCCGCGGGGCAACGTAACTTGACCCTCGTCCCAAGCAGTCATTCGGCAAGCAGCATCTGCCCGGACCTCTTCGGAGGAAAGGGAACGGAGCCGCCTCGGTGCCCTCGGGCACAGGGAAGCGATGTAGACGGTACTTGTACCGCTTACACCGTCAGGTTTCGAGCGCAAGGGCCGTGACCCGCAGGACCGGATCGGTTCGCCGGTGCGGACACCGGGGTCGAGGAAGCTCGGGCGAGGGCTCATCTTCGGATGAGAGGCTCGTCAAGAGGCCTGAGCCAGGCGACATGGTGCGTGGCACCGGGCGGTTGCTTGGGACACTTGAGTTTGGCAAGGCCCGAGAAGCCTGAGGACAACGTCCCAATAACCGATTTTCGGATCGGCTACCGGGCGGCCCCAAGGGTTTCTCGGGCCTTTGCCTTTCCCCGCCGAGCCCCGCCCGAGACCCTCTCAAAGAAGGGGCTGGCCCTTCTCAATCCGCTCCTTTAGGGTTGCGCGGAATAGGGGGTAGAAAACGGGCCGACCGGGTAGCAGGTCGCCCGACGGGAAGTCACCGCCGAGTAACGCGTTGGCCGTTCCAGGAGCCCAGAGCAAATGGAGAAGCACAGGGTGTCAGCTGACGAACAGGACCTCGATCTCGTCGAGGGCAAGGACCAGGAAGACCAAGTCGAAGACGACCTCGACGACATGCCCGTCGATCTCGACGAGGAGCTCGACGGCGATGTGGACGAGGACGTCGAGGCCCTAGACGAGGACGACGATCTCGAGGAGGACGACGAAGAGGAGTCGACGGCCGACGAGGAGGACGAGGAGGAGACGATCGTCTCGGAGTCCGACGCAGCCAGTCTCGAGGAGCTGTTGGCACAGAGGACCGCCGCCCGCCGGGCCGCCGACGATACGGATGAGGACGAGGATTTCGGCGCCCTCAGCTCCGAGGCGGCTCGCAGCGCGGGCGTTGTGAAGCCGAAGTCGTCGCCCCTTCGCAACCGCGAGGAGTTCGTCTGCAAGCGTTGTTTTCTGCTGAAGCCGAAGGTGCAGCTCGCCGACGCCGAGCGGATGCTGTGTCGAGATTGCGTCTAGACATCTGAACACGGCGCGCTCCTACGGAATCGTTGCACTATCCGGGGCGGGCCTCGCGCTCGCGTTTCCGGAACCCGGTCTCGGTCCGCTCGCGTGGGTGGCGATAGCGCCGTTGCTTGCGCTCGCCAGGGCTCGGAGCGTCAAGAGGGGGGCGGGGCTTGGATTCGTGTTCGGCCTCGGCTTCTTCGGGGTGCTGCTGTACTGGATCAGCATCATCGGCTTCATCGGGTGGATCGTCCTGGTCGCACTTCAAGCGGCGTTCCTCGCAGTCTTTGGGGGCCTCTGGGCGCGCTTGTCCCAAACCGATTCCGCCGGAGCTCGCATCGCGCTCGCCGCGACCGTCTGGGTGTCACTAGAGTTCGTGCGCGCGCTGGTGCCGGTCGGCGGCTTCACGTGGGGCGAGCTCGCGCAGAGCCAGACCGAGGTGCGCTGGTTGTTGCCGCTCGCCTCGCTCGGCGGGGGCTGGCTCGTCGCGGGCTTCGCCGTGGCGTTGAACGCCGCATTAGTCGAGCTCATCAGCGCTGCGCGCCTCGATGGGGGACGCGCGCTCGTGGTCGGCGCACTGATCGTGGCGCTGCTCGGCGCGCCAGTCCTGATCCCCGACAACAAGGCCACGGGCGCTCCCATCAACGCGGCGATCGTCCAGGGCAACGTGCCCCGTGACTTCTCAGGGACGTTCTTGGAGAAGGAGCTCACGATTCTGGCCAGCCACCAGCATCTGACCGAAGAGCTCGCCCCCGCAGAGCCCGACCTCGTCATCTGGCCCGAGAGCTCGGTGGGGCTCGACCTCACCACCAACGAGGACTCGGCGCGCGCCGTGACGGAGGCGGCCGAGGCCGTCGGCGCGCCCCTGATCGTGGGCGGCAACATCGACGTCGGTGAGGATCGCTACGGCGTCGTGGCCTTTCACGTCGACGAGTCCGGCGAGGTCGTCGATCGCTACCAAAAGACGCACCTCGTGCCCTTCGGCGAGTACGTGCCGGCGCGCTCGGTGTTCGGGTGGATTCCCGCGCTTGAACAGGTGCCGCGCGATGCCGTCGCGGCGGACGAACCGGTGGTGTTCGATATTGCCGGGGGAGAGGTGGCGCCGGTGATCTCGTTCGAGGGCGACTTCGGCTCCCTCGTTCGCAGACCCATCGCCGAGGGGGGCCGGCTCCTGGTGGTTGCGACCAACACCTCGACGTGGGACTACTCCTGGGCCTCGGCTCAGCACCTCGCCTTCAGCCAGGTGCGCGCGGTCGAGAACGGGGTCTGGGTCGCACACGCCGCGCTGAGCGGCATCTCCGCGTTCGTCTCGCCGCAGGGCGCGGTAGCGGACTCGACCCCGCTGTGGACGGCGACGGCGCTGGTGGGAGACCTGCGCTTCGCCGAGACCATCACCTTGTACGCACGCTACGGCGATTGGTATCCGCTGCTCAGCATCGTGGTGACCGCGGGGGCCGTGGTCCTCTCGCTGCGCAGGCGCCGAGGGAGCGACTCCGCTGCCTCCACACCGCAGGGATCGGTCGCCACCGACCCCTCGTGAACCTCTCTCGCCCTCTTCCGAAGAGCCGGTAATGCTCATTATGTCTACTTGTAGTTCGGGGGCCACTCTTGGCCACCTCTCCCCTCGACCCCAAACGGCAACGAACTCCCTGGTCGTAAGACTCAGTCCGGCAGGAGGCGGAGCGCGGAGATGTGACGGGGGCGCAGCACCGAGAAATGCCGGTGATCGAGTGTCGCCAGCTTGGGCTCCTCGAGACGCTCCACGACGGCCAGGACGGACGCATCGACGAAGCCCACGTCCTGATCCGCGTAGCGGTCGACGACTTCTCGAACCCGCGCATAGTCGCGGATTTCCAGATCGTCCACTGTGAACGCCCCCCTCGAGATGTCGTCGAGCAAAGCCATGATCGGTCCCGTCCCCATTCGGGTCGCCGTGAGATAGTCGACCTCGGGCAGAACTGGCGCCGGCACCACCAAGCGCTCTCGGGCCTCCTCGATCAGCGCCCGACAGCGGGCATGATCCTTGTCACTGCGATCCAACAGGGCGTAGAGCGGACCCGTGTCCAGAACTAACGCCATGATCGAGGGGGTATGCGTTCCTCCCCCGCCCGGCCCGCGGTGTCGGAATCGCCGGAGTCACCTACTCCGACGCTGCGCGGCGCGGGCCGAAACTCGCTCGCTTTTTGCTCTAAAGCTTCCCTGACAACCTCGGCGAACGAAACCCCCCGTTCCGCCGCCAGGCGCCGGAGACTCTCGAGCGTCGCAGGTTCCGCCATGATGCTGGTACGTTTCATTACGTCATTATGTCATCAAAGACATAGGCCACGTCCAACGAGCGCGGTCGCGAAATGGGACTCTAGGATCTCGAGATGCCCGATCGAGTGAATCGCAGGGGCGCCCTTCGTCCCCCGTCGACTCGAACGATTCAGTGGGCCGGCGAGCAGTGCGGGCCCGGCAGCCGCGTTACGTCGGCCCGGCGGCTTCCTGAAGGCGGCTGGCACGAGAATCACGCACTCGAGGTCCTCGACCGGCACGGAGGGACGCGTCGGCTCATACTGCGACGCTGGGCGCGTCCGGAGTGGATCATCGAGGACCCCGACTTCACCGTCGAACGTGAAATCATCGTCCTGACATTGCTCGCCGCCGTGGCGGTCCCCACTCCGGAGGTCGTAGCGGCCGACCCGCACGGAGACATCTGTGACGTTCCGACGCTCCTGATCACCCGGCTGCCGGGACGCCCGCCTACACAACCCACGGACATGAGCGCCTTTCTCACCCAACTTGCAACGGCGCTCCCTCCCATTCATGCACTCGCAGCTTCGCCCGAACTCGTCCCCCGCTACCGCACCTACGTCGAACTCGATGGGCGCACGCCGCCGTCATGGTTGGACACCCCGAAACTGTGGGAGGAGGCTTTCGATGTCGCGTCCGGTCACATGCCCGTCGTCGAACACTGCTTCATCCATCGCGACTACCACCCGGGCAACACGCTGTGGTCCGAGGGCTGCTTGACCGGAGTCATCGACTGGACCCAAGGCTCGTGGGGACCTCCCGGGATAGATCTCGGCTGGATGCGCTGGAACTTGTTGTGCCGGTACGGACAGGAAGCCGCCGATGAATTCCTCGCCGCATACCGGGCCTTAAGCGGAAAGGCCGACTACGACCGCCGGTGGGACATCCTCGCCGCGGTGGACTTCGTCACCGCCGCCAAGCCCCACGGCGCTCTGCCGAGTATCGAGGCACACATTCTGCTCGAGCGACACGTGGCCTCCGCGCTCGCTTGCACATGAGCGCATTTTCCCTCGAGCAAATCTCAGTCGGCAGGTGGTCTCGACCAGATCCGCGCGCTCAAGAAAGCTAGTCAGCCTCTACAACGCTCCACTGGTGGAGATCGACGAAGTCGTCGAAGCATTGCCTGCACACCCAGTGGTACTCCGAGTTCAGCGAGCGCGGCCGAACAGACGGAGGCCCAGCAGCGCGGCCGCGGGCGGCAGCACCAGGTTCAGTGCCCGCGCGATCCACTCCCCCTCCACATCCGGGCGGACCGTCGCGGCTTGAAGCACGGCGAAGACGATCACCCCGGAGAGCGCCGCGAGCAGGGCGCCGTTCTCCAGCCCCATAGCGCTCGCCAGCGGAAAGGCGATGACGACTGCGAGCAGCGAGCCGGCGAGACAGAGGCCGAAGCCGACCGCGCCGGGACGCACGAGGTCCACGGCGTCCTACTCGAAGGTCAGCGTGTCGATGATCTGACGGGCGAGTCCGTCGTCCAGCGAGTCCTCGGGCCCCGCCACGCGGAACACGGTCTCGTCATCGTCCGACGTCGTGAGCACATCGTAGGA
>JALZIB010000137.1 GCA_030860505.1 Actinomycetota bacterium
TGAGAAAGTTGTCGGCGCCCGCAGAGGAAAGACCACTCGTATAGAAGATACGAGTGTCCGTGGCAAGAAAGATATTGGTGAACGTGATCTGCAATATGAGCGCGAGGAAGAAAGAGGGTGTCGCGAAACCTAAGAAGCTGAACGTGGTCGCCACGTAATCGAAGATCGAGTACTGACGCACGGCGGAAACGACCCCGATGATTGCCGCCAGCACGACCGCCAGGATCTCGGCGGCGATGATGAGCTGAAGCGTGTTTCCCAGAACCCGCTTGATATCGGGAAGGATAGGCGCGTCGCTCAGCAGGGTCGTGCCGAAGCCCTCGGTGAAGACGCTCTGGGCCCAGTAGACGTACTGCAGGGCGAAGGGGTCGTCGAGATTGTTGCGCTCGATGATCGAGTCGATCGTGCTTTGACTCACCCGTGGGATCTGGCGCACCTGGTTCAGCGGATCGCCGGATATCTGAACGAACGAGAAGATCAAAAAGCTGGTGATGATCAGCACCGGAATTGAATAAAGCACCCGGCGCAGGATGTATGTGAACACTCGTGGCTCCCCCGGTAGTAGCCGCTAGAGAGAAGCTACCCGAAAGCGAGGCAGGTGCGAGGCAGTCTCCTGCCCCGCACCGTTCGCTTTGTTGCGTTACCTCTTACTCCTGCGGAACTACTCGGCCCCCTCCTCGGAGAGGAACCACTCCTCGGCGTTCCAGGTCGGGCCTTGCTGCGTCGCGTTGTCGATCGCGTTCTGCAGCTCGTTGTTGAAGGCGAAGAAGGTCGGCTTCTGGTACATCGGCAGAATCGGGAGATCCTCGGCCATCCCGGCGTCGGCCTCGTTCAGGAGCGCCGCGCGCTCCTCCTCATCCACCGTTACGTCGCTTTCCTCGAGCGCCTCGGTGACTTCCTCGTTGCAGTAGTTCTGGAAGTTCTGGGTGCCCTCGCACTTGTGGATCTCGACGCTGCCGGACGGGTCGGGGTTGCCCACCCAGGCGAACAGGAAGAGGTCGTACTTTCCGCCTGCCAGGCCCTGGTTGCCGAACACCACTGCGGCGTCACCGAACTCGGACTCGATCTCTATTCCCACCTGCCTGAGCTGCTCCTGCGCGATCTCGAAGGTGAGCTCACGCAGAGCGTTGCCGGCGGTGGACTTGAAGCCGAAGGACAGCGGCTCGCCGTCACATTCGAAGATCCCGTCGTCACCCTCCCTGGTGCAACCGTTCTCCTCGAGAAGCGCGATGGCGCCCTCCGGGTCACCTCCGTACTCCCCAAAGTGATCCTCGTAGTCGGGGAAGTTGTTCAGGAAAATCATGTTGTTCAGAGGCTCGAGCTCGGGGTTGATGTCCGCGAAGAGCTGGTCGATGATCGCCTGCCGGTCGATTCCCTGGGCGATCGCCTCACGGACGAAGTCCTGCTCGAGCAGCGGGTTGCCGTACTGGAAGTCGATGTGCTCCCAGGTCGTCCCGGCGCCCGACTCGATCGAGATGGACTCCTCGGTCTGGAGGTCGACCAGCTCGAGCTGTGGCTGCGGGTAGATCGCGTCGACCTCGCCGCCACGAAGAGCCTGGATCTCGGCCGAGGTGTCGGGGATGAATTGGAAGACGATCTCGTCGAGGTAGGCGAGATGGTCGCCGTACCACTCTTCGTTGCGGGCAATGGTCAGGTCCGAGCCCTTGTTGTAGCTCTCGAACTGGAAGGGGCCGGAGGCGATCGGCTCACCGTTCTTGGGGTTGACGAGCTCGTTCTGCCACACCTTGTTGAAGTCCTCGCCCTCGAGCGCGTGCGCCGGGTAGACGGGGCTGAAGAGCGCGTCCTTCCAGCCCGCGTAGGGCTCGGTGAACGGGATCACGATGGTCTTCTCGTCGGGCATCTCGACGGCTTCGACGTCGATCTGGTCGTAGCCGGCGCGGCTCGCCATGTCGTTGTCCTTGTCGAGAGTCGTCTCGATGGTGAACATGAAGTCCTCTGACGTAATCGGCGTGCCGTCGTTCCACACCGCGTCGGGGTTGATGCTGTAGGTGAGCTGGAAGGGATCCTCCTGGACCTCGACCTCGCCGTCCAGCATCGGGGACGGCTCGTACTCGAACTCTGGGTTGGGCTCATAGGCCTTTGCCAGGACGCGGTTGAAGATCACTTCCTGCCAGAACAGCGTGCAGCAGGCGAGGTCACCGTTGAGGCCCTCGGCAGGCTCCTGTTCGGCCCCGAACGTCAGCGTGCCGCCCTCTACGGGCTCGAGCTCGGACTCTTGACCCTCGGTCCCGGTTACGCCCTCGCCGTCACCTTCGTCTGAACCGCCACAGGCCGCAGCGACCAGCGATAGCACGAGCAACAGCGCGATGAGCAACGTAGATCTACGTCGCAAAGCCATGTATTCCCCCTTGTGAAACTCGGCAGATATCCATACCCCCGTGGGTGTGGATGCCATAGCCTACGACAACACTCGTAGGCATGTCCACATTGCGCATTTCCCAGAAGGTCCCTTTGGACCGGGGAGACAACTGGGAGGGCTCGCAGAGGGGCCCTCGAGTGCTGGGAGTCGGCGGCTTTGCCTCCGGCGCACAAAGAAGAATGCGTCCAAGGGTCGGGCCGCGACGCCCCGAGCACTCAGGGAGAGGTCGGCTCCAGGCAGAGACGCGCCGCCCCTCGGAGCATGCGCCGGTCGAGCGTCATTATGGGAACCCGAACCAGGCGGGCTAAGGCGAGGTACTCGGCGTGACCGCTCCGAACCGCGCGGACCAGAGCAACTCGGTCCGGCATCAGCCCCCTCGTATGCTCAAGGCGCCGCGCCCGGGTGATGAAATCAGGCAGACATGGACCCCTTAAAAGGGTCTGGCCGCAAGGCCGTGTGGGTTCGAATCCCACCCCGGGCACGTACAAAAGCTGTGTTCGGCCTCCATCAGGGCTTCAGCGGTATGGTAACTTTCCTTTCCGTCTGGAAAGGAAAGTATCCATGCGTTTCGATTCTCCCCTCGATGACATCTTCCTCAACCGCAGCCATATCCGGATCCTGCGGGCCCTCCACCGGCTCCCCCGGGGTCTCTCAGGGAGCGGGAGAGAGATCGCTAGGCGGGCCCGAGTTACCCACCCCACCGCTCTAAAGGTCTTGAGCATCCTGGTGGACACCGGCCTGGTCACGGCAGCTAGGAGCCCGGCGGGCTACGCATACGAGCTGAACCACGATCATCACATCGCCGGCCAGATCGCGGATCTCTACCGAACTGAGGCAGAGACCAGACAGAAGCTGGCCTCCTTCCTGCGTGACGAACTCCTTGCCATCACGGACAAGGTGGAATGGGCGACGCTCTTCGGGAGCGTTGTGTGGGGGGAGTCAACTCCCACCAGCGACATCGACCTTGCCGTGACTTGCGCTCGAGCCGATGTCGCTGAAGTCGAAAAGGCTTTGGACGACCTATCGGATGTGGCCCGGCGACGGTTTGGTAATCGCGTCAGCCCTCTCATTAGTGCTCGGAAGCAGAGACCTAAGACCGGAATCTGGAAAAGACTCGAGGAATACGGTGTCCCGCTCATCCGATCCGGGAAGGCGGCCTCCTTGTGACGGCGCGAAGGAAAACGGTGGACACGCCGCGCTCCGAGGCGCGACTTTACCTTGCGAAAGCCAAGCAGTTCTCTGTCGAGGCGACCACTGCAATGCAAAATTCACGCAACGATGCCGCCATGTTGAATGCCGTCCATGCCGCGATCAGCGCGACCGATGCTGTGTGCGTAGCCCTCGCCGGGCGCCGCTCGGCAGATCCAGATCAACCAGCGCGCCGCGGATCTCCTGCAAGAGATCGGTGGGAGGTCGAAGGACCTCACCGTCACCGTAGAGCAACTAAGGATGCTCCTCGCCAAGAAGAATGTCGTCGAATATGAATCAAGGCGGGCCAGTACCAAAGAAGCGACTGAGGCAGTGAAAAGGGCTGACCGATTGCTCAATTGGGCAAGTCAGGCAATCGAAGATGCTCATCTGTAGCAACTGGGCGTCGAAGGAGAGGCCTTCTAGACGAGCGGCCAGGGCAACCGGTACTCGGACTCCGGTACGGGAAAGACACCTTCGGCCAGCAGGGCCTCTACGCGCAGGAGGGTCGCGGCGGCCTCCGGCGGAGACAGCAGCGAGCCTAGATCGCCGCCCAGCCCTTCCGAATCGAGCAGCATGTCCTTGAGCGCGGTCAGCTGCGCGATGACGGCCCCGTCCAGCGGATCGCCCGAGAACTCCCAGATCACCGTCCTCAGCTTGTCCTCCGTGTTGAAGCTCAGTCCGTGATCGACGGCCCACAGCTTGCCGGTCGCGTCCTCGATGACGTGGCCGCCTTTTCTGTCCGCGTTGTTAATAACGATGTCGAAGGCCGCCAGCGAGAGGAAGTCCTGCAGACGCTCTTCGGCGAGCACGAAGTAGTGCCGGTTGGGATCGTGCTCGATGAACTCCTGGAGCGAACCCTCGCCCATCGGGGCATCAGTCCTTAGCACCGTCGGAGGCACGACGCCCCATCCTCCCGCGTCACTGATCGTGTACGCCGCCACCTCCCTGGCGGCCAGCGTGCCCTGCGGAAAGTCCCACAACGGACGCTCGCCACGGCGAGGCTTGTATACGGCCCTCACCTCGCTTCCCTCGAGGCAGGCCGTCGCCAAGAAGGTGTAGTTCGACGAGTAAGGAAGGCGCCCGAGAATCTCGAGCGAACCGTGCTCGAGCATGGTCAGGACCTCAGCGGCGGAAGACATGGCTCTAGTGTCTCGCCGCCACGCGCTTAGGTGGGCTTGCGGTGACCGTTGTTGGCCGGACAGACGTGCCCACCAGGATCCATAGGCAGACCACAGAGCTGACAGGTCGGCCTGCCCTCGGACACGATCGAGGTGGCGTGCAACACGAAGGCGCGAACCTGGTCGCGCCGCAGGTGAAGCCGATGCAGCTCGGTTTCCTCCGATCCAACCGGCTCTTGCTCGAGCGGCGTGGCCGGTTCATCGAGCGACGGGTCTTCGACGTCGGGGGGTTGGAGGAGCACCATGATGGTGTCGGTGTCCTCGTCGTATGCGAGGCCGATCGTTCCCACGCGCCAGTCGGGCTCGACGGGTGACTCCAATGCCAGCGCCGGATCGCGCGCAGCCTCGGCTTCGAGAACGGTGTCACCCGAATCGACCGTGACGAGCAACTCTCGCAGCTTGTCCGCGAGGGCTCGAACCTGCTGCTTCTCGATCTCGTAGGAATGAGTGCCGAAAGAGCCCCGCACCTGGACGTAGAAGGCACGTTCACCCGGGGACCCGACATAGTCCGCAGTGAAGATCTCAGGCGTCACTTCGAGCTCGCTCATGGTCCTCCAAGGTGTGATCCCGGCGGCGCGTTGAGGGTGAGGATGCCGGGACCCTCGTCGGTTATCGCCAGAACGGTAAGTGATCCGGGGGTGACGTGAATCCTCTGAAAGAGGTCCAGATGGACTCCCATGTAGTGCGCGACGACCAGCCGGATGACATCGCCATGACTCACGATGCAGACGTGGTCCTTCGGATGACGCGCTCGCAGTGCTTCGATCGCAGCAACCCCCCGGTTCTGCACCGCGACGAATGACTCGCCGTCGGGAAAAGTCGCCCCGGCCGGCCAGCGCTGCACCTTGGTCCACAACTTGGTGCGCGCCACCACCTTGAGCGACTTGTTCGTCCAGCGACCGTACTCGACCTCGCCAAGATCCTTGCGCGCGCGCACTCCAAGGTCGTGGCGCGCCGCGATGATCTTGGCAGTCTCGGCGGTGCGATCGATGGGGCTTGCGTAAATCGACTTGAGGGGCACGTTCGCCAGACTTTCAGCGGCGGCCTCCGCCTGCGCTCGTCCGGCGCCCGTCAAGTGGATGTCGGGCATCCAGCCGCTCAGCTTGTGTCCGGTGTGCGAGGTGACGCCGTGGCGAACGAGATAGAAGACGGTCACTGAAGCGACTCTTCGATGGCGTCGAGCGCGCTCGGGTTCTCGAGCGATGAGAGGTCGCCGGGATCCTCACCTGTCACCTTCGCCTTGATGGCACGGCGCACGATCTTGGCCGAGCGCGTCTTGGGCAACTCGGTCACGAAGCGGATCTCCGCGGGTGTGAATGCCTTGCCGAGCTCGCCCGCGATGACCTGTCTAACCTCGGCCCCCAGCTCTTCGGTGGGCTCGATCCCCGGTCGCAGGATGCAGAAACACCACACCGCGGTTCCCTTGACCTCGTGCGGCACACCGATCGCGGCGCACTCGATGACCGCGGGATGATCGACGGCCGCGGATTCGAACTCGGCCGGCCCGATGCGTTTGCCCGCGATGTTGAGGGTGTCGTCACTCCGCCCATGCAGGAACCAGTAACCGTCGGAGTCGACCGACGCCCAGTCGCCGTGCACCCAGACATCATCGAAGCGCGACCAGTAGGCCTCGAGATAGCGCTCCGGCGCGCCCCAGAACCCGCGCGTCTGCGCGGGCCACGGCTTGGTGCAGACGAGCTCGCCGACCTCGTCCCTGATGGGTGCGCCGTCGGGGCCGAAGACATCCATGGCCATGCCGAGAGAAGGTGTGCCGAGCGAGCAGACCTTCGTGGGGATCACAGGCGACTGGCCCAAGAAGCACGCCCCCACCTCGGTGCCCCCTGAGAGGTTGATGATGGGGCAGCGTCCGTTGCCGACGACCTCGTGGAACCAGCGATAGGGCTCGGGGTTCCACGGCTCACCCGTCGAGCCGAGGATACGGAGACTCGAGAGATCGTGTTTGCGCACGACCTCCTCACCTGCAGGCATCAGAGCTCTGACGAGTGTGGGCGAGACGCCGAGCGCGTTGACTTTATGAGCGGCGACCATCGACCACAGACGATCGACCTCGGGATAGTTCGGAGCGCCCTCGTACATGAAGACGGTGGCACCGCCGGCGTGGCCCCCGACCATCTCGAGTGGCCCCATGATCCAACCCATGTCGGTAACCCAATAGAGGACGTCGCGCGGTTTGACGTCGAGTTGGTAGGCCACTTCCGCCGCGATCTTGACCAGGAAGCCGCCGTGCACGTGGACGCTTCCCTTGGGCCGGCCGGTCGTGCCCGAGGTGTAGGCGATCATGAAGGGCGTCTCGGGGTCGAGGTGCGGCGCGTCGAGCTGGTCACTTGCCGACCTGAACGCGTCGTCCCACCACCGGTCTCTGTCGTTCAGTGTGATGTCGTCGCCGAAGCGCGCGCAGACAAAGACGCTCTCGACCGAGGGTGAGTCCTCGAGCGCGCGGTCGGCGGCGGACTTCATGTCGACCTTCGAGCCTCGCCGGTAGAAGCCATCGGCGGTGATGAGCGCCTTGGCCTTCGAGTCGTTGAGGCGCGCGGAGATCGCGGGGGGGCCGAAGCCTGAGAAGATCGGCAGATAGATGGCCCCTATCTTGGCGATCGCGTAGAGCGCGACCACGGTCTCGAGCATCATCGGCATGAACACACCAACCGTGTCGCCCTTGGCTATGCCCGCCGCCAGCAATCCGTTGGCGACCCGGTTGACGTCGCGCGCGAGCTCGGCGTAAGTGAGGCTTTGGACGTCGCCGTCCTCGCCCTCCCAGACGAGCGCGGTCGAGTCGCTCAAATTGGAGAGCGCATGCCGGTCGACGCAGTTGTAGGTCAGGTTGATCGTTCCGCCGGTGAACCACTTCGGCCACTGGGGGCCATCCGAATCGTCGAGCAATCGCTCGTAGGGAGTGAAGAACTCGATGCCTAAGTCCTCGATCGCCGCAGACCAGAACCACTCGATGTCGTCGCACGACTTGCGGACGAGCGCGCGGAAGTCGTCGATACCGTGGCGGCGCATGAGCCGCGTGACGTTGGCGTTGTCGACGTAGTCGGGAGTGGGCTCCCAGATAAAATCGCTCATGGAGTCGAGGCTACCCGGGGTCAGGCCAGGAGCTCGATCACGAGGCCGTCGAGGATGTCCTTTTCCGATGCGATCACCTCGGCGCTGTCGAAGGTCTCCATGATGGCAAGCAGCAACTCGGCCCCCGCGAGGATGACGTCGGCTCGTCCCGGCTCGAGGCCCTTTACTCGCTTGCGTTGCCCGAAGTCGAGCGCCTCCAGCCGTCGCGCGAGCTGCCTGACGTCGCCGTGCGACAGCACCATGTGATGGGTGACGTCGGGGTCGTAGACGGGAAGACCGCTCTTCAGAAGCGCCAGTTGCGTCACCGTTCCCGCGACGCCGATGAGGCGAGCTCCCGCCGGCACCGCGAGCTCGTCCTTGGCCCCGGCGAGCGCCAGATCGATCTCGGACCTAAGGGCGCCGAGCTCCTCGTCGGAGGGAGGATCGGAATGAAGATGCTTCTCGAACAGCCGCACGCAGCCGATGTCGAGTGACACAAGACGCTCCGGTCGCTCCTCGCCCCAGATCAACTCTGTTGAACCACCGCCGATGTCGGCCACCAGCACCGGGCCATCACTGCTGAGGTCGCTGAGCGCGCCTAGAAAGGTGGTGCGAGCCTCGGTGTCACCGGACAGCATCTCGGGGGCCCGGCCGGTGAGCTTCTCCACGCCGTTGAAGAAGTCATCTCGGTTGCGCGCGTCGCGCACGGCTGAGGTTCCCGTGACCCGCAACCGCTCCACTCCGTACTCGCCGCACATTGCGGCGTACTCGGCGATGGTTCGAAGGGTGCGCTCGAGGGCCTCGTCTCCAAGCGCCCTGGTGCGATCGACACCTTGGCCCAGGCGAGTGATGACCATACGGCGGTCGAGGGTGCGAAAGCCGTCGGCGAGCTCTTCCGCGACGAGCAAGCGCGTCGAGTTCGTGCCGACGTCGATGGCAGCGACTCTCACGCCCACCGTCCTGAAACGTCCGACGAGGCGATCACTCGGGCACCTCCACGCAGGGCACGAGGCAGTCGGGCCATCCGGTCTGCGCGAGGGTCGCCGAGCCGACCGGATTCGGGCCATCGGCGAGCTCGTGCGCGAGGTGCGCGTGCAGGCACTTAATCCTGTCGGGTGCTCCGCCCGGTTGGGTGGCCTCGATGACCTCGTGAGCGTCGCGACGTGCGCTGTATCTGTACACGGCGTCCTGCTGGCGTCTTCGCGATTGCTCGTCTCGCCCCAGTCGATCTGTGAGGACGCGCATGTACCCGTTCGACTCGAGGTGGCTCGCCCGCTTGATCAACAAGGGGCAGGTCAGCCAGAAGAGCGTGGGGAACGGGGTGCCGTCCTCGAGGCGCGGGCCGGTCTCGACCGCCATCGGAACTCCGAGATGACAGCGCCGCGCGACTCTCCAGCTCCCGCGCAGTGAGCGCCCCAGTTGAGCCTCGACGACGGCGCGCTCGGAGTCGCTGGGAGAGAAACGATGAGACATGTGCCATGGAGAGTAGCGGTTACGGGAGCGGCTCCTCCCAAGTTGTCTCACGGATATACGGATATACCCAGGCTATGGCGAAGATTCTGGTCTCTATAGAGGACAAGCTGCTCAAGCGCATCGACGGAGCTGCTCGCAGGCTCGGCTTCAGCCGAAGCGCCTACCTCTCTCACATTGCGACCCTCGACCTCGAAAGATACGACGGCCCCGGTAAGGACCGACAAGTCAAGGGTGCACTGCGAAGTATCGACGAGCTGTTCGCGGCCGCAGGACGCAATGGAGATACGACGAGGGCGATCCGAGAGGAGCGCCACCGCTTAAGACCGACGCGCTGATCTCAGCCGAGGCCGACGAAGCTCAGGAAACGCTCCATGAAGCCGGGCTCCGGAGCGGGCGCGGGCCGCTCTTGGGGCGCTCGCTGTTTCTCTCGCCTCAGCTCTTTGCGGGACGGAGGCACGACGTTGTAGACGGTCTCGCCGGGACGGGCGTAGCCGTTTTCGCGTGCGATCTCCTCGAGGTAATCGGGATTGTTGAGGCGCTCGATGCGTCCGGTGAGCTCCCTATTCGACTTGTTGACGCGCGAGAGATCACCTGACATCTCGGAGATCCGATCTCGCTGTTCGAGAAGCTGGCGCGTGGGCTGGATCGCCATGGCACCCGCGAGCCCGACCACCAAAAGAAGCGCGATGAGCTGTGGCACGACCCCCAGGCGTCGGGCTCGCCTCGTGCGCTTGGCAACCGCCTTCTTGCGCTGCGGTACGCGCCTCTTCGGCGCGCTCATGAGCTGTTCCCCGCGAATGCACGCGCGCCGGGATAGCGGGCGCCGTCGCCGAGCACGTCCTCGATGCGCAGCAACTGGTTGTACTTAGCCGTCCGTTCGCCGCGCGCCGGCGCACCCGTCTTGATCTGGCCGGCGTTGGTCGCGACGGCGACGTCTGCAATGGTCGCGTCCTCTGTCTCGCCGCTGCGATGGCTGATCACAGTGGTATAGCCGGCCCTATAAGCGGTGCGAACACATTCGAGCGTCTCGCTGAGCGTCCCGATCTGGTTGAGCTTGATGAGGATCGAGTTGGCCACCCCGTTATCAATGCCGCGCTGCAACACCTCCGTGTTGGTGACGAAGAGGTCGTCCCCGACGAGCTGCACCCGGTCGCCTACCGCCTCGGTGAGGGCGCTCCACCCCTCCCAGTCGTCCTCGGCGAGCCCGTCCTCGATCGAGACGATGGGGTAGTTATCGATCCAGTCGCTCCAGAACCCGACCATGTCCTCGCTCGATAAAGTGCGCTGCTCGGAGGCGAGGTTGTAGGAACCCCCCTCGTAGATCTCGCTCGTCGCGGGATCGAGCGCCAGCGAGATGTCGCGTCCCGGCTCGAGGCCCGCCTTCGTTATGGCGTCGATCAATAACTCGACGGCCTCGACGTTGGAGCCGAGGTCGGGTGCAAACCCACCCTCGTCACCCACGGCGGTTGCGAGACCTCGGTCCTCGAGCACCTTCTTCAGGGTGTGGTAGCAGCGCGCGCCCCACTCGAGGGCCTCCGCGAAGCTCGCAGCGCCGATCGGAGCGTACATGAACTCCTGGAAGTCGACCGAGTTGTTCGCGTGCGCGCCGCCGTTGAGCACGTTCAGCATCGGGACCGGCAGGAGATGCGCGTCGGGCCCCCCCAGATAACGGAACAACGGCATGTCGAGCTCGGCAGCGGCCGCGTGCGCGGCGGCAAGAGAAACGCCGAGCATGGCGTTGGCTCCGAGCTTCGCCTTGTTGTCGGTCCCGTCGAGGTCGATCATCGTGCGGTCGAGGGTCCTCTGGTCGAAGGCGTCGGAGCCGAGGATCGCCGGGGCGATCACAGTGCGGATGTTGTCGACCGCCCCGGCCACGCCCCTGCCTGAGTAGCGCTCGCCGCCGTCCCGCAGCTCGAGAGCCTCACCGGCTCCGGTCGATGCGCCCGACGGCACCGCGGCACGTCCCCGAGCTCCGGAGGCGAGTTGGACCTCGGCCTCGACCGTCGGATTCCCACGCGAGTCGAGAACCTCCCGACCAACGACATGGACGATCTCGCTCACTGCCCCTCCGAACCGTTCCTATCTCCTATTGGACTGGTGCTTCGTAACACTTAAACCTCTTGCTTAACGTTAAGCAACATTTATAACAGCAGGAACAGGCCGGGGGCGCATTACGCGGCCGCTCTAGCTCGCAGCGGCCCCGTGAGTCGGAGCGGCTCCACTTACCCCCTACACCACGAGTACCGCCATCGTTGGATAACTCGACGTGAGTCGCGGCCCCCGAGCGTGGCTTGGTCTTGTCGGAGAGCGGAAGCTACGTGGAGAAATCGAACGAGCTGCGAAAGCGCCCCAGTTCGCGCCGCAGGGCACCCTCTGGGTCGATGCCCGCCGAGCGGCACAGGGCGACGATCCAGAACAGAGCACGACCGAGGCTCTCCGGAGAGGCGGGACCCGCCACCGAACTCGCCACGCCCCTGCGCGCCTCCTCTTCGTCCACCTCGAAGCCGACACCGGCGGCGCGCTTCTGGACCTTGGAGGCGGTCAGGAGAGCGGGCAGCGTGGACGGTAGGCCGGCGAACGGCCCCCGCTCGCCGGCCGCGTCGCCCTTCTCCTTGCGCTTGATCTGTTCCCACTTGGTCACCACCTCGCCCGCAGTGGACGCCGCGCCGTCACCGAAGACGTGCGGATGACGCCTGATGAGCTTGGCTACGAGCACTCCCGCGACGTCTTCGATGTCGAAGCGTCCATCCTGCTCGGCCAGCCTGGCGTGAAACAACACCTGAAGCAACACGTCTCCGAGCTCCTCCTCGAGCGCGGCGCCGGTGTCGCCCGACTCGATCGCCTCGATGACCTCATGAGCCTCCTCGAGCAGGTGGACCTGCAGCGACTCGTGTGTCTGTTCGCGATCCCAGGGGCAGCCGTCGTCACTTCGCAGGCGGGACATGACCAGGGCCGCCTCGGTGAGCGCTGTCGCCACTGCGCGCGCGTTGTGCGCGCCGGATGCGTTCGTCAGCGAGTCCAGTCGCCGAGCCACACCTCCTGAGACCTCGGCCCCCGCTCGCGCGAGCTCGAGCACGCGCCGGGAAGACGGACTCGCAACGAGCGCCCACCCAGAGCGCAGCGCGTCCGGCTCGGCGTCGAACGGGCCTGCGGCGACGCCCATCGCGCTCAGACGGCCGAACAAGGGATGGGAGGGATCCTCGAACAGAACCCGCTGACACGCGGTCAGTCGGTCGAGCTCGGCGACGGTGAGCAGGCCCTCTTCATCGGACGCCACCGCGACGACGAACAGCGCCACGGAAGGCTACTCCTCGGCCGGCGGCGTCGCCGGAGGCTCGCCGCCCTCCTCGGGCTGCGGCGCCTCGTCGGGCTCCTCGGCCCCGGGCGTGTCCTCGGCGGAGGCGTTGACGATCTGCTGGGTTTCGGGGTCGAGCTCTCCGAACCGGGGGTTGACGCGCACGTCGGCCTCCTCGTAGGCGTCTTGCACGAACTCCTGGTAGGCCTCCTCGGCCTCGGCTCCCCCGAGCTCTTGGGCTATCTGGTCGCGCACCTGCTCGAAGGACTGAAAACGCCTGTCGGTGACCCGGATGATGTGGAAGCCGAACTGTGACTGCACGGGGTCCGACACCTCGCCGAGGCTGAGCTCATCCGCGGCTTGCTCGAACTCGGGCACGAACTGACCGGAGGAGAAGAAGCCGAGGTCGCCGCCTTTCTTACCTGACCCCGGGTCTTCCGAGAACTCCCTCGCAAGCTGTGCGAAGAGCTTCTCGACCTCGTCGGACTTTGCTTTCTGGAGTTGTGTAGCCAGCTTGGATGCTTGGCTCTCCTGCTCGATCAGGATGTGGCTCGCCTCGGTTTCCCGGAAGCTGTCGACGTTCTGGTCGTAGAAGCTCTGGAGCTCGTCGTCGTCGGGCTCCAGATCGGAGCCAATCTCCGCGCGCAGCTTGTCCTCGGTGATCTGATCGCTCAGCAGATCGTGGAGCTGGTCGTCGGTCAATCCCTGCTCGTCGACCGCCGCCTGGAACTCCTCCTCGCTGGGGAAATCGGCCTGGATGACTTCGAGCGCCTCGTCGATCTCGGCCTCCGTGACCTCGATATCGCGCTCCTCGGCCTCTTGCCCGAGTACGTGCCGCCGCACGATCTGCGACAGGTAACCCTGCTGGAATTGCCTGCGCACCTGATCCGGCTCTTCTTGTGAGATGAGCTGCTCGAACTGCCCCGTGTCCTCGAAGGTGTCGAGCGCGTCGTCGACCTCCTCGACGGTGATCTTCTCGTCGCCCACGGTTGCAGCGGCTCGGGCGGTTACATCGGTCTCGTCGCAGGCCGCAAACACGAGCACGGCCGCGCCTAGTAGAGCAAGGAGTCTTTTTGTCATGCTTGCGAAACTAACTGATCTATGAGTTTGGTCACCCAAGTGACCACGCCGGCCGCCGGCAGGTGCCGTTCCGGTACGAGCAGAGTCGCTCCGTCGGGGCGCCACTGAGCGTCGGGCAGCAGCCGCTGAAGGCGAATCTGGCGCGAGTCCTCGAGCTCGATTGGACGAATACGTAGCATCCGGGCGACCGTCGCCGTCTCGCTTATGCCGTTGGCGATCATCAGCCGCCGGAGCGCGGCCACTTCGAAAAGAGTCTCTACGGGCGCGGGGAGGGGGCTCCCGTAACGATCGATGAGCTCCGCCCGGACCTCCGCGCTGTCCTCGGGATCCTTGGCGGAGGCCACTCGCCGGTAGGCCTCGAGCCTCAGGTTCTCGTCGGCGATGTAGCTCTTCGGAATGTAGGCCTCGAGGGGAAGGTCGATCCGCACCTCGACGTCCTCGGTGAAGGGCACGCCTTTGGCCTCGTCCACGGCCGACGCCACGAGCTTGACGTAGAGATCGAAGCCGACTTCTGAGATGTGGCCGTGCTGCTCGCCTCCGAGAAGGTTGCCGGCGCCGCGAATCTCGAGATCGCGCATCGCGATGCGAAAGCCCGAACCGAGGCCCGAGTGTTCGGAGATCGTCTTGAGGCGTTCGTGCGCCTGTTCGGTGAGAGCTCGCTCGGGCGGGAAGAAGAGATATGCGTAGGCGCGCTCGTGGGCGCGTCCCACGCGTCCTCTGAGCTGGTACATCTGCGACAGCCCCAGGAGATCGGCTCGCTCGACGACCATCGTGTTGACGGTCGGAATGTCGAGCCCGGACTCGATGATGGTCGTGCACACGAGCACGTTGGTCTTGGCGTCGCCGAACTCGAGCATCGCCCGTTCGAGCTCGTGCTCGTTCATCTGCCCGTGGGCGACGCCGACGCGCGCCTCGGGAACGAGCGCCGAGATCCTTCGGGCGATGTGGTTGATGGTCTCGACCCGGTGGTGGACGTAGAAGATCTGCCCGTCGCGCAGGAGCTCGCGCCTGATGGCAGACACCACGACCTCGTCGTCGTGCTCACCCACGTAGGTCATGACCGGGTGCCGGTTCTCCGGCGGGGTGTCGACGATGGACATGTCGCGAATGCCGGACATCGCCATCTCGAGGGTGCGCGGGATCGGCGTCGCAGTAAGCGTCAGCACGTCGACACTGGTCCTCAACGCCTTGAGCATCTCCTTCTGCTCGACACCGAAGCGCTGCTCCTCGTCCACGATCACGAGTCCGAGATCACCGAACTTGATGTCCGGTTGTAACAGTTTGTGAGTGCCCACCACGACATCGACCTTGCCGTTTCCGAGATCCTCTACGACCTTGCGAGACTCGGCCTGCGACAGGAAGCGCGACAACATCTCGACTCGAACGGGAAAGTTGCGGAACCGCTCGGTGATGGTCGCGTGGTGTTGGGTGGCGAGGATCGTCGTCGGAACGAGGACCGCGACCTGTTTGCCCGCGGCCACGGCCTTGAACGCGGCGCGCACCGCGATCTCGGTTTTGCCGTAACCGACGTCCCCGCAGACGAGCCGGTCCATCGGCGTCTCGGTCTCCATGTCGTCCTTGACCTCATCCACGGCGCGCAGTTGGTCGGGCGTCTCCTCGTAGGGAAAGGAGTCCTCGAGCTCGCGCTGCCACGGAGTGTCGGCCCCGAAGGCGTGGCCCTTGGCCGCCTGCCGCTTCGCGTAGAGGACGACGAGCTCCTGCGCGATCTCGCGCGCCTTGCGTTGCACGCGTGACTTGGTTTTGCCCCAGTCCGACGAGCCGAGCCGGTTGATCCTGGGTGCCTCACCTCCGATGTACTTGCTGATGAGGTCGACCTGATCGCTCGGGACGTAGAGCTTGTCACCCTTCGAGTACTCGAGCACGAGGTACTCGCGATGGACCCCGAGCAGGTCGCGATCGACCATCCCGACGTAGCGCCCGATCCCGTGGACCTCGTGTACGACGAGGTCGCCCTCGGCGAGTTCGAGGGGGCCGGATATCTGACGACGCTTGGCCTGGATGCGCCGCCGGGACGCGCCCGAGCGTCGACCCGTGAGATCCGATTCCGCGACTAGCGCGAGGCGCGCCGACGGCAGCACGAAGCCGCGGTTCAACTCGGCCACCACGACGCTCCCTCCCGCCTTGGCGTCGTGGGCGGGGGCGGCGTCGGCCGCGGCGAACTCGAGACCGGCCTGTGCAAAGTTGACGCGCAGGCGTTCGGCCGTGTCCGGCAACGACGCGGCTACAACCGCCCGGTAGCCTTCCTTGATCAGGCCCTTGAGACGCTCGACCACCATCTCGGGGCGGCCCGCCGCCTCCGTCCAGGTGTCGATGTCCAACGACCGCGAGGCAGCGGCGGCCCGGTCTTCGAGCAACTGCTCTCCGGGTTCCGCCACCCCCCTGAAGGTCGTCATCAGGACCACGGAGTCGACGTGCGCGAGTGACTCGTCGAGGGGCGCGTAGTGCCGGTCGATTACGGATTGAGTGCGGCTCCACTCCTCGACTTGTTCGATGACCTCGTCGGCTCGGTCTCTGACGCGCTTCGGTTCAAGGATGACCGCGGGTGAGCCCTTCGGAAAGAAGGATCCGAACGGCCTGAGCTCGCCGGCGAGGCGCGGCAGCAAGCGCTCGGCTCCCTGCTCGATGACGCCCTCTGCGAGTTGAGCAAGCGCATTTGTGTCCGCGACCGGCAAGTCTGCGCGGCCCCCTTGAAGCAACTCCGCGGCCTGCCTTTTGGTCACCTCGTCGGTGACGAGCTCGCGCGCCGCCCCTACTTCAAACTCGCCGATCTCCTCGAGCGAACGTTGGGACGCGAGGGCGAACTGCCTCAGTGAGGTGATCTCGTCGCCCCAGAACTCGGCTCGCACGGGACGTTCTGCGGCGGGCGAAAAGACGTCGAGAATCCCGCCCCTGATTGCGAACTCTCCTCGACGCTCGACGATGTAGTTGCGCGCGTAGCCCATGTCAACGAGCCGTTCGGCTGCGGTCTCGAGATCCATCTCACATCCCGCCGCCAGCACCACCGGCTCGAGATCGCTCCTGATCGGAGCGACCAGTTGCGTGGCACCCTGCGCGGACGTCACCACCACGAAAACCCGGCCGGCGCGCAGCTTGTGCAACACCTGCAGCCGCCGGCCCATCGTCTCGACCGAGGGGGACATGGGTTCTCCGGGCAGGACCTCCCACCCCGGGAAGACGTCGGCGCCGTCGCGACCGAGAAAGGCCTGAACATCGCGCGCCACCGTTTCCGCTTCCTCGGAGCGCGCCGTGATAGCAAGCACGGGTCGCTCGAGATGTCGTGCGAAAGCTGCCAAGAGGTAGGGCCTGGCAGCGTCGGGAACGGTTAGGGGCGCGCTGCTGCCGACCAGCGCAAGAACGCGCTCGTCGGGCAGAAGGTCGAGCAGGGGGGCCAGAGATGCCACGGACAACCGATTGTAGAGGTCGCGGGGGGCAACCGAGACTGAGCTAGAGGCCGGGGCCGGTGAGGCGCTTGTCGCCGCGTGTCGTCACGACGTAGACCTGCCAGTTGTAGAACGCGAAGTAGTGACGTGATCTGCGCTTGATGTCCTTGGCGAAGTTGATGACCGCCTGCACGTAGGCGTCGCTGCGGTTGTAGGCGAAGAGGGCGCGGCGAAGTCCGGGTTTGCCCTCACCCGCGCCCGATGCCCTCAGGTAGTTGGCCGCGCCCATGATGGCGTCGCGATCGTCCCGGATGTTGCCGCCCATTCCGTACGCCTCCCAGGTCGAGGGCAGGAACTGCATCGGACCCTGGGCTCCCGCCGAGCTCGTCGCCTTGACTTTCCCGAACTTGGTCTCGACGTAGTTGACGGCTGCGAGCACCTGCCAGTCGACGTCGAAGCGTCTTTCCGCGCGCTTGTAGTAGTCCAGTAACTCCCTTGCCGGCTTCTTTCGTCCCGTCTTGAACTCAAAGCCCGGCTCGAGCGGCGACTGCACCAGCGAGCGAAGCAGACGGTGCGCCTCGGTGATCCCGGCGGCGGAGCGCCCGAGCATGCCGTCGAGCCGCGCCACGGTCCTGTTTCCCAGCTTCGCTCGTTTTCCCATCAACCGGTAGATGCGCTGCTGGTAGAGGGTCTGGAGGATCACGACCTTCGGGGGCCGGGCCTCGCCCGAGCGCCTCCACCTCGTCACCGACGCCTTCAGGGCATCGGTGACCTTGACGAGCTTGGAGGCGAGCTTCCCCGGCTTGAAGGAGAGAGCCTTGTCCGGCGCCGGTGCGAACGGCTTGGGCTTGTCGGGCTCACTGGGGGTGGGCGTGCTCGACGGCGACGGCGAGGGGCCGGCCGTCGCCTCCACAGCAGCCTCCCGCTCGACCGGCTCGATCGAGTCAACCGGCCCTGTGTTGCACGCGGCAAGAACAAGCAGTGCAACGAGGGCGCAGCGCGTCCGCATGGCTCGAAACTACCCCTGGTCTGCTCTCGTGTTGACCTCGTTCATGGCTTTGTCGACTCCTACCTCCAGAATCCGCTCGACTGCGTCGGCCCCCGCCGCCACGATCAGCGGCCATTCCTTGCGCTCGGCGCCGGAGAAGGCATCGAGTACATGATCGACTGTGTCTGCGCGTCCGCGCGGACGTCCGACGCCGATACGAACCCGAACGAAGTCCTTGGTGCTGAGGTGGGTGACGATCGATTTCAATCCGTTGTGGCCCGCGGTGCCGCCGCCAAACTTGATCCGAATCTCGCCGAAGGGAAT
This sequence comes from Actinomycetota bacterium, assembly GCA_030860505.1. Classification (GTDB taxonomy): domain Bacteria; phylum Actinomycetota; class CADDZG01; order CADDZG01; family WHSQ01; genus WHSV01. Next base: position 18,377 of record JALZIB010000137.1, read on the forward strand.
GTCGACCTCGTCGTGTACGACGATCAGCGACGAGGGCTCGACCTTGTAGAAGCGCACGAGTTGTCCGACCGGGCGACCGGACTCGTTCATGTAAGAGGTAGGGCGCGCCAGCGTGACCTTGCTCTGCGCCAGGTGTGCCTCTGCGATGACGCAACCGCTCTTGTGCGACTTCAGCTTCGAATGGGTCCGCTCGAGCAGCTCGTCGACGACCATCGCGCCCGCGTTGTGACGCGTGCGCGCGTACCGTTCACCGGGGTTGCCTAGTCCTGCGACAATCCAGCGCTCGTCGGGTTCCTGGCGGGAGCGCCGCCATAAGGACATAGATGTCGACTCGCCGGCTCCGACCGGCTATTCGTCTTCGGACGGTTCCTGCTCGGGCGGGGCCTCGGCCGGCTCGGCCGCGTCCTCGCCTTCTTCGGCCTCGTCGCCGACCACATCCGGCGCCTCCTGCTCGACCCCGGCCTCGGCTTCCATGGCCTCGAGCTCCTCTTCCGAGATGGGGGCGGCGACAACCGCAACCGGCTCCTCGGGATCATTAAGAATGGTGAAGTCCTTGCCGGGTGCCAGGTCCTCGACGCGCAGCGTGTCGCCGATATCGAGTGCGGAGATGTCGGCGTCAATACCGTCGGGCACAGCCGTGACCGCACAGCGGACGTCGACCATGAACAGCGGCTGCTCGAGCACACCACCCGACTTCACGCCAACCGACTCGCCCACGAGGTGGAGGGGAACCTCGGCCTCGATCTCCTGCGAGCGGTCGACCGCAACGAAATCCGCGTGAAGAAGCGTTCCCCTTATGGGATCGCGCTGAAGCTCGCGCGCGATCGCGAGGGTGGTGCCTCCGTCGATCTCGAGGTCGAGCAGCACGTTCATGCCGGCGTCGGTATGGAAGGCGTGGATGAGCTCGCGCCGGTTGACCTCGATCGACGTGGGATCGACGCCGCGCCCGTAGAGGGTCGCAGGGACGAGACCGATCATGCGAGCCTGCCGAGCCGCGCCCTTGCCGGTCGATTGTCTCTTCTGCGCTGCAAGCCTGACCTCAGCCACCGGGTCCTCCAAGTCGAGATGTCGTCGTTCGCGTTGTTGCGCCACACCCACTTTGTGGCGACCGGTGAGTAGGCAACCGTCACGGGCAACCAAGCTGGGGGCGGCTCCGGGCGATGATCTGCAGGCCCGGAGCAAGGCTTGATTATGCCATAGGCCCAGCTCGGCCCCGGTCGTCGCTTAGGGCTGGTTCTCTCCATGGAACAACTCCGAGACCGAGCCCTCCTCGAACACCGCCTTGATGGTGTTTGCGATCGTGGGTGCAATCGAGAGCACGGCGAGCTTGTCCATGGTCTTGTCATCGCTGATCGGGAGGGTGTTCGTGACGACCAACTGTTGAAGCTGTGAGTTCTTGATGCGGTCGACCGCAGGTCCGCTGAGCACCGCATGGGTCGCTGCCGCGTAGACCTCCTTGGCTCCAGACGCGAGCAGCGCCTCGACGCCACTCGTGAGCGTACCGCCCGTATCGATCATGTCGTCGACGACGATGCAGGTCTTGTTCTTGACGTCACCGACCACCGCAAGAGTCTCGCTGACGTTGCGGGCGTCCTTGCGGCGTTTCTTGTGGAGGAAGCCCACCTGGCTGGCCATGCCGTGGAACTCGGCGAGGTGGTCCGACCACTTGTCGGCCCAGCCGCCGCCGCCGGCATCGGGCGAGATGATCATCACCTCGTTGTCGTCGACCATCTCGCTGAAGTGATCGGCAAGCATCGGCAACGCGGTCAGGTGGTCGAAGGGAACGTCGAAGAACCCTTGGATCTGTCCGGTGTGCAGGTCGACCGCCATGACCCGGTCGGCCCCCGCGGCCTCGTAGAAGTCGGCCATGAGCTTGGCGGTGATGGGCTCGCGGCCGCGAGCCTTGCGGTCCTGGCGCGAGTAGGGATAGAAGGGGCAGACCGCGGTGATGCGCTTGGCCGAGCCGCGCTTCAACGCGTCGATCATGATCATCTGCTGCATGACGTTGTGGTCCACCGGATCACTCATCGACTGAATCACGAACGCATCGATACCTCGCACCGACTCTGCAAATCGAACGTAGGTTTCCGAATTGGCGAAGACCGAGAGCTCAGCCACGCCCAGCTTCATGCCGAGGCATTCGGTGACCTCCTCTGCCAGGGCGACGTTCGCCGTTCCCGAAAAGATCATCAGGCGCTTGTGGGTCGGCATCTGCACGGTGGTTCTCCTCCGAGACCTTGGCGGCGTTCCTCTATTGTCCCGCTGAATCCTTGCCCTTATCCCGCTTTTTCATCCTGTTTCCCTTGCCCTCGATGATGCGGGCCGGCACGCCCACGGCCAGTGCATCGTCGGGGACATCATCCCGCACCACGGCGCCCGCCCCCGTAGCCGCTCGCCGGCCCACCCGCACCGGAGCCACGAGCATCGTGTCCGAACCTATGTAGGCATCATCCTCGATGACGGTCTGATGCTTGTTCTCGCCGTCCCAATTGGTCGTGATGGTTCCGGCGCCGACGTTGACGCCCTCTCCGATCTCGGTGTCCCCGAGGTAACTCAGGTGACTGGCCTTGCTGCCGGCCCCGAGGACCGTCTTCTTGCTCTCGACGAAGGAGCCGAGCTTCGCGCCTCGCTCGAGGCGCGTCCCCGGCCTTAGGGATGCGAAGGGCCCGACGGATGAATCGGGGCCGAGCGAGGACTCGATCACCACTGCGTAGGAGACGCGCGCTCCCTCCTCGACCTCGGAGTCGACGAGGCGGGCCTGGGGGCCGATCTCGGCGCCACGCTGAATGACCGTCGCGCCTTCGATGAAGGAAAAGGGGTGGATGACGACGTCCTGCGCCACGGTCGCGGTGGCGTCGACGTAGGTGGTGGCGGGATCGATAATCGTCACGCCCCCCTCCATGAGCCGCTCGCACTCGCGCCTGCGAAGCTCCGCGGTGACCCTCGCCAGTTGAGAACGCGAGTTCACGCCCTGGACCGCCGCCTCCTTCGTGCGATAGGCGGCCACGACATCGCCCTCGTTGTGAAAGAGCTCGACGACGTCCGTGAGGTAGAACTCGCCTTGAGCGTTGGCGTCGTCCACCTTGCCGAGCGCGTCTCGCAGCCGTTCGAGATCGAACACGTAGACACTCGTGTTGATCTCGTCGACGCTGCGTTCCTGCTCGGTCGCTTCTCGGTGCTCGACGATCTTGAGCACGCGTCCGTCCTCGTCCCTGATCACTCGCCCGTAGCCGGTGGGGTCCGTTGCGCGCGCAGACATGAAGCTCGCGGACGCGTGGCGCGCTTCATGTTCGAGAACTAGCGCCTTCAACGAGTGGAAGTTGAGAAGGGGTGTATCTCCGGGAACCACGAGAATCTGTCCTTGGACCTCATCGAGAGCCTCGAGAGCGACGCGCGCCGCGTCGGCCGTGCCGCGCGGTGGATCTTGAACCACGAGGTCGAGCCCACTGAATCCCTCGGCCTCGAGAGAGCTTCCGACCTCGTCTTTGCGCGCCGAGGTCACGACGATCGTGCGAGCAGGCCGCAGCGGCGCAACTGAGGCGAGCACGTGGCCCAACAACGAACGTCCAGCGGCCTTGTGCAACACCTTTTGCACGCTCGACTTCATTCGCTTGCCCTCGCCGGCGGCGAGGACAACGACCGTCAAGCTCACTGATCCACCCTTTCCCCTTTGACTTCCTGGGTCGTCCTGCACGCTGCCCCGCGTGGACTCGAACCACGACTTAGGGAACCAAAATCCCTCGGGCTGCCACTTACCCCACGGGGCACAGACGTCTTCGACGACTCTCGCACGATGCAGCTTAGTCCAGCCGCTCGATGCACTTGGGCGTGCTGGACGCCGTGACAATCCGATCGAAGAGGATCGTCAGACGCCCGGCGATCTCGCTCGCATGGTTCTCGTCGCGGGCGAGCGCAACGAGCGTCGGCCCCGATCCCGACATCACGACCCCCAGCGCGCCCGCATCGAACATCGCTTGCTTCAGTTTCTCGAGTTCCGGTCGCGCCCGGAAGGCCGGCCTCTCGAGATCGTTGTGCAGCAGCGCAGCGATCTCTGCGAGGTCTCCGGAGCCGAGGGCGAGGCTCATGGGGGCGGCGCGCACGTCGCCGGCGTCACGTTCCAGATCGAAAGCCCTGTAAACCTCGGCAGTGAACAGCGGCTCATCGCTAAGCCCGAGCACGAACCACATCGACGGGGGCGCGGGAAGCGCCGTCGTGATCTCTCCCCGACCGCTTGCCAGCGAGGTTCCGCCCGTCAGGCAGTACGGAACGTCCGCGCCGACATCCAGCGCGAGCCGCTCCAGGGCCGCGGCACCGAGGTTCATCTCCCACGACTCGTTCAACGCGGCCAGGACTCCGGCGGCGTTCCCGCTCCCTCCGCCGAGTCCCGCTCCCACCGGAATCCGCTTGACGATCTCGATCGCGACGCCGTCGTTCCGAGCGCCGCGTTCGATGAGCCGCCGAGCGACCTCGCGCACGAGGTTGTCCTCGGAGTGAGGCAGACCCGTCATCGAGCCGGGTTCGGGTTCCATGCTGATGTCCACGCCGCCGTTAGTCGTCGGCCCGATCGTTATCGAATCGGCGAAGCCGATCGTGTGGAAGATCGTCTCGATCTCGTGATAGCCGTCGGGCCGCCTGCCCATTACGCGCAAAAAAAGGTTGATCTTTGCGTTGGTCCTCAACCTCGCAGTCCGGGTCATGAGATCGCCCGTGGCGTCGAAGAATCGGCCAACGCGCTCGTGATCGCAACCCAACCCTCGAGGTCCACGGTCTCGGGTCTCGATCCCTCGTCAACGCCTGCGAGCCCAAGCGCGCGTTGCGCATCGGTGGTCGAGCCGGCCAAGGGGGCGAGCGTGTTCCTCAACGTCTTGCGACGCTGACCGAAGGCCGTCTTGACCACCCTGCTGAGATCCTCGTAAGCGACGTCAGGCGGCGGGCGCCGATCCATGCGGACGACGACGGAATCGACTCCCGGGACCGGGTAAAAGGCGTTGCGCGAGACGCGTGTGGCCACCGACGCGGCCGCCCAGTAGGCGACGAGAACACTGACCTGCCCGAAGGTGCCACTCCCGGCCCTTGCCGCCAGGCGCTCGCCCACCTCTTTCTGGGTCATCACGGTCAAGGCCGTGATGTGCGGGGCTCGGACGAGAACTGTGATCACCAGCGGCACCGCGATGTTGTAGGGAAGATTCGCGACCAGCGCGGTGGCCTCGACGCCTGCGTAGTCGAGCTTCATGGCGTCGCTCTGCACGATGGCGACGTTGTCGACATCCGCGAGCGACTCCTCGAGAGCCGGCACCAGCCGCGCGTCGAACTCCACCGCTATCACCTTGCGGGCCGCGGCAGCAAGGCCGAGCGTCAACGACCCGGCACCGGCGCCGATCTCGAGCACGACGTCGTCTGGTCCGAGCGCGGCCACGCCCATCACCTTGCGGATCGTGTTCGGATCGACGACGAAGTTCTGGCCTAGCTCCTTGTGTGGACGGATGCCGTGAAGTTCGAACAGCTCCCTTATGCGCCGTGCGCCGAGAAGTCGTGCGTCCACGATCAGCCGAGCCCGAACAGACGACGTGCGTTCGAGGACGTGCGCGCGGCGAGCGCCGAGGAGGCCTCATTGCGTGCCTCGGCGACCGCCCGGCCCACAAAAGCGACGAACGCGGGCTCGTTGGGCCGGCCGCGTCGAGGAACCGGCGCAAGGAAAGGTGAGTCGGTCTCGACCAGCAAGCGGTCGCCCGGCACGAGGCGCGCGACCTCCCGCAGGTTGGCGGCGGACTTGAAGGAGACGTTGCCGGCAAACGAGACATGGCCGCCGAGAGCGAGAACGCGTCCTAGCTCCGTCTCGTCACCCGACCAGCAGTGAAAGACGAAACGCTCCGGGGGCCCTGCAACTTCGAGCTCCTCGATCGCCGCGCTCGTCGAATCGCGCGTGTGGATGATCAGAGCCTTGCCGTGGTCTTTGGCGAGGGCGATGTGGTCGCGAAAGACAGTCCGCTGGACATCGTGCGGAGTGTGGTCGCGGTAGAAGTCGAGCCCGGACTCCCCCACCGCAACGACCTTCTTGTGATCCAGGAGCCCGTCGACGCGCTGCTTTGCTTCATCGTTCCAGGTTCCTGCATCGTTCGGATGGACGCCCGCGGAGGCGTAGACACCGTCGTGCTCGCGAGCGATGGCCAGCACGCGTTCACTCGAGCCGACCTCGATCCCGACGGCCACCATCTCGGTGACGCCGGATGTACGCGCTCGCGCGACGACTTCGTCGAGGGAGTCGTCCTCCTCACAAAGATGTAGATGGCAGTGCGAGTCGAACCACACGGGCGCGGCTCTCGCCTAGTGCTTGTCGGCTTCGAGGCGCGGGAACAGAGCGTCGCCCTTGGTTGTCTTTGACCCCGCCACGAGCCCACCCCAGCGGCCCTCGGCGGCGAAGGTCGCTCGTTCGATCTCGGCTGCGATTCCGAGCCTGCGCCACAGCTCCTGCGAGGCGCGCGGCGTCGCCGGCCAGGTCAGCAGGGAGATCACCCGCAGCGCTTCGGCGAGGTTGTAGAGGACGACCTCGAGGCGGCGACGCCTCGCATCGTCCTTGGCGAGCTTCCACGGCGCGACCTCCTCGACGTAGGCGTTGGCCCTGGCCACGAAGGTCCAGCCCGCCTTGAGCGCTTCGGTGGGACTGAAGGCCTCGACCGCCTGCGTCATGCCCGCCAGCGCCCCGTCGTAGGCATCCACGAGCCTGCGATCGGCGTCCTCGAGCTCGCTATCGGAGGGCGGTTGCGGAACCTCGCCGTCCAGATAGCGACCGACCATGTTGAGCACCCGCGCTGCGAGATTGCCGAAGTCGTTTGCAAGGTCCGAGTTGAAGCGCGCGAGCATGCTCTCCCACGAGAATGTGCCGTCCTGCCCGAAACTGACCTCGCGCAGAAAGTAGTAGCGGTAGCCGTCGCTTCCGAAGGTCCCGATGAGATCGTGCGGGCTGATGCCGGTCAACGACGATTTGCTCATCTTGGCCCCGCCCACGAGCAGAAACCCGTGGGCGTAGACGGTGCGCGGCACAGGGAGGTCCAGGGCCATCAGCATCGCCGGCCAGATCACCGAGTGAAACCACAGAATGTCCTTGCCGACGAGGTGAACATCGACGGGCCAGATGCGAGCGAAGCGGTCCTCGTCACTGCCGTAGCCGGCCGCCGTGATGTAGTTCAGCAGGGCATCGACCCACACGTAGATGACGTGCTTGTCGTCCCAGGGGATCGGAATCCCCCAGTCGAAGCTGACTCGCGAGATCGAGAGGTCGTCGAGTCCCCCATTGACCTTGCCTATCACCTCGTTGCGACGCACCTCGGGCAGCACGCTGCGGTCGTCGCTCTCCCACAGCGCGAGGAGCCGGTCCGCGTACTTACCGAGCCTGAAGAAGTAGTTCTCCTCGGCAATGGTTTCTATGTCACGATTCGGGTGCAACGGACACCGGCCGTCGACGAGCTCCTCCGGCGTCTTGAAGGCCTCGCAACCAACGCAATAAAGGCCCTCGTAGGCGCCGAGATAGATCTCGCCCCGGTCGTAGAGCTCCTGGACGAACTTCTGGACCGGACCCTCGTGGCGCGCCTCGGTCGTGCGAATGAAGTCGTCGTAGGAGATGTCGAGCGCTTTCCAAACCTCGTGCCAGCGGGGCACGATCTCGTCGGCCCACTCCTTGGGGCTCATGCCTTTGGCCTCGGCCGCTCGCAGAACGTTCTGACCGTGCTCATCGGTGCCGGTCAGAAAAGTGACGTCCTTGCCCAGAAGCCGGTTGAAGCGCGCCAGGAAGTCGGCGGCCACCTCGGTGTAGGCGTGCCCGAGGTGGGGCACGTCGTTGATGTAGTAAATGGGGGTCGTGATGTAGAAGCTGTCGCTCATCCGATCCTTGCTGTTGACCACGTCGGCCGACTCGTTCGAGTGCATTTCTTAACCCGAATGAGTGACCCTTTTCACCCGTTTTGAGATTGACCGCACGCTTCTCAGGCGCTTATCGTCTAGCCCAAGAACTACCAAATTCGATGCAGGTGGGAGAGCTACCTATGAAGTCTACCGGGGTCGTCAGAAAGATCGATGAACTGGGACGCATCGTGCTTCCCTCCGAGCTGCGCCGCGTGTTCGGGATTCATGAGGGCGACGAGCTCGAGATAAGCGTCGAGGGCGAGCACATCATCCTGAACAAGCGCCTCGACGTATGCTTGTTCTGCTCATCGGACGAGGGCCTGATCAACTACAAGGATCGCAAGGTCTGTGCGAAATGCGCCGCGGAGCTCTCTGTGACCACCGTTCCGCGCGAGCTTCGCCTCGACGAAAGGGTCGGCGCCGCCGACTAGTCCTCGGGGTCCCTGGCGGCCACGAGCGCGTCGAACACGACCCTCCTCGAAACACCCGCCTCTGAGGCGACGGTCGTCATCGCCGTCTTGCGGTCCATGCCCCCTTCGATGAGCTGAGCGACGCGCACGGCGAGCTCCTGGGATTCGGGGGGCTCGGCGCTGTCTCGTACGGCCCCCGACACGACCACGACGATCTCTCCCCGGAAGATTCCCTCCTCGGCCAACTCACGAAGCTCTCCGAGCGTGCCCCTGTGAGCGGTCTCGTACATCTTCGTGAGCTCGCGCGCCACGACCGCAGGGCGGTTCCCCAGTCCCTCGAGCAGATCGCCGAGAGAGCCGGCGATGCGATGGGGCGATTCGTAAAAGACGATCGTGCGCTCTTCGGCGATCAACTGTGCGATGCGGCGACGACGCTCTCCGGACTTACGCGGGAGAAAACCCTCGAACACGAAACGGCCCGGAGGAAGTCCCGAGATGGCCAGAGCACTGACGGCCGCGTTCGGACCCGGCACGACGACGACCTCGTAGCCGCGCTGGGCGCAGGCCTCGACCAGGCGAAAACCAGGATCACTCAGCCCGGGCATACCCGCGTCCGAGATGAGGACCACCTTGGTTCCGGCGGCGATTCGCTCGAGGAGTAAGCGCGCCTGACGTCGCTCGTTGGCCTCGTGATAGGTCACCAACTCCCGGGCGCGGATGCCGAAGTGACTGAGGAGCTTGCGCGCGCGGCGAGTGTCCTCGCACGCGATGACCTCGGCTTCCTCGAGAGTCCTGATGGCTCGCCTCGAGGTGTCCTCGAGGTTGCCGATCGGCGTTCCCACCAAGACGAGACGGCCGCTCATGGTCGCCACGGCTCGAAGGCGTAGCGGAGGAGGTTCACCGCTACGGAGCGCCACGAGGACTCGTCGGAGCCCACCCGTCTGCCCCGGAGGAAGAGCCGCGTCGCCTCCAACGCCCTGGGATTGCGCGTTGCCCCGACGTGGTCGCTCAGCGCCACGAGGTTGGTTTCGCCGGGCCTCCGCCAGTCCGTCTCGAGCAACACCGAATCACCGAGCGCCCACACCGCCAGACGAGGGACGCCCGCGTCGCGGACCCTCAGAGTGTCGAGATTCGTCGGCGAGGCAGCTGCGTCGACATCGTAAGGGGTCAGGTTGACGATCTCGAGTAGGTCGGCGAAGGCACGCGCGCTGTCTCCCCCGACCCTTCCCTCCCCCGCCTCGCCCTCGGGGGGAACGTCGATCGAGGGGGCCACGGGCGGCGCCGGAGAGAGGACCGCCGCCGCGTCGAGGGGAGCCTCGCCGGCCTCGAGGATGCGGTCGAGGATCAACGACGCCTGCGAGTGTCCGAGCAGAACGCGCGGCCGGTCGCCCAACATACCGATCTGCTTACGAACGCCCGGAGCGATCTCATCGAGGTCTCCTCGCGTATCGGCCGCCCGGTGTGGCCGGCCCGACCCCCGGTAGGACAACAGGCTGCTCTGGTCACGCGCGTAGCCGAGCGCGCCGGGCTCGAAGTCCGCCAACGCGCCCGTCGTCGTGGTCGAGTCGACTCCACCCAGCAATAGGAGGCTTCCCTCGTAATCGGCGGGAACCACTCGAAACTCTCGCAGGTTCCTGTCGATGACCGAGGAAATAAAAAAGCCGGCGACGAGGACGAACGCAACGATGGTGACGACGCGCCCTTCGGACGATGCCGCACTCTCTGTTGCGCGCCAACGCCATCCCACCCACACGGTTGCATGGAATGGACCCGTGCACGCGACGATCAACGCGGCCAGAACCACCGACCGCCCGGCAAGAGCAGAGATTGATGCACCGAGACCCATGAGGAATGTCGCGTAGAGGAAGAACGAAGAGATCTCAGGGACGGGCCCGTTGCGCGTTCCAATCCCGGTATCGAGGCCGACGCCACGCCGGCATAGTCGCCATGCGGGAAAGAATCCGATGAGCGCGGCGATCCAGGCGAATGGCGCGTAGCGAGTCGCCACCGCTATGAAGTACAACGCGGCCGCGGGGAATAGATACGGGACCGCGCGCAGCCCCAGCATCAATGCAACGCTATACGCCTTCGTGAGCGACGCGCCTCGACCGTCGGCGAACGCCGCCGTCAGCGCGAGGAGGGCCGTTCGAAACAGCACGAGGGCGGCGACAGACACCCCGAAGAGCACCCATCCGGACGAGAACGCCACCGACTGCTTGAGGTCGAAGTAGAGATCAAAAGGAAAGACCGCTGCGGCGGGTGCAGCGGAAGCGTCGGCAGGCAACCACCCGAACAAGATCAGTGCAGCGAACAAGAGTCCCTCGATGGTGAGGGGAACCGCCGCCAGCGGTCGCTTTAGCATCGCCCGGAGGCCGGCCCTGAGTGTTTGCACGCGCGGAGACTACCGACATCCAGAACAACGGAAACGCCTTCGCCACAAACAAGGGCCCACTAGACTTGCGCTGCCGTGGAACACGACCTCGATGAGCGCGCGCCCGTAGAGACCCGCCCCGGGGGCGATGCCCGCCCGCGCGACTGGACGCGTTGGGATTGGCTCTGTCTGACTCTCATCACTCTGATCGGTGGCGCTCTGCGCTTCATCGGTCTGGGTGATGCAAAGGGCCAGATGTTCGATGAGATCTATTACGCCAAGGACGCGTGTCTCTACGCCGGAAGGCCGCCCTCGGTGTGCGGCATCGATGCGCCGGAAAACTACGTCCATCCTCCGCTCGGTAAGTGGTTCATCTCGCTCGGAGTCAGGGCTTTTGGACACAATGAAATCGGCTGGCGGGTGGCAGGCGCTATCGCCGGCACGCTCACGATCGTGGTGATCTACCTACTGGCCCGGAAGATCCTGCGCTCGACGCTCGGAGCGTCCATCGCCTCCGGACTGTTCGCGCTGGATTTCCTCGCGTTGGTCCAGGCGCGCGTGTCGATGCTCGATGGCTTCGTCCCGCTGTTCGGCGTCGCGACCTTTCTGTTCTTGGCGCACGACAGGGACCACCTGGGCGCTCGCCTCGAGGGACAACCTCGGCCTTCTCCTGCGCGACCGTGGCGCCTTGCCGCCGGGATCGCGGCGGGTGGCGCGGTCGCGACCAAGTGGTCCGGGGTGTTCTTCGTCGTCGCCGCGCTCACGCTGACGATCACCTGGGCCATCGGAGCTCGACGGAGAGACGGGAGAGGCGGAGCGATTGCGCGGGCACTGAACCAAGAGGGCGCGACGATTCTCGCGTGGCTCGTGCTCGTGCCCGTGCTGGTCTATCTCCTGGCTTACGTGGGGCGAGTGGATGGATCGCTGCTCGCAGCGCCGTGGTCCGACGACTCCTGGCTCTTCAACGTCTGGACCGAGAACAACAGGGCGTGGCACTTCCATCGCGGCCTCGAGGCTAGCCATCCCTATGAATCACCAGCGTGGTCGTGGATCCTGCTCAAACGTCCGGTTGCCTACTACGTCGCTCCAGGCGCGCCCGAGGGATTCATTGGATCGATCTCCGCGCTGGGGAATCCGCTCGTGTGGTGGTCGTCGATTCCCGCAGTCGTCTTCGCGGCCGGCGCCTGGCTTCGGCGCAGAGACCTCTTCGGCCCCGAGGCGATCATCGTCGCCGGTGTTGCCTTCACGTACTTACCGTGGCTCGTCCTGTCACAGGATAGAAGCGCCATCTTTCTCTTCTACTTGCTCCCGGTAGTGCCCTTCATGTGCATCGCGCTCGCCTACTGCTTCGTGAGGCTCGGACGCTCGATCGAGGCGAGGCTCGCGGCGGCGGTGTTCATGGCTGCCGTCGCCGGGCTCCTCGTCTTCTACCATCCGCTTCTGGTCGGCACGGTCCTTCCCTACGAGTCGTGGGAGCGCCGCCTGCTGTTCAACGACGAGGCGGCCTGCTCGAAACCGTCGGGCGAGCCGACTACCACCACGACCACCGAAACCACCCGAGGGCGCACCGTCACGAACACCGTCGAGACGACGACCGAGGATTCTCTGCCCCCCAAGGGATGGTGCTGGCTCTAGTCCCCGGTGGCTACTGCGAGGAGCGTCACCTCGTACACGATGGTGGCGTCCGCTCCGACTTCGGGGGGAAAGCCCGCGTTCCCGTAACCGATCTCCGGTGGGATCGTGAGCCTGCGGGCGCCGCCGACCCTCATGCCCCGCACCCCCTCGTCGAGCCCGGAGATGACCTGTCCGCGGCCCAGCGGAAACACGAACTCGCCGCCCTGTTGCTCGTCGGAGGAAGCGAAGCGAGAGCCGTCCGACAGCTCGGCCGTGTACTCGATGGTCACGCTGTCTCCGCCGGCCGCCTCGTCGCCCGAGCCACACTCGAGATCCTCGTAGACGAGGCCGGTCTCGGTCTCGACCGGTTCGTCCTCGCACTCGGCCACGGCCGCCCCGTCGTTCGAGCAGCCCGCCACCAGCAGCGAACAAACGCCGATCAAGGCGGCGATCCCGAGCTTCATAAACCGAGGTTACTCACACCGCGCACCCATGCGAACACCTGGTGGCCCGCCGCGCAAGTAGCCGACGCATTCGAACGGTTGCTGGCGTTACCTGCGCGACAGACCACTAGGGTATGCCGATGCTCGGCATGAGACGAGGGTCATCCGCACGAGGCATTGCACGTCCGGGAGGGTTCTTTCGTGAGCAGCACCCGGCCCAAGTAATCGTTCTTGCGTTCGGCCTCCTCATCTCGATCGGAACCCTTTTGTTGATGCTGCCGATGTCGAGATCCGGTCCCGAAGGCCCGGCGTGGCTGACCGCGCTGTTTACCGCGACGTCGTCGGCGTGCGTCACGGGACTCATCGTCGTCGACACGCCAGCCTATTGGACGACCTTCGGCCAAGTCGTCATCCTTGGGCTCATTCAAGTGGGCGGCTTCGGAATCATGACCCTGGCGTCCCTGCTTGCTCTCGTCGTGTCGCGCCGCCTCGGCCTTCGCAACCGCATGGTGGCGCAGGCGGAGGCCAAGGCGCTGGGTTTGGGCGACCTGCGAAAAGTGCTGGTGGGGGTCACCATCATCACAGTCGTCGTCGAAACTGCCTCGGCGCTCGTCCTCAGCCTGCGCTTCCTGCTCGGTTACGACTATTCGGTGGGACGAGCGCTGTATCACGGCGTCTTCCATTCGGTCTCGGCCTTTAACAACGCCGGCTTCGCGCTCTACTCCGACAACCTCGTGCGCTTCGTAACCGATCCATGGATCACGTTCGGAACCGCCCTCCCGGTCATCATCGGAGGCATCGGTTTCCCGGTTCTGCTCGAACTCGAACGGCGTGGCCGGGCGTGGCCGCGCTTTTCGATCCACACCAAGATCACGCTCGGTATGACGGCGATTCTGTTGCTTCTCGGGACGCTCTCCGTGCTGACGTTCGAATGGTCGAACCCGGGAACGCTCGGCCCCCTTTCAACCGGAGAGAAGCTAATGGCGAGCTTCTACCAGGGGACGATCCCGCGCACGGCGGGATTCAACTCGCTCGATTACGGGGCGATGAACGAGACGACCTGGCTCGTGACAACCGTGCTCATGTTCATAGGCGGGGGCAGTGCGGGAACCGCCGGGGGAATCAAGGTAACGACCTTCGCTCTGCTCGCTTTCGTCATCCGCGCGGAAGTGCGGGGCGAACCCAATGTCAACGCGCTCGGACGGCGCATTCCGACGGGGGCGCAAAGACAGGCGCTGTCGATCGCTCTCCTGGCGGTCGGAGCCGTAGTGGGCTCGACCTTGATCCTCATGGCGGTGGGATCCTTTCCCCTGGCCGAAACCCTGTTCGAGGCGGTTTCCGCGTTCGGCACGGTCGGGCTCTCTACCGGGATCACCGGTGACTTCTCCGGGTTCGGCCGGCTCGTGCTCATCGCGCTGATGTTCATGGGGCGCGTCGGTCCCATTACACTCGGCGCCGCGCTCGCTCTGAAGGAAGAAGAGCGTCGCTACACACTTCCGGAGGAGCGACCGATCATTGGCTAGAGATTGTGGCTAGACACAAGGGCGGAGTGCTCGTGCTCGGCCTCGGCCGCTTTGGCGGCGCGGTCGCAGAGACGCTCTGCAAACTGGACATCGAGGTGCTCGGAGTCGACAAGGATCCGGCGCTGGTGCGCGAGTTCTCGGACTCGCTCACACATGTCGTCGAGGCGGACACGACCGACATCGAAGCGTTGCGACAACTGGGGGCCGAGGACTTTGCGAAGGCGGTCGTAGCGATTGGAACGGACATCCAGGCGAGCATCCTCACCACCTTGGTGGTCGCGGACCTCGGCATCGAAAAGATTTGGGCGAAGGCGATCACGCCGGATCACGGCCGCATCCTCGATCGGGTGGGCGCGACCTCGGTGATCTTTCCCGAGAAGGACATGGGCGAGCGCATCGCCCACGTGGTGGGGGGCAGGATGATCGACTACATGGCGCTCGACGAGGGCTTCGCCCTGGTCGAGACCAAGCCCCCCCAGGCAGTGGTCGGCCGGTCGTTGGGAGACACCGGCGTGCGCGCGCGCTTCGGGATCACGGTGGTGTGCATCAAGCCCGAGGGCGAGCACTTCACCTACGCCACGCCCGAGACCGTGCCCGGTCCGGAGGACATCCTCGTCATCGCAGGTGAGACCGAAAAGGTCGAGTCCTTCGCCGACACAGAGTGAGCTTAGTGCCCGGGTGCGAGCCGCGCCCGAACTCTGCGGATCTAACCCACCGAATCAGTGGTTGAATGCGCCGAGGTCGGGCCGGCCCTGGTTCGCGCGCCGGGAGATCAAGTGGACCTGAGCGGATTCGAACCGCTGACCTCACCCGTGCGAGGGGCGCACTCTACCAACTGAGCTACAGGCCCAAACGAGAGTCGAGTTTACCTCGCACCTCAGTGAACCGAATAGCGGACTCAGCGGTCCTCCAGGTTCGCCGAGTGCTCCTCGAGCGAGGCGCGCAGGGAGGCCTGGATCGACGAAGTCGTGTAGTCGCCGCGCGTTCGCTCGATGATCGAGCGGGCGACGTCGGTCAGGCGGCGCAGGCCGAAGGTGATTCCGTCCGGGTAGTCCATGGACACGAGCACGTAGTACATGTCGTCCATCGCTCCGAGGAGCTCCTCGCAACGCTTCAGGTCGCCTCGCCGCATGAGGTCGAGAATGTGGCGGCGCAGCTCCCCGATCGCCTCGGCCATGCCCTTGGCATAAGCCTGGGGCGACGCTCCGAGCTCCTCCAGCGAAGGGAACTCCTCACCCCTGACGAGCGCGAAGGTCACGCGCGCCTCGACGAGCTCCTTCTCCGCGTCGTGGAAGAACCCGGCGTAGAGAACGTCGGGGTGCTCGATGAGCGCGCTGCGCACCTCGTCGAGGCTCGCCTCCGCCTCCGCGATCAGCTCTCGGGCGTTGTCCTCCTCGTAGCGGTGCAGAGCTCGAATCGCGTTACCGCAGGCGCGTATCGCGCTCCGAGATGAGGACAGCCCGATCTCGCGCGCGCTGTTCTTCGAGTCGAATCGGGCTCGCAAATCGGCGGCGATGTCGGAGAGGTCCATGAGCCGGACATTACCGCGCCAGGAGATAGGGAAACTAGCGTCGGGCGCCCGAGACGTTGAGTTGCGCCGGCGCAGGGCGGCTCGGCTTGCTGCGAGTCGCGAGCGGGCGGACCTTCTGGAGCCGCTCGGCCCGGCGCTTCTTGGCTTCGAGAAGCAGCACCACGTAGAGGGCGAACGAGAGATCACAGAGCAGGTGGAGCTCCCACCATCCGCCTCCCGCGCTCAGCGCCGTGACCGCCGACACGATGACCATCCCCCCGGAGACCACGAGGATGCGAGTGCGAAGGCGCTGACTCTTGCGATTCGACTGCACTCTGCGACCCGCCGATCGCGGCACGATCACCCGGCGTTGTCCCCGATCGGCGCCGGGAGGGGCGATCAACTGCATGCGACGGGCGAATCGTTCGGACGACTTCAGAGGAGTGCTTTGACCGGCCCGCCTCACGGCCGGAATAAAGATGCTGAGCCAGGCCAGTGCAAGTGCTGCAAGAAAGAAAGTGGTCAGAGCTGAGTACCCCGCGAGCTCTCGCCAACAAAACCGCGAAAAACCTACCGCCGGACGTCTCCCGACTCGCGGATTTGGGCACAAACGTTTGAGCGGAGGATCGCCCTGGGACGGTATACAGGCGAGTCACCACCAGAAAAGGAGAGTTGATGCCACCCCAGGTCCTTGGTTCGAGTGAAGCGGTCGACGGCGTTTCCGTCGAAGCCGTCGTCGTCGCGGTGTTCAAATCCGGCAGCGGGCCCGTGCTTTCGGCCGGGGCCAAGACACTCGACGACGCGCTCGACGGCCAGCTCAGCGAGCACCTGACGCACGCCGGCTTCAAGGCGAAGACGGCGGAGGTGATGCTGGTGCCGACCCTGGGCCGCTTGAAGGCGCGCACCGTGGTGGTGGCGGGACTGGGAGAAAAGGAGCACGCCGGCCGCACCGAGGTCATGCGGGCCGCCGGATCGGCCGCCCGTAGGCTCACTGATTGCGCAACGATCGCCTCGGCCCTTCACGTCGAGGTTCCGGATGCCGATGCCGTAACCGGTGCGACCGAGGGCTTCCTCTTGGGTTCGTACAAGTTCACGACCTACAAGAGCGATCCTCATCCCTCGAAGATCGAACGCATCACGATGCTCGGTGATCCTGACGGAGCCCTGATCGAGCGCGGCCTCGCGACCGCCGACGCGACGATCCTTGCGCGCGACCTGACCAACGAGCCTGCGGACACCATCTACCCGGAGACCCTGGCCGAGCGCGCTCGAGAAGTGGCGGATGTCGGAAGTCTCGCCTTCGAGGTTCTCGACGAGTCGGAGCTGGCCGAGCGCGGCTTCAACGGTCTCATTGAGGTCGGCAAGGGCTCGGACAAGCCGCCTCGACTGATCGTCATGCACTACAAGCCCGCCAAGCCGAGCGGAAAGCTCGCGCTCGTCGGCAAGGGCATCACCTTCGACTCGGGTGGCCTTTCGATCAAACCTGCGGGCGCGATGGAACCCATGAAGACCGATATGGGGGGCGCCGCCGCAGTTATCGGGGCGATGAGCGCCCTGGGTCGCCTGAAGCCGAACATCGAGGTCATCGGCATCGTCGCCGCAGCCGAGAACATGGTCTCGGGAAGCTCGATCAAGCCGGGGGACGTGATCAGGCACTACGGCGGCGGCACCTCGGAGGTCCTCAACACCGATGCAGAGGGGCGGCTGGTGCTGGCCGACGCGCTCGCCTACGCGTGCGAGCAGAGCGTGGACGCGGTCGTCAACGTAGCCACCTTGACGGGGGCCATCATGGTTGCCCTCGGCCCGAAGGCGACCGGTCTGTTCTCTAACAACGACGATCTCCGGACCGAACTCGCCAACGCCGCCGAGCGCGCCGGCGAGCGTGTGTGGCCGATGCCTCTGTACGACGACTACGTAAGCGACATCGAGTCCGAGATCGCGGACATCAAGAACACCGGTTCCCGCTGGGGCGGGGCGATCAAAGCAGGACTCTTCCTGCGTAACTTCGTCGCCGACGGGGTAGCTTGGGCTCATCTGGACATCGCCGGGCCGGCGCGCATCGAGAGCGCCTACGACGAAGTCCCGAAGGGTGGGTCGGGAGTTGCGACCAGAACACTGATCGCCTGGATCGAGGGGAGAGCCAGCTGAGTGAGGCAGGGGAGGATCCGGGCCGAAATGATTCCCCGGATCGTTCCGACAACGTCGTCCCCCTGGGTGTAGAGCCACCACCGAGCGAACCGCCGTCCACACGCTCGAAGCCCGTGGGCCGCCTGCACGGAGCCGCCATCGTGGGCATGGCCGTGTCTGCGCTGTTCGGGATCGCGTCCATGCTCGCGTTCATCACCATCTCGTGGCCCAACGGGTTGGGCCGCTACGTGATGGTCGTGTTCATGGGCTCGGTCGTGGGCTTCATGGCCTGCGCATCGATCGCTGTGTTCTCGGCGGCGCGCGACACCTATCCCAGACATTCGGACGAACCTCCACAGGACTAAACTCCCCGCCATGGAGATCGACGGACATCCGACTCAAGACTTGATCGAGGAGCTCGAGCGGCGCGGAGCGCTCCGAATCGACGGCGGCATCGCCGGACCGAACCCCGACACACTGCGTTTCGTCATCGAGCGCGCGGGCGCCGGCGGTGCGAGCGAAGGCTTCTGGCTGTTCGTGCCCGTACAGACCTTCCAGACCGGCTTCGACGAGATCCCTCCCGTCTAATCGTTCAGTCAACGACGCGAAGCTGGGCACCGGGCCCGACTTCGAGA
This sequence comes from Actinomycetota bacterium, assembly GCA_030860505.1. Lineage (GTDB taxonomy): Bacteria > Actinomycetota > CADDZG01 > CADDZG01 > WHSQ01 > WHSV01. Next base: position 36,909 of record JALZIB010000137.1, read on the forward strand.
GGAAGCGAACCGGCAGCCATTTCGATCACGTAACGGCTGCGGAGCACGAATTTCGACAGCCGGCGTCGCGCCATCGACCGCACGACATGGCGCACGGTCCAGTCGCGTCCCACGAAGACCACGTCGATGGGGTAGGCCATGCGGAAGGTGTGGACCTGGGTCGCCGGCTCGATAACGAGGGCCTGGCCTTTCTCTAGGGGAGGGGATCCGATGAGGCCTCTCGAACGCTCGGCGAACGTTCTTGCCCACCTCACCTCGTGAGCGATTATTGTGCCGGAACCCTCCACAACGATGTGATCGGACATCAGGATCTCAGACTACGCAGAAGACCGAAGGGAGCGACCTCGTGCAGAAGTGGGAGTACACAACGGTTCCGTTGATCTCGCACGCACTTCAGGAAATCCTCAATCAGTGGGGAGAGGAGGGTTGGGAGCTCGTCCAGGTGCTGGAAAGCCAGGCACTCGGCATGACGGCCTTCCTCAGGCGGCCGGCGCACGCCGACGGCGGCTAGATATCCCACGCCCGTAACTGTCAAGCCGCCTCCTCGATGAGAGAGGGCCAAGCGATCGTTTCATCGTAGGGCTGGCGGTGACGCAGGCATCCGTGAAGGATCCCCACGAGGCGGTTGGCG
>JALZIB010000155.1 GCA_030860505.1 Actinomycetota bacterium
CCTCAACGCGGATGCGTTCGCTACCAGCGTAAACGTTGAAGCGTTGCTCTCGCAGAAAGCCTATGAGTGTCATGTTGAACTCGCGGGCAAGCGCAACCGCGAGGCTGCTGGGCGCCGACACCGCACACACGATGGGAACGCCGGCAACGAGGGACTTCTGCATGATCTCGAAGCTCGAGCGCCCGCTCACCATGAGGATGCAATCGCTCAAGGGGAGCTTTCCCTCGAGCAGGGCCCATCCGGCGAGCTTGTCGACCGCGTTGTGGCGCCCAACATCCTCGCGCAGACAAAGGAGCTCGCCTTCGGAGCTGAAGAGCCCGGCGGCGTGCAGCCCACCGGTCGATTCGAAGAGGTCCTGGGCCGTCCGCAGCTTGTCGGGCAGACCATAGATGATCCGTGGGGCCACCTCGAGGCCTCCCGAAACCGCGCGGCAATCGCGTAACTGAAGGGCCTCAAGGCTCGCTTTGCCACAGACGCCGCACGCGCTGGTCGTGTAGAAGTGACGCTCCAGAGCTCTCAAGTCGGGCGCAGCCCGGGTACCGAGGTCAACGTTCACGATGTTGAAATGCTGTTCGGGATCGATGTCCGGATCGGTGCAGTAGGTGATGCGGGAGACTTCGTCGCGGCTCCCGATCACTCCCTCCCCGTAGAGGAAACCCGCCGCGAGCTCGAAATCGGCTCCCGGCGTTCGCATCGTGACGGCCAGCTTGTGAGTCTGGCCTCCGGCGACGAGGCGGATCTCGAGGGGCTCCTCGGTGGCGAGGTAGTCCGAGCGGGTTCGCTCCTCATCCTCTTGTAGGACGCGGACACGGGTGCGGGTCCTGCTCGTTGGGCGTCGCCCCGTTGAAGAGCGCGCGTCGAGCGTCACGCCTGAGTCTCTTCGGTGGGGGTGATGGCTTCGGCGATCTCAAGCACCTCGGCAGCGGCCGTGGCCTCGTCCACTCCCTGCGCGCCTCTAGCCACGACGTAACACCCGGCCACGTAAGTCGCCAGCGGAGCGTTCTTGCGCTCGGTTCCGTGAGCCACGATGCGGGCCAGGGTCAGAATGGGGTTCTTCAGGTGCCCGGGGAGATGAAGTGTCGCCTCGGACGTGCCGAGCCGTTCCTCGAGAGCCTCGGCGTACTTCTCGAACCAGTCATCCATTCGTGCCTCCCCCCATCGGTCGCTCAGCGAGCACTAGCGAATCGTCTCGACGATCGCGCACGAGTCAGACCCCGGCAAGAGACACGCCCGAACGCTGCAGCCCCTTCTCGTGCGCCCAGACGTCGAGCGTCAGAGTGGCCACGTCGTCGACAAGGGGAACGACTTCTCTTCCGTCCCGCTCCCTGAGGTCGAAGGTCTTCACGTAAGCGTGGCAGGTATCACAGGCGTCGATTCGCACCAAGCGTTCTCCCTCCGGCGAGAAGGAGCCGACTCGCCTCGAATCGTCCTCACCGCACCACGGGCAGGTGGCGCGCGCGAAGCTCCACCACAAGGCACACCTCCCGCACACGAGATAGCGAGGGGATCCCGCCATGAACTCACCCGACTCCTCGCGGATCACCGAAACCTGCGGCAATCCTCCACACGCCGGACAGGCGGGGCCGGACCACTCCTCCTTCTCCAGCGGCTTCAAGGCCGCGGCTGCGAGCTCGAGCACCGGTGCCGCCGCCACCCCGATCCACGCGGCCATGCGAGCCTCGAGTAGAGAGGGGTCGTCGAGCCAGCCCTCTACGAGGTCACGACGCTCGGCACCACTGCGAGCGGTCAGATCCTGGCCCGCGTCCCCGAGGGGGCCGGGAGCGACGGGCGCTCTGAGTGCGGCGACCGCGACGGGGATCTCCTCCACCACTGCCGGCACCGATGCCGCGAGCTCGAGCAGGGGGAAGCGTTCCACTAAACGATTGCTGATCGACCCCGCCCCCACCCGGGCGGCCGCCGTTCGCACCGTCGCCGAAGAGGCACGGTCACGCTGGTGGCGGAGTACGGACGACAGAAACGAGAGCGGAGCCGCCGCAGCCGCTGATCGCTCCAATGACTCGGCGCGGGCCAGCCGGGAGTCGAAGTCGCCCGGGCCTCCTCGTCGGCTCTTCAGTTGCGGTCGGCCTCCTGCTTGCGGAACCAGCTCGGATGATGCCAGGCCGCCCAGGCCCGGGTGACCCTGCCGCCGGTCATGCCCGGCATCGTGCCCGGCAGCATCACCGTGGACATGTAGACGTGGATGATGAAGCCGCCGACGGTAAGGAGGAAGAGAGCGTGGTGCACCAAACGAGCAAACTGGTTCCAGCCGCCGCTCATGAGATTCGGAAACCAGAGAGGGAGCCCGGTGATGAGCAGGAGCACGCCGGTCAGGATTGCGAACCAGAAGTAGCCTTTCTGCCCCGCGTTGAAACGGTCGATGTCAACGCTGCTGTGGCCCTCGCGCACATAGTTGCGAAGATCACGCGCCCACGCGCGATCCCTATCGTCGAAGATCATGTCTCGCAGCCAGACAAAGATCATCAGCACGACACCGATGGTGAAGGCCACGCCGATGATGGGGTGCAGGAAACGAACCGTCTGGCCCCCGCCCAGAACATCGTAGAGCCACGCCATGCGCGGATAGCCGAGTGCAAATCCCGAGAGCATCAGATAGATGAAGGTAAGAGCGACGAACCAGTGCAGGACGCGCTCCGCCAGCGAATAGCGAAGCACCCCTTCGTCATCTTCGGCTCGCACACTCATGAGCGCTCGCCTTCTTCCCGTTTCGTTTCCTCAGGAGGCTGCTTTTCTCTCTCGGCCTCCTGGCCTTTCTCCCGGGCCGAGGCAACGGCCTTGTCTTCCGAAGGCGCGAACCTGCGGCCGGTTCGCAGGAAGAAGAGCCCCGCGCCTATCAACCCCACCCAGGTGGCGAGCGACCCGAGCTTGCGCAACACGCTCATGAGGGGGAAGAAGCTGGCGCCCTTCACCGTCGGGTTGTCCGGAAGCCCGTACTCGTCAAGCATCTCGCCGCGCGGCACGACGTACATCATGTGGAGGCCGCCGACGCCCTCGGGGTCGTAGAGGAGCGCGTCGTCGAAGCCGCGCTCTTTGAGCTTTCCCACCTTCTCCTCGCCGTAGTGGAGCATGTCCTCCTTGGTCCCGAACCGGATCGACCCGGTGGGACACGCCTTCACGCAGGCAGGCTCCATCCCGTTGCTGATGCGTTCGACGCACATCGTGCACTTGTAGACCTTCTTGGTCTCGGAGTCGAAGCGCGGGATGTCGAACGGGCATCCGGCGACGCAGTACTGGCAGCCGATGCACTTGTCCTGATCGAAGTCGACGATGCCGTTCTCATACTGGACGATCGCGCCCGGAGCCGGACATGCGAGCAGGCAACCCGGTTCCTCACAGTGGAGGCAGGAATCCTTGCGGATGAGCCACGCGAGTCCGCCATCGTCGAGGTCCACCTCGTTGAAACGCATGAGGTCCCACGTGGAAGCCGTCAGGTCCTCGTGGCTCTGGTAGCCGCCGAAGTTGTGAGTCTCCTCCACCTCGAGGTCGTTCCACTCCTTGCACGCGACCTCGCACGCCTTGCAGCCGATGCAGAGGTCGATGTCGACGAGCTTGGAGACCTCGACCTGCTTGATGGAGTCATCCCGGCGGATGTTCGTCCCGGAGGAGGGAGTCGCCGACTTCCGCTTCACCGCGAGACCGAGCTCGGTTGTCATCTCCTCACCCCCTAGATCTTCTCGACGTCAACGAGGAAGCCTTTGAACTCCGGCGTCGCCGTGTTCGCGTCGCCGATGTAAGGCGTCAGCAGGTTCGCCATCTGGGCGGCCTTGCCCTTGCCGGTTCCTCCCGCGTAGTGCCAGTGCACCGGAATGCCGACCTGGTAGACCACCTTGTTACCGACTTTCAGCGGGCGCATTCGCTTGGTCACCAGCGCCAGACCCTCGACCTCTCCGCGCTTGGAGCGCACCCTCACCATGTCGGTGTTCGCGATGCCCTTCTTATCGGCCAGCTCCACAGGCAGCTCGACGAAGAAGTCGGGCATGGCCTCCACGAGCTGAGGCACGTGCTGGGTGACGAAGTGCTCGTGCTCGGTGAGCCGGTAGGTGGTGGCGACGTAGGGGAACTCGCTGTCGTCCTCCGCGAAGCTCGCCGGAGCGTCCTCGTACAGGAACGAAACCGGGTTCTTGTTGGTCGCGCTGAACGGGTTGGTGATAGGCGACTCGATCTGCTCGTAGTGCTCGGGGAAGGGTCCGTCCAAGAGGAGTCCACCCGGGGCGAATAGCCGTCCGACCCCCTCGCCCGTCATAATGAACGCGCCGAGGCCGTCCTCGGGCGCCGAGTCGGGCGGGAAGTCGGGGACGTCGCCAACCCACAGGCTCCCGTTCCAGCGGATGCCGGGACGCGTCTCGTCCCAGGGCTCGCCCTTTGCGTCGGCCGAAGCCCGGTTGTAGAGGACGCGCCGGTTGGCCGGCCACGACCACGCCCAGTTGTGAAAGTAGCCCATGCCCGTGGGGTCGTCGGTGCCGCGCCGGTCCATCTGGTTCCCGGCCTCGGTGTACGACCCCGTGTAGAGCCAGTTCCCGATTGCGGTGGTGCCGTCGTCCTTTGCATCGAGAAACGTATCCAGGAGCAGCCCGGTAGTGAGGTCCTTCCCATTGATCTCCGCTGAGAGATCCTCCGCCGGTGGGTCGTCCTGGTTCGAGTACTCCCAGGTCAGATTCAGTATCGGGTCCGGAAAAGCACCGCCCTCTTCCTCGTAGAGCTCCCTCATCCGCAGGAAGAGCTGCGCGATGATGTAATTGTCGTTCTTGATGTCGCCCTCGGCGGGAAGCGCCTGGTGCTTCCATTGGGCCCAACGGCCCGAGTTAACGAATGCGCCCGATTTTTCAATCCAGTGAGTGGTCGGCAAGAAGAACACCTCGGTCTGAACCTCTTCCGGGTCAACGCCTGGTGCGTGCCAGAACTCCGACGACGCGGTTGGGAACGGGTCCATGACCACGAACCACTTGAGGTTCGAGAGCGACTCGATCACCCGGTTCGAATCCGGCCCGACGTTGACGCTGCTCATGCCGCCGTTGAAGATGCCGTGGAGCCTCTTGGCGCGCGCCTCGTCGTGGAACGTCATCCACGACCAGTTCTTGTCGGGCTTGGGCAGCCACGAGAACGCGAAATCGTTGTCCTCAGTTGCGGCCTCCCCGAACCACTGCTTGAGCAAGCTCACGGTCATGTTCCGGTATACGGAGCCGAAGAAGTTGAGGGAATGCGGATCGAGCTGGGCCAGGGCCGCCGTCCTGACATAGTCGTCGAGGGACTTCATGCCGGGCTTCGGGATCGCCATGTAGCCGGGCAAGATCTCCCACGACTGCGCGTTGTCGGTGTTGCCCTGGATGTTGGCGTGACCGCGTTCGGCGTTGACGCCGCCCCCCGGCTTTCCGACATTGCCGAGGAGCATCTGAAGGATGCCGATGCCCCTGATTATCTGAACCCCGCTGGTGTGGTGGGTCAGGCCCACCGCGTAGACGACGTTGCCGGCCTTGTCCGCCGTGCCGGTGGCGCCGAAGATCTCGGCGATCTCGAGGAACTTCTCCTCCGGGATGCCGGTCACCTCGGAGACCATCTCCGGTGTGTAGCGGGAGAAGTGCACCTTCATGAGCTGGAACACACTGCGCGGATCCTGCAACGTGTTGTCGCGCTTGGCGAACCCCGGCGTCGCGGCCGGGGACGCAGGAAGAGCACTCCCGTCCGTCGCGGCCTCTCGCTCCTTCGGAGTCTTCTCCGTGATCGACGGTTTCATCTCGGTGCCCGAGATCCGCTCGTAGTCCCACATCGACGGGTCGTAGAGCCGCGATGCTTCGTCGTAGCCGGAGAAGAGGCCGTCGTTGAACTCGAAGTCCTCGGACACGATGAACGAGGCGTTGGTGTGGAGCTTTACGTAGTCCTCGTGGTAAAGCTCGTTTTCCAGGACGTAGTTGACGAGGCCGTTGAAGAAGGTGACATCGGTTCCCGCGCGGATCGGTGCCCACAGGTCGGCGACGGCGGACGTGCGTGTGAAGCGCGGGTCAACATGGATGATCTTTGCGCCGCGCGTGTCGCGCGCGACGTGTGCCCACTTCCACCCGCAGGGATGGTTCTCCGCCGGATTGGCGCCGATCACGAGAAACGCGTCGGAGTTCTTGAAGTCGACCCAGTGATTGGTCATGGCCCCCCGGCCAAACGAGGCGGCCAAACTGGCCACCGTGGGACCGTGTCAAACCCGGGCCTGTTGTTCTATACCCACCGTCCCGAGAGCCCTGAAGACCTTCGTCGTCAGATAGCCCTCCTCGTTGGAGATCGTCGCGCCCCCGCCCCAGGCGAAGCCCTCGTTGCGGTTGACGATGTTGCCGTCGTCGTCGGTTTCGATGAAGCGTTCGTCGCGCGCGTCCTTCATTTTTCGGGCAAGACGATCGAGCGCGTCGTCCCAGGAGATGTCCTGCCACTCGGTCGCGCCCGGCGCGCGATAGCGCGGCGCCTGCACGCGCTCCTCGCTGACCGCGAGCTGCATGGTGCTCGCGCCCTTCGGGCACAACGAGCCCCCGTTGATCGGGCTGTCGGGGTCGCCCTCGATGTGGACCAGATAGGGCTTCGTGTTGAACGAGGTGGTCTCACCATGACCTGCGACGTAGGCGATCATCGAGCAGCCGACGCCGCAGTAGGGGCACACCGAGCGGATCTCCTTGGCGCGGCTGATCTTCAGCTCACTCGCCTGCGCGTACGCGGGTTCGAGGTCAAAGCCGAAGGTTGCCCACGCCGCTCCTGCCGTGCCGGCGGCTGAAACCTTGAGGAAGTCCCGACGAGTCAGCTCCATGCGTCCCCCGATCCCTCGCCCCCGCATAACGGGGGCATGCTTTGTCCTGTGGACTAGTTAGACCGTACTACCCAGGCGATAGCTCGTCTAGGAGATGTGTGATGCTGAGTAACCTATGTGGTGACTAGTTAGCTTGGTCTGCTTGAGGGCCGGCTGAGTGCGGTAGGAGGAGGCACTTGTCACAGGCGAGCGCGATCAGCGAGGAGGACGTGCGCAGGGTGTTGGGCTCGGTGCACGACCCCGAGCTACGCCGGCCCATCACCGAGCTCAACATGGTCCGGGGGGTCGTGGTCGCCCCCGGCCGGGTGCGCGTGTCTGTCGCTCTCGTCGTGGAGGGCTACCCCCTCAAAGCCAGGATCCACGACGACGTCGTCTCGACGGTGAAAACGTTGGGCGCCGAGCAGGTAAACGTCGATTTCACGACCATGACCGACGACCAGCGCATCGAGCTGCGCCGCCGGCTCCACGGCGACGGCACAGTCTCAATGGGCGACGTGTTCACATCGTCGAGGGTCATCGCCGTGGCCTCCGGCAAGGGTGGGGTGGGCAAGTCGTCGGTCAGCACCAACCTCGCGGTGGCGTTGGCTCGACGCGGCCAGCGCACCGCCATCATCGACGCGGACGTCTATGGGTTCTCGATCCCGCGCATGATCGGCATCGATCGCAAGCCCGTGATCATCGATCGGATGATCGTGCCGCCCGAAGCACACGGCGTCGCGGTGATCTCGATCGGCTTCTTCGCCAGCGAGAACAATCCCGTGATCTGGCGAGGACCGATGTTGCACAAGGCGCTCACCCAGTTCGTGACCGACGTCTACTGGGACAAGCCCGACGTCGTCATCATCGACATGCCCCCGGGAACCGGCGACGTGGCACTTACGATGGCGCAATTCCTGCCCGCGGCGGAGGTCGTTGTGGTGACGACCCCCCAACCTGCTGCGCAGCGCGTTGCGCAGCGGGCTGCATATATGGCACGCAGAGTCAATCTCGCGGTCGCAGGGGTGATCGAGAACATGAGCTGGTTCACCGGCCGCGACGGCTTCCGCTACGACATCTTCGGCTCCGGAGGGGGCGAACTCTTGGCACAGGAGCTCGAGGTCCCCCTGCTGGGGCAGATCCCGCTCGTTCCCGCGCTGCGCGAGGGCGGCGACGTGGGTGCTCCGATCATCGTCACAGAACCCGACTCTGAAGCGGCGCGCGCAATCGACGCGATCGCCGGCAAGCTGCTCGACATGAGCGCGCGCCGCATCCGGCTTCCCGTGGTGAACGTCGCCAAGCCATCGTAGCGATGCGTAGTGGTCCGCCCGGAAAGTAAAGTGATGTTCTGGCGATGTGTATCTATGGGGCGGGCCGCTCAGGAGCGAGTACACAGCTCGCAACCGCACCATGCCCGCAACATCTCCCACTGGTAGATGCCGGTCTCGTGCTGGTCGTTCCACCGCAACGACAATCCCCAGCCCCCGATGAGCTCGGCGCCGGTCACCTCGAGGGTCCTGGACACTCCCGGCTGGGGCCAGATCGCTTCCTCTCGCGCGCGCAGCTCGCGACACTGGGCACAGGTGCAGCTTCGTCGCAACTCCTCGAGCTCGAACCGCGACACGTGCTCGTCGGCCCAAACCACCACGAGGGTGTCCGCTTCGAGATCGACCGATATCGCCTGGGTCTCGAGGTTCATGTGGAGAGATGACCATGGAGCATCCGCCAGAACGCCTCGTAGGAGTCGCGGTGCAGGGAATGACCTGCGCCGGCGAGCAGCCGGAAGGTGACATGAGGATTGGCCGCGGCGATCTCCCCACCCATCTCGGGCGTGACCAACGCCCCTTCGTCAGGATCGGCGGCGATGAGCAGCGTGCGGCAATCGAGATTCATCACTATGGGAACCAGATCCCACGGTTGGTTCTCCAAAACGGTGCGTCCTACGACCTCCGGGCTCGACGCCTCGAGCGCTTCCGACTTAATGCGCGCGTCCTGCGGGTGCCACCTGGGGTACCGAGCAAGGACAGCACCAGCGCTTGGGTCCTCAAAGGGCTTCGTGTATTCGGCGATGAAGGTCTCCGGCTCAGACAACAGGAGCAATGGGTCTTCGAGCACAAGGCGATCCGCGAAACTACGGTCCGTCCTTTGGGCGACGGCGGCGATGGCCCCGCCGAGCGAGTGGCCCACAACAACGTCCCACTCGCTCCCGAGCGTCAGCACGTCGGCTGCGTAGGAGCCGAGGAGATAGTCGTCTCCCACAGGGCTGTCGCCGTGTCCGCGCAGGTCGGTCGCCGTAACCCTGTAGCCGGCTCTTGCCATCTCGGCACCCAAACGCCACCAGCTCCGCGCCGAGGAAGTCAGGCCGTGGATCAGCAAGGCGCGGGGACCCTTCGTCCCCCATTCGAGAGTCGCTAGTTGCAGTTGCTCACTCATCTCTTCTGGTGAAATGGCGCCATCAGCCGCCGATGTAAGACATCTCGATCCTGTCGAGCTCCGCGGTCTCGGACGAGCGAATCTCCGAGTAGCGGTCGTCGCGCACCCTCCAGAGGGACGCGATCGAGTCCACGATCTCGCGGTCCTGAGCCCCACCGCGAACGAGGGCCCGCAGGTCGTGACCCCTGGTTGCGAACAGGCACGTGTACAACTGGCCCTCGGCCGATACGCGCGCACGCGTGCAGTCCGCGCAGAAGGGCTGCGTCACCGAGGCGATCACGCCAATCTCACCCCCGCCGTCCTTGTAGCGGTAACGGTCGGCGACCTCGCCCCGATAGTTGGGATTGATCGGCTCGAGCGGCATCTCGGCGTCGATCGTCGCGACGATCTCACGAGCTGGGACGATGTCGTCGAGACGCCAGCCGTTGGTGCTGCCCACGTCCATGTACTCGATGAAGCGGACGATGTGACCGGTACCGTGGAAGTATCTGGCCATCGGAAGGATGCTGTTCTCGTTCACTCCGCGTTTCAGCACCATGTTTATCTTGACGGGACCGAGGCCGGCATCCGCGGCGGCCTCGATGCCCGAAAGGATCCGCTCCACTGGAAAGTCGACGTCGTTCATCGCCTTGGAGACATCGTCGTCGAGTGAATCGAGACTCACCGTGACTCGCCTCAATCCGGCCTCCCCGAGCGCTCTCGCTCGCGTGGCCAGCATCGATCCGTTCGTCGTCAGCGCGAGATCGAGGCCGTCAAGGGCCGCCAACATCTCGATGAGCTTCTCGATGTCGCGGCGCACGAGGGGCTCTCCTCCAGTGAGCCGGATCTTGTTCACCCCGAGGTCCACGAAGATGCGTGCGACGCGTTCGATTTCCTCGAAGGTCAGAAGCTCGGCGCGCTCGAGGAACTGGTAGTCGCGCCCGAACACCTCTTTGGGCATGCAATAAACGCAGCGGAAGTTGCAGCGATCCGTCACCGAGATTCTGAGATCGCGAATCGGCCGCCCCAACGTGTCAACGACCTCGCTCCCTGAAGCTACCCCCTTGTCCATGCCCTTCACGATAGCCCCGCAGCGAGCGTTGTCAGACCAGTTCTACGAAGGTCCCATCCGAGCGGGCGCCAGTCGCAGGCCCACATGGTGAGCGACGCTGCCAATCAAGTCGAGGACTGTCGTGCTCGTGAACGTGGTCTTGCCGTCGTGCTCTTCGAGCGTCATGGTCTCGACCGAGATCTTGCCGGCATGCCCTCGAACTCGAAAGTCCAGACGATGCGCTCCGGGCGGACGATCTCGCGGTACTCACCGCGGAACGCTCCGCGCGTTCAATCGCTGCGAGTCTCGATGACCCACGAGAGATCAGGCGATGATCTCTTGAACGCGCTCGAGACAGGCGTGCAACGCCTCCGGCGATCTCCCCACGCACGAAAGGGTCTCCCCGACATCCTCCAACCCGACTTTAGTGGCGATGTCCTTCTCGTTGAGAACCCATTTACCGTTCTCGGCAAGTCGAGCTTGAGCTTCGGCGATCACTGCCGTCGAGTACAGTCCTCCGAACGACACCACGTCGCCTGCCAGGGCTCTGTTCCTCGCCACCGCAAGTGAGTGCTGCGCCAGCGACCGCCGCCGCGGCGGCGCCGAGGCTCGCAGCGCATCCGGGAAGGACGGTCGTGGCAGCTCCCCGTGGAGCACCCGACACAGCGCCAGTTCTCCTGCCAGGACGTAGGTGGCCATGCCCGCGACGTATCCATAGACGGAGTCGATGTCGAATCGGCCGGCTTCGGCCTCCGTGATCCAGTGGGACACGAAATCGAGGTTTCGATAGAGGATGTCGACTCGCTCTCCTTCGATGGTGAGCCATGCTCCGCCGTCGACGAGCCGGCCCCAGTCCCCGGGATCCACGACGGTTCCCTCGAATCCGAGGGCCCGCACATCGTTGGCGTCGAGCCTTCCTCGGTAATAGAGGCCGACGTCCCAGTCGCTGTCCGGTCGCTGACGGCCGACGGCGCGAGAACCGCCCAGAGTCGCGCCGACAACACCTGGTATGTCGGCCAGTTTCTCAACTAATGCCCCCAGATCCATGGCCTCACGCTGCATATCTCCCTAGGGACTCGGATCTTCGCGATTCTCCCCACGACATCAGCGGCCCTTCCACTCCACGGAGGGGTCGTAGTCAACCTCGAGCGGTTCCTGAGCGGGACGATCGGCCTCGGGGACATTCTTGAGATTAAGCCGGACACGCGTCCAGGTCTTGCTGCGGCCGCGCATCGAATCGACCAGCACGTCGGCCGGCGCGAGCTGGGGCCAGACCTCGGAGTGTCGAGCCTTCCAGCGTTCTAGACCCTCGAGTGCCTCAGCCTCCGTCGCGGCGCGCGCGATCTCGATGAGCGGCACAGTCGTTCGCCGTCGGCCGGTCGGTCCGCTGCTCTGGCCGGGTGCCGGCGGGGGCACGCTGCCGGCGCGCTTCCCGCGCCCGGCCTTGCGCTTGGATGGTTGCACCCGCGGCGCTTCGCCCTCTTGCTTCGCGAAGTGCGGGGGCCAGGGGGCGTCTTCCAGTCCGGCGGCTTCGTCTTTGTCGGCGAGCTCGAGAAGGGCCTCGATGGAACCGGTCGCATCGTCGATTCCTTGGCATGGGTCGCCCGTTGTCGCGACGCGCTCGGGCACCGTGTTTATCGTGAACGACTCCGGCTCAACGTCTCCGACTTCGTCCCAAGTCAACGGGGTTGAAACACGCGCATCTGGAGTTGGGCGCAAGGAGTACGCCGACGCGATCGTGCGGTCCTTGGCGTTCTGGTTGTAGTCGAGGAAGACGCCGTGGCGCTCCTCCTTCCACCACTTGCTGCTCGCCAGATCGGGCATCCTCCGTTCGACCTCACGGGCGAGCGCGACCGCTGCTCGGCGCACCTGGGTGAAGCTCCACTGCTGTTCGATCCTGCAGTAGATATGAAAGCCACGCGAACCCGAGGTCTTGGGCCAGCCCACGAGGCCGTAATCCTCCAACACGCCTCGAGTTGCGAGGGCGACCTCCCTTACCTGTGACCACGGAACACCGCGCACGGGGTCGAGATCAACGCGTAGCTCGTCGGGGTGCTCCAGGTCGTCCGCCCGGACCGGGTGCGGGTTGAGATCGATGCATCCGAGATTGATCACCCACGCGAGTTGGGCCGCGTCATTGACGACTATCTCCTCGGCCGTCCTCCCCGATGGAAAGCTCAGCTCCACGGTGTCGATCCACTCCGGCCTGCTCTTGGGAGCCCGCTTCTGAAAGAAGAACTCACCCTCTGCGCCGTTCACGTAGCGCTTGAGCGCCATCGGGCGCGTCCGAACTCCGCGCAGCGCTGCATCGGCTACGGCCAAGTAGTACCGCACGAGGTCGAACTTGGTGTGTCCGGAGCGAGGGAAGAAAACCTTGGAGGGATTCGAGATCGCAACCTCGCGCCCTTCGACCTCGAGAATCTCTTTGCTCGCGGGCATACCGACAACCCTAATACCGCCGTACCCACCGGAGGGTTCGACCAACGTGGGGAGGATGGTGTTCCATCAAGCCGTCCGGAGAGTTCCGAAGCCTAGGGTGAAGCGTCCCAATCGGTCTTCGACCGTCGCGCCGTGAATCGGGCCACCGGCCTCAAACCTTGATGACTGCAAGACTGGGAACATCGACGTAGTCGTCATCTTGAGTGACGACGGGTACACCGAGCGCGAGGGCGGTCGCGGCGATCCACGAGTCGTTGACGGGCATCTGTTGTTGACTGTCGCGTAGCAGCAAGCGAAGCCGGGCCCATGACTCGGCGACGGCGCCGTCGATGAGTATCGGGTCGAGTGCAAGGGCCTGGGTCAGGGTCGACAGCCGGCGATCACGTGTCTCCACGTCGGCCGCGGCGAGGACTCCCGCGCGTAGCTCTCCGATCGTGATGACCGAAACCCCGATCACGTCGGGAAGCAAGTCAACTCGGAGCGCTCGCCCGGACTCCCTCGCTACGAAGACCGTGGTGTCCGCGAGACCGCGGCTCACGGCGGAGGAAGGTCCGCCGTGGAGTCCGGCGCGAGCCTCGCGAGCTCCCCTCTGAGCGCAGCGTCGGCCTGATGGGACAATACGCGGCGAACGAACTCGTCCCGCCCGAGCCAGCGGGGCCGCCGCCCCACGGGTCGAAGCACCGCAACCGGGCGCCCGTCGACCGTGATCGTGATGTCCTCACCCGCTTCCACGCGATCGAGCAGAGACCTTGTGTTGTTGCGCAGCTCCCGAGAGGCAACTCTCGTCATGCGACGATTGTAGCATCCGTGCGACAAGCGGGTAACGGCTCCCAGGGTGCTGTCCGATGATGGGGGTTGCTGCGGCAGCTGACCCTCGATCCCGGCCGGGACACGCAGGGCGAATCGTCAAGGTGTCCACTATGCTCCGCGACACCTGTCCACCATGCCCCGCGACATCACAGAGCGGAGGGCGAGGGACTCGAACCCACAAGTCCTTTCGGACAACGGTTTTCAAGACCGTCCGCTTGCCAATTAGCGTAGCCCTCCAGGCCCCCCAGCCTAGCGTTACCGGCAAAGCGGGGGTCCCTCAGCCGTGCAGCGAGCGCATGACGCTCTGGTTCCACCAGCCCTCGGTGTCGATGCCGTTCCACGGCGGGACCTTGACGAAGCGGGCCCCCGGCTTGCCGCGCAGCTTGATCTTGCGACGCTCGATGTTGTTGCCGGGATCCCCGTCGTGCAGGTTCCCTCCGGGGTTCGCCTCGACCTCGATGAAGTAGGTGCCGTTCGGTAGATCGG